>CASDYX010000006.1 GCA_949286215.1 uncultured Pseudomonadota bacterium
ATTGGACTTACAGATAAAATTGCCGTTTAAGGGCAATTTTACTTAGCGTCTCTCTCCGCCAATTCATATTGAGCCCGATGAAAGTCGGGTTCTTTTTTTGTGGCGGAGATACCATTCAGGCTTCGCAAGCTTGCCTTCATGGGGCAGAGCTTTCAATGCAAAAAAAACTTGCATTAAAGTCTATTTTTTGTATGATGTGAGGCAATATTTTATTATTGTATCACTTAAAACTTTTATTTATGGAAACTATTATTCGCAAAGCCAAGGTATTGCGTGTCGAACGCAGAGAAGATTATCAAGAAGTTTTCTTAGGAAAAGATAGTTTTGTATTCGGAAATTCTGTTAAAATCAGAGGGTGTGATAAAGATATTGTATCTCTCATCAAAAAAACTTTTTGGGGACGGAGTAAGTCCGAAATTGAGCTCCATGTGATGGGGAATTATGTTGTGAAGGTTTATTTGGACGGAGTGTTGCTCTGTGAGAAGACAGAGGAAAATTACCCTGAAGGTCTTAAAGCACTTTTAGAGAAAGAAGAACAGCAAAATCAGATTTTGGAAGAAAAATTTTTGCAATGTCTTCCTCATTATCCCAAAAAAGAAAATGTCGAAGCTGAAATTTTTGCCTTTAAGGATGTTCTCTTGCGGGCTTATGTTGGAGCTTTGTTTGACAAGGTTAAAACTATAGGTAAATGGGATGATGATTTATATCAACGCCGGTGTTCTTTGTTTGCTGATTTGATGCACTTTGTTGAACGGTCCAGAAGTGAGGTTTGGAGTGTGCTCCTTTGGCCGACTGATTTGTTGGATAATTTTCAGAAAACAATTATTCAATCTTTTGCTTTGCCAAATGTTGATGAACAATTGGTAACCTATTTGACTTTTTGGGTCAGTGATGTTGCAAGAAGATACAGCGATGATAAGACAATGTTAAATGATTATTGGGCAACTAATACGTCTTTGTTTTCAGGTCGAAAAGTCGATAGAGCCTTGATGATTGAGTTCGACAAAGACTTAAAACTTTGCCAGCCTTGGAAAGCAATGCCAAATTTTGTGCTTGAAGAACCGCTTTCTCTGCCGGAGTTCAAGCTCTATCTTTCAAAACAAAATTGGTAAAAAGTACAAAAAAATACCTCTGTTTTGCAACAGAGGTATTTTTTTTATATGAAATTATTTGTTTTTGAAACCAACAATTTTGCCAGAGTAAGCTTTAACAGTGGCTTTGACATCTTTCCAGAGGAAATAGTCATTGACTTCGGTTTCATATACTGGAGCCAATAATACGTCAGCGTCGGATTGTTGAACAGCTTTGTATGCTGCTGCTGATTTAACTTTTGATGTAGAATCGAACATGCTCATGCCCGGAATTCTGCTTTCACCGGCATAGTTAACACCATCAGCATATTTGTTGTCGTCGCTTAATGTAATGAAACCCAAAATTACTTTAGCATTGGACTCGGCGGTTACTTTTTCACCAGCTTTGATGTTGGCAATTTTATCGCTTTTTAACGGTCCGACTAACGGAGCACTGGCAACACCTTGATGGGTGGAGGCGCAAGCAGATAAACTTAACATTGCGGCAGCAGCTAAAGTCATTAATTTGATATTTTTCATATTAGAGACTCCTAAAAAGTTAAAATTTTGTGCAAGAATTTATCTTGCACTTTAATCGTACTAGTTGTTTTTTTTAAAGGCAATAGTTATTTTGGTGTGTTTTAAAATTGGGTATAAAAGAAAAGGCTTTCCTTTTGGGAAAGCCTTTTTTGTGATTAGAATTTTCGGGCAGGAAGGCGTTTGGCCCAATTCTTTTCAATTTGCTCGAGTGAGCGTCCCTTGGTTTCGGGAATGTAGAAAAATGTGAACCAAAGACTGAAAATTCCGACAAAACCGAAAATCCAGAAGGTATAGGCCTCACCAATGTGTTCAAGTAAAACAGGGAAGGTGAGGGCTACCAAAAAGTTGAAGCCGAAGTTGGCCATGGTGCAGATGCTCATTGCCAAGCCTCTTATCTTTAAGGGCATAATTTCGGAAACAATAATCCAACCAATCGGTCCTAAAGAGAAGGCAAAGCAAGCAATGTAAAAGACAACGCTGCCAACAGCCACCCATTTTAATTTATCGCCTAGAATATCTGTGAGGTAGAAGGATCCGCCTAAGACAAACAGGCTGATGGTGACACCAAGTAAGCCGGCATAGAGCAAAGGTTTGCGTCCAATCTTGTCGGTGAAGAAAATGGCGACAAAGGTCATGGCAAAGTTGACAACGCCAACACCAATGGTGGCATAAAGTGCGCCCAAAGTATCCGTAAATCCGGCGGCTTGGAAAATGGTGGCGGTATAATAGATGATGGTGTTAATACCGGTGCAGATTTGCATGAACATCATTCCAATACCAACAATAATCGGCATTAACATCCAGCTTTGGAAAGCTTGAGAGGATTTTTTGGAGCTTTCAGATTTAGCTATGGTTGATTTGATTTCGGCTATATGCTCGTCTGCGTTGCCATCGGGTTCAATTTTTTGGAAGATGTCTTTTGCCTCTTTTTCACGTTTTTTAGAAATAAGCCAACGCGGGGTATCACCTAAGAAGCTAATGCCGATAAGCAAGATGAGTGCCGGAATGAGGCCAGAGCCTAACATCCAACGCCAATTGTATTCACTTAAGGCAAAAACGCGGTTTATCAGGTAAGAGAACAAAATTCCCGCCGTGATGGCTAATTGGTAGAGAGAAACCAACATGCCTCTGACTTTTTGCGGGGAAATTTCCGATAAATAAAGCGGAACCACAAAGTTAACCATACCAATTGCCAAACCTAAAATCATACGGCCGGCAATTAACCAATTAACCGATGTGGCAAAGCCGCAAAGAATCGAACCAATGGCAAAAATGATTGCGGTGGCGATGATGACCTTTTTGCGACCATAAACGTCAGCCAAAACACCGTTGGCGGCGGCACCTAAGACAGCACCGACAAGGGCTGAGCTGACAACCCAACCTTTTTCAAGGCTGGAAAGCGGCCAAGTATCATTAATAAACAGTAAGGCACCGGAAATAACGCCGGTATCAAATCCGGAAAGCAAACCGCCCAATGAGGCAACGGCTGCAATCACATAAAGCCATAAATGGCGGGGTTTGTAACTGGTAAATGCTGATGTACTCATATCTTTAATCTTTCAGGTAAGAATTAATCCTAAGATATATAGTCAATATGATAACAAAATTAAGAGGTTTTTAAAAGCTCTTTTGTAAAATAAATGACAATTAATTTTAGAGAGTGAAAAAATGCATAAATTTCGGATACATGATTTGTTGTTGAGTACCATGGTGTTGCTTGGAAGTAATGCTGTCTTGGCTGAAGAAATTACAGCGCCAAAAGAATATTTGCAGTGGCTCGATAACCTTAAAGCCGAAATGATTGAAAGAGGAATTTCAGAAGATACCATTGAAAAAGTTTATGAACAATCTTACTATCATCCAAAGCCTGAAGTGGTAAAGATTGACCGCAATCAGACCGAATTTGTGCTGACGTTTAGTGATTATGTGAATCGGGTGGTTAATAAGAAAAAGGTTGAAACAGCGCAACAAAAGTATCTTGAGCTCTTGCCTTTGTTTCAAGATTTAGAGGGAAAGTACGGTGTTCCTTTTAATTATTTGGTGGCTTTTTGGGGGATGGAAACCAATTTTGGGCAGATATTCGGAAATTATCAGGTGATTGATGCTTTAACGACCCTTAGCTATGATACAAGACGTCCGAAATTCTTTAGAGAAGAACTTTATCAAGCCTTAAAAATTATTGATACCTGGGGTATTGATTATACCAAAATGGAGGGCTCTTGGGCCGGCGCTATGGGGCATTTTCAGTTTATGCCGTCAACTTTTAATGCTTATGCAATAGATTATAACGGTGATGGAAAAATTGATATTTGGCACTCGTTTGAAGATGCAGTGGCCTCGGCTGCCAATTATTTACAGCAAGCCGGATGGAAAAAAGGCGAGCCTTGGGGAATGGAAGTTTCTCTGCCGTGGAATTTTGATTATGCAATGAGTGGCAGACAGATTAGAAAAACAGCTGATTTTTGGAAAAAAATGGGCGTTAAACCGCTAAATGGCACTGAATTTCCCAAAAACGGCGAGAGTTTATGGGCTGTAATTGTTCCTGAAGGCAAAAAAGGAAAAGCATTTTTAGTCGGACAGAATTTTGATGTGATTATGAAATGGAATAAGTCCGAAAATTATGCTTTGGCAATCGGAATCTTGGCTGACTATATAAAAAATCAAAATAAATGGAAGGCAATCGATAAAACGCCGGCAGAAAGATTAAAGTCAGATGATGTGTTAAAAATTCAGGCTTTCCTTAATAAACTCGGGTTTGGAAAGTTATCTGAAGATGGACAGCTCGGCTCAAAAACCAGAATTGCCATTCAAAAAATGCAAGTGAAAGCCAAAATGCCGGCCGACGGGTATCCTGATTATCAACTCTTGAATAAAATTAATAAGTATAATCCTAATATCGGTTTTGCCGTGCCGGTGCAGCCGCAAAAATTACACAGCCGGAAATAAGGTCTTTACGAAGGCAAAAAAAGCGTTTAGATTGTAACAAATTCAAAAATTTTGGGAACTATCAATGAGACTTAATAAAGTAAATGTTTTGTTTTGCCTGTTTGCGATGGCTTTGACAGGTTGCGCAAGCAATAAGGTTGACTTGTCTGATTCGCCTTATTCTCAGGCGGCTGCAATTAAGGGACAGGGCGGAAGTTATAAGGTGGGCTCTCCTTATCAAATCGGAGGACAATGGTATTATCCTAAGGAAGATTATAGCTATTCAGAAGTCGGTATTGCTTCTTGGTATGGCAGTGATTTTCATAATAAAAAGACGGCTAATGGTGAAAATTATGATATGAATACTTTAACCGCCGCTCACAGAACTTTGCCTTTGCCGTCAATTGTGCGTGTTACAAACTTGGAAAACGGTCGATCTTTGGTGTTAAGAGTTAATGACCGTGGTCCTTATGCTAAAAACAGAATTATTGATATTTCCAAAAGAGGTGCGCAACTTTTGGGCTTTCAGGCTCAAGGAACCGCTAAAGTTCGTGTCGATTTGCTCGAAGATGAAAGCAAAGAGCTCAAAGCCGCTTTGTTAAACGAGCCTATGCCTACCAGATATGAAACCCCAAAAACAACTCCCGTTTATGCGCAAAGAATCAATGTGCCTAAAAAACAAATTGAAGTTTTTAAGGCAACAGAACCAAAGATTGAATATAATTCAAAAGCCGGAGGAAAACAGTATTTTGTTCAAGCCGGAGCTTTCTCAAAAGCAGACAGCGCCAGTAACTTGAGTAAAAAATTAACCCAATTCGGTAATGTTAAGGTTGCTGAAGCTGATGTGAACGGCAAACGTTTTTATAGGGTTAGACTTGGCCCATACAGCTATGCGGAAGAAGCTGAAGTGACTTTGGCTAAAGTGAAAAATTATGGAATTCAAAACGCTAGTGTTGTCCGTGATTAAATATTAAATAAAGGATTGACGTAAAATGACTTTGAAAAATAAATTAGCTTGCAGTGTGTTTGCCGGAATTTTAATGTCTTCAATCGGGCAGGCATATGCTTTGGAAACAACGGCTCGTAATGTGGTTTTGATGGATTATGATACCGGTCAAATCTTATTTGCAAAAGACCATCAAAAAATGGTGCCGCCGGCATCAATGAGTAAGTTGATGACTGTTTATATTATTTTTTCAAAGTTAAAAGACGGGTCTTTGTCTTTGGATGATACTTTTACCGTGAGTGAAAATGCTTGGCGTAAAGGTGGTGCAGCCAGCGGCGGTTCAACCATGTTTTTGAATATCGGTGAAAATGTTCGTGTTGAAGATTTGATTAAAGGTATCATTATTCAATCAGGTAATGATGCTTGTATCGTAGCAGCTGAAAATTTGGCCGGAAGTGAAGAAGATTTTGCGGTCGAGATGAATAAAATGGCTCGTAAAATCGGGTTGAAAAACAGTTCTTTTGCCAATGCTACAGGTTTACCTGACCCAAATCACAGAATGTCAGTTGAAGATTTGGCACTTTTGGCTCGCCATATTATTAAAGAGTTTCCGGGATATTATTATCTGTTTTCTCAAAAAACTTTTACACATAACAACATTACCCAAGGAAACAGAAACCCGTTGCTTTATTCAATGCCGGGTGCTGATGGCTTGAAAACAGGACATACGGAAGAAGCCGGCTTTAGCTTGACAGCGTCGGTTAAACGTGGTGACAGACGCTTGATTGAAGTTATGACCGGTACAAAAAGCAACAAAGAACGCTCTGAAGAATCCGGAAAAATTATGAATTATGGCTTTAGAGAATTTGATAATTATGATGTTTTGGCTCAAGGTCAAAAAGTGGCTGATATTCCGGTTTGGTTCGGCGAGCAAAAAGAAGTCGGCTTAGTTGTTGCAGAAAGCCTTAAACTGACTTTGAAGAAAAATAAAGCTGCAGATGTTAAAATGACTGCTGTTTATGATAAGCCAGTGAAAGCTCCGATTAAAAAAGGCGATAAACTAGGTGTTGTTAGAATTGAAATTCCCGGACAACCAAATTTGGAAGTTCCGTTGCTTGCGGACAGAGATGTTGCAAAACTTGGTTTCTTTGGAAAAATTAGCGAAAATCTTAAATATTTGATTTTAGGAGAAAACTAATATGTCTTCCCTTAAAGGAAAAGTTGTTACAAAGGACGGAATAGAAGGTGAGGAAATTCCGCAATTGGAATTTCCTTTTCCGCCGGTTCCGCGTCCAAAAGGCAAATTTATTACCTTTGAGGGGGGAGAAGGTTCCGGAAAATCTACCCAGCTTAAGTTGTTGGGAGATTTTTTGCATCAGCGCAAGATAAATAATATCCTCACCAAAGAGCCGGGCGGAACTGAAATCGGACAGGAATTGCGTCGCCTTTTGGTTACGGGAGATAAAGATAAATTTGATGCTGTGGCAGAGTGTTTGCTCTATTATGCCGATAGACGTATTCATCTGACTAATAAAGTTTGGCCGGCTCTTAATGACGGGGTTTGGGTGTTAAGCGATAGATTTGCCGATTCAACCGTGGCTTACCAATATTACGGTTATGAGAAAAAGGTTTCTTTGGAAAGTCTTAACATGCTTTATGATGTTACGGTCGGAGATTTTAAGCCCGATTTAACCATTTTGTTTGATTTGGACCCAAAGGTCGGTTTGGAGCGTTCTTATAAAAAAGCTCTCGGAATGGAGGTCAAGGAAACCAGATTTGAAGATAGGGGACTGGAATTCCATAATCGTTTGCGTGAAGGATATTTGGAATTGGCTGCGCAAGATGAGAAAAGATTTGTGGTCTTGAATGCTAATAAGTCTATCGAAGATTTGCATCATGAGGTTATCAGAGTTATTGCCGAGAGGTTTAAAATCTGATGCAAGATGATGAAAAAGTAAATATTAATCCAAAAGATAATACTTATTTGCTTGGGCAAGATAAAGCCGAACAAATTTTGCTGAATGCATGGAAAAATAATTCTTTGCATAATTCTTGGTTGCTTAGCGGGGTTGAGGGTATTGGTAAAGCTACGCTTGCTTATCGGTTTGCCAGATTTTTGTTGGCGGCAGATTGGGAAAAACGTGCTCAATATACCTCTTTGGAAGTCAGTGAAAATAATCCCGTTTATAAGCTCATTTTTAATAACGCTCACCCTGATTTGAAAATCATAGAAAGAGATTATACCGATACAGATAAACGCAAAATCTTAAAAGCAATCAAAGATGGTGAACAACTCTCTGATGAAGAGATGCGCAGTCTTAAAAAGTCGGCATTTATCAGGGTTGATGATGTGCGCACAATTAATGAGTTTTTGACTAAGCGTTCGGCAGATAATAATTGGCGGATTGTGATTATTGACAGTATTGATGATATGAATCCGGCCAGTGCCAATGCTGTTTTGAAAATTTTGGAGGAGCCTCCATATAAAACTGTTATGATTGATAATAGTGTGGCAAGTTTGCTTAGACGCTATCGTCCTTCTTTGAGCGAAAAAGCGATTCAGAATTTGGTTAAAATTGCATCGGGGAGTATCGGCAAGGCGATGGTTTATGCTGATAATGAGGCATTGACCAAATATGATGAGTTGTGTAAAATCGTTTATGCTAAAAATAAATTCAGTATCAGTGATTTGCTCAAGTTTTGTGACGGAGCCATCAGTGATGAAGCAAATTATTATTTGGTGCAGGAACTTATTTTGAAGTTTATTGCCGAAAACGTGAAAACCTGTGAACGTCCTGACGAGGTTGCAGGAGCTTGGGATAACGCAATCAAAGTGTTTAATGAAACTGAACGCTTGAATTTGGATAAAAAACAGGCTTTGATTAATGTTATTACCCATTTGGTGAAAGTGATATAAAAAAAGGAGAGCTATGTTAGTCGACAGTCATTGTCATTTGGATTTTAATGATTTTGAAGATGATTTTGAGGATATTTTACTCAGAGCTAAAGAAAACGGTGTGACAGCTATGCTGAATGCCGGAAATAATGTTAATGAGTTGGATAATCAATTGGCTTTGTCTGAAAAATATCCGTTTATTTATACGGCAGTTGGTGTGCATCCGGATAATGCCAGCGAATATGAAAATATTACGGCCGAGGATTTAATTGCTAAGACAAATCATAAAAAAGTGGTGGCAATAGGCGAGTGCGGCTTGGACTATTATTATGATAATTGTCCGAGAGATGTACAAATTAAAGTATTTAAGGAACATATTAAAGCCGCGCAAGAAACAGGTTTGCCGTTGATTATTCATACAAGGGAAGCTGAAGATGATACAATGAATCTGTTGGGTGAGGCTTATAAGCAAAAGAAATTCACTGGAGAATTCCACTGCTTTACTGGTTCTCAAAAATTGGCAGATTTTGGGTTATCAATTGGTTTTTATCTTTCGGCTTCGGGTATTATTACTTTTAACAAAAGTTCAGATTTGCGCGATATTTTTGCAAAATTGCCTGAGGATCGAATTTTGGTGGAAACAGATTCTCCTTTCTTGGCGCCTGTTCCCAAAAGAGGGCGCAGAAATGAGCCGTCTTTTGTGTTGCATACGGCGGAAAAATTAGCACAAATCAGAGATATTCCTTTTGATAAATTGGCACAAATTACATCAGATAACTTTTATAATCTGTTTCGTAAGGCCAGTGATAAAGGGAGATATGACTTCAAATGAAACAATTGGTGATTTTGGGTAGCGGAGCTGCTCCGGGAGTGCCGTCGTTGGGGCGTGGTTGGGGTGTGTGTGACCCTTGTAATCCCAAAAATGTACGTTCTCGTTCATCGGCATATTTGGATTATGATGGGGTTAAACTCCTTATTGATACTTCGCCGGATTTGAGACAACAGCTGTTAGCTAATAATATCCGTTGTTTGGATGGAATTTTATATACCCATGCGCATGCCGATCATATTCATGGAATTGACGATATTCGAGAAATTAATCGTATTATTCGGCAAAATTTGAACTTTTATGCCGGTGCCAGAACAACCCGTTATATTAAGCATAATTTCTCGTATTTGTTGGCAAAACCTAACAAGGTAAATGATGTGGTGCGTTTGCCTAGTCTTGTTCCGAATGTGATTAAGGCAAATCATCCCTTTGAAATTAAGGGATTGAAAATTATGCCGATTAAGCTTTTGGAACATTGTCCTGAATGTTTGGGATATGTCTTTAATGATGGGGAAATTGTTTATATTGCCGATTTTAGAGTAATTGCTGAAAGTGGGTATGAGCGAATTATTAAACGGCCGAAACTCTTAGTCCTTCCGTTGACAACTCCTTATGGACAGCCAGCTCACGCTAGTTTGGAAACTGTTTTGGAAGTTATTAAGCGGATTAATCCCGAAAAAGCCGTTATTAACCATATGGCAACTGAATGTGATTATAATGAAATTATGAATTTAACACCGGAAAATGTGGTTCCGGCTTATGATAATATGTGTATTGATATTGATTGATAGGTGAGGGTAAAATGCTGTGTATTTATCATGTGGCAGATAGTGATGGTAAAGGTTCGGGCGCAATCGTGCGTACCGTTTATCCTGGAATTGAGCTCTTGGGGCTTAATCATGATATGGAAATTCCTTATGATGAAATACGTAAGCAAGACAAAGTTATTGTGTGCGATTTCTCCTTGCCGATTGATTTTATGTTTGAATTAAACGAAAAAATTGATTTGATATGGATTGATCATCATGCTTCGGTTATTAATGAATATAATGAAAAAATGGCAACCGGACATTATAAAGAAATTAAAGGCTTAAGAAAAATAGGAACAGCGGCTATTGTTTTGACTTGGCAATATTTTTATCCTCAAAAGGAAGTGCCTGAAGGGGTTATCTTGCTTGGAAAAAATGATGTGTTTGACTTGGAAGATGACAGAGTGCGTCCCTTCGAATATGCTTTTCAATCTAATGGGGTGAATAAGCCAACAGATGAAATTTGGGATAAATTGTTTGACGGGCGCTTATCGGTTGCTGAGACCGTCGAAAAAGGTAGAGCAATCTTGTCTTGGATTAGAGTTCGAAACTACCGCTTGGTCAGAAGTATGGCCTTTGAGAGTGAATATAAAGGTTTGAAATGTATTTGTTCTAATATGCCGCAAGGATATTCTGAATTCTTTGATTCGTTAGAAAATATTCAAGACTATGACTTTATGGTTAATTTCTTTATGAATAAGAATAATCGTTGGAATCTATCCTTTTACAGTGATAAAGATAACGTTGATGTTTCTAAAATTGCGATGGAATTTGGCGGTGGTGGACATTGCCATGCTGCCGGTGCTTCAAAATTAGAAAAATTACCTGATTTTTTATTAAAGAAAAAATAAAGTTTGATTTCTATGTTGAAACTTGATTGATAGTTCATATCTTGTTTAGGTTCAAATAATAGAGGGTAGAGTTATGCAATTTAATTGTTATATGCCGACAAAAGTGATTTTTGGTAAGGGACGTTTGGATGAATTGGCAAATCTTGATATGCCCGGAAAAAAAGCTCTTATCTTAATTACTTGCGGTAATTCTATGCGGAGGCTCGGATATTTGAACCGTGTGCAAGAATTGTTGAGTGTTAACGGCATTGACTCTGTCGTGTTTGGCAAAATTTTACCCAACCCAATTGAGCAGCATGTTTTGGAAGCTGCCGCTTTAGCCAGAAAAGAAAAATGTGATTTTATCATCGGTTTAGGTGGCGGTAGTGCGATTGACTCGGCTAAAGCTACGGCAATTATGGTTAATAATGGGGAGCATACTTATTGGGATTATATTAAAGGAAAAGCGGAAATTAAAAACAAAGTTTTGCCGATTATCGCCATACCAACAACCGCCGGTACCGGTACGGAAACTGACCCGTGGACGGTAATTACCAACACCAATACAAATGAAAAAATTGGCTTTGGTTGTGATCAAACTTTTCCGTTGTTTTCAATAGTCGATCCTGAATTAACAGTATCTGTTCCTTCTTTGTTTACGGCTTATCAGGGAATGGATGCTTTGTTTCATTCAATTGAGGGTTATTTATCCCTTAAGGCGCAACCCATAAGCGATTTATTTGCCTTGGATTCTATTTTGAGAATTGCAACGTTTTTGCCTAAAGTGGTGAAAAACGGTGAAGATTTACCAGCGAGAGAACAAGTTCTTTGGGCTAGTACTCAAGGCGGAATTGTTGAGAGTTTGTCGAGCTGTATTTCTGAGCATTCCCTAGAACATGCTTTATCGGCATTTTTCCCGGAACTTCCGCATGGGGCAGGGTTGGTTGCACTTTCTGTGCCGTATTTTTCAAAATTATTGGAGCTTAATCGCGATAAAGTGGCAACGCGTTATATAAACATGGCAAAAGCTATGGGTGAGCCAGGAACCAATCCTGAGGATTTTATTTTGGCAATAAAAAAAATTATCAAAGCAGTCGGATTGGAAAAACTTGCTTTGTCTAATTGGGGCGTATCTCCTGATGATGCTGAGAAATTGGCTGAAAATTCCTTCTTGGCAATGGGCGGTTTGTATAATATGGATCCGGTTCGCTTAACCAAAAAAGATGCAATAGAAATCTTAAAAGCAGCAATATTCTAATTTCTTCTGAATGTTTATCTTATAAACAAGTGGAAAAGGCTTTTTTTACTTGTTAATTGGTAAAATCTGTGTAAAATTAGGCAGTATTTTGGCTTAAAATAATAAAAATCGGAGAAAAACTTCATGTCAAAAATTTTAGTTACTTCTGCATTGCCTTATGTTAACGGTGTTCCTCATCTGGGACATATGGTCGGTTGTTTGTTGCCGTCTGATGTTTATGCTAGGTATATGCGAATGATGGGGCATGAAGTCTTGTATGTTTGCGGTACTGATGAACATGGCACACCTTCTGAAGTTGGTGCTGCCAAAGAAGGTATGGATGTTGGTGATTATTGCCTTAAATATCATAATCGCCATAAAGAAGCCTATAAAGCATTTAATTTGTCTTTTGATTATTTCGGCAGAACCAGTAGCGACCAAAATAAAGAGATGACTTATCATATCTTTGAGCAATTAGATAAAAACGGTTTTATTGAAGAACAAAGCATTAAACAAATTTTTTCAATCGATGATAATCGTTTCTTGCCGGATAGATATGTGACCGGTACTTGTCCTCATTGCGGTTATGATAAAGCTCGCGGTGATCAATGCGAAAATTGCACTAAGGTTTTGGAGCCAACCGAGCTGATTAATCCCAGAAGCACAATTTCAGGATCGACCAATTTGGAGGTTAGAGAAACCAAACATTTATTCTTAAAACTTCCTCTCTTGGAAGAAAAATTAGCGGCCTGGGTTAAGAGCAAAGAACCCTTCTGGCCCGATGTTGCTTACTCAATTGCTCAAAAATGGCTCAAAGAAGGTTTGAAACCAAGATGCATTACGCGCGATTTGAAATGGGGTTTCCCTGTTAATAAACCTGGCTTTGAAGATAAAGTCTTCTATGTTTGGTTTGATGCGCCAATCGGCTATATCGGTATTACCAAGCAATGGGCTGATGAAAATCCGCAAAACAGAAACTGGAAAGACTGGTGGCTGGATGCTAAAGATGTTCATTATGTTCAATTTATGGGTAAGGACAATGTTCCTTTCCACTCAATTTCTTTTCCGGCAACTTTGCTTGGAACCGGTGAAAACTGGACGAAGGTCGATTATTTGAAGGGTATGAGCTATCTGACTTTTGAAGGTGGTAAATTCTCAAAGTCTGAAAACAGAGGTGTGTTTGCCGAAGATGCTATTAAAGAATTTCCGGCTGACTATTGGCGCTATTGGTTGATGGCAAATGCGCCGGAAGCCTCAGATTCCAGCTTTACATTTGATTTATTTGCCGGCACCGTTAACAAAGACCTGAACGGTGTGTTGGGTAATTTTGTGTCCCGTGTGATGAAAATGACTGCATCCAAAATCGGTTCGGCCGTTCCTCAAGCCGGAGAATTGCAAGATGTTGACAAGCAATTAATTGCTGATTTACAAGAAAAAGTCGGTAATTACTGCAAGTATATGGAAAATCTGGAGTTCAAAAAGGCTCTTAGTGAGTTGCGCGCTATTTGGGTGGATGGAAATAACTATATTTCGGTAACTGAACCGTGGACAGTTATTAAAACCGACCCGCAAAGAGCGGCTGCAATTTTGAACATTTGTTTGAATTTAATCAGAATCTATGCTGTTCTTTCTTATCCGGTTATGCCTGAAACTGCTGAAAAAATCTTGGCTAAATTTGGTTTGAATACCAAAGAAATCGCTTCTTTGAAAGATTTTAGCGCCGAGAAAGAAATTAGAGCTTTGAAAGAAGGTCAACAATTTGAAGTCGGAGAGGCTTTGTTTGAACGTATTGCTCCTGAAAAAGTAGAAGAACTTAAGGCTAAATACGGAAGTGAGAAAAAATGAGAAGACGGGAAAATAACGATTTAACGCTTCGTGGATGGAGCGCCTTCTTTCATCGGTTGGCGATGTTTTTGTTGTTTCCGCTGCGGAAACCGCTCATCTTTTTTCCTATCTTGCTGATTTTGTTTTTGGCTCCGACTTTTAGAGGTGTTAAACCTGCTGAAGTGCATACTTGGTATTGGGGAAAGCTCAAAAGTTATGCAAACACTACTTTTGAAGTGGTAAAGAATGAAACAAAGAAGGCTCTTCCTCAAAACTTTGAGTTTAAATTACCTCTTGGTGGGGAGGAAGATACCGAAGCCAAAGGTACGGATAAGTTGGTTGATTATCCGGTAGCAGATGTTAATGCTAATCGAAAGGCTATTTTTGAAAGAGCAAGCGGCGGTGCTTTTAAGCCGGTTGATATTCATAACGAGGTTGAAGAAGAACCAACTACAAATGATGATTTGTTAGAGGCTGAAGTTTTAACCGAACTAGCTGAAGAAGTATTGCAAACAGCCGCTGAGGACAAGGCTCCTCAACAAGAAATTGATGAAGTATCTCCTACAGAACAGCCAAAAATTCAAAAGAAGTTGCCTCTGGTTTATTTGGATGAGCCTAAAGAAGTTATTGGAATGGCTAAAGTTTATAATGCCAATGAAGTCGAAGTGGACGGAACTTATATCTTTCTTTACGGAATTTATGTTAATCCTGATACGGAAGAGGGGTTGCAAGCTAAAAAGTTTTTGGAAGAAACTGTGAAGAATCAAGTTGTTCGTTGCAGTATCGTAGCTTATACCCTTCAAGATGTGGCAACGGGAATGTGCTATGTCGGTGGTGAAAATCTTAATCAACTTTTGGTAAAGAAAAGTTTTTCGAAAAACGTCGCTTTGTAATCTGTTTAACGGAGAATGCTGATGTGGCAACCGGTTCTGATGATTAACGGCTATCTGATAAGTGTTTTGGGGATAGCCATGCTTATTCCCGCGGTGTGTGATATTTATTGGACAAAGTCAGATTGGTCTGCCTTTCTAAGCTCGGCAATTATCTGCTTGTTTGTTGGTTTGTCTTTGTTTTTGGCAAACAGAATGACAATTAAAAAAATCTCACTCCAACAGGGATATTTGATTACGGTTTTTGGTTGGCTCAGTTTGACATTTTTGGGAACTTTGCCTTTTATTATTTCCGGTTCTATTCCTGAGTTCGCAGATGCAATATTTGAGACTATGTCGGGTTTGAGCACGACTGGTGCAACAATTTTGCCTAATATCGAAATTATGCCGAAAGCTATCCTTTTGTGGCGTTCAATGCTGAATTGTTTGGGTGGTATAGGAATTGTTATGTTTGCTGTTGCTATGTTGCCCTTTTTGGGAATTGGGGGTATGCAAATCTTTCAGCGTGAGAATTCCGATATAGATGATAAATTTATGCCTAAATTCAATTATATTGCCAAAAGGATTATGATTGTTTATACGCTCTTGGTCGTATCTTGCATTATTTCTTTGTTCTTTGCAGGTATGGGGTGGTTTGATGCTGTTAATCATGCTATGGCGGCAATTGCAACTGGCGGACTTTCTACAAAAAATGCTTCAATTGCGTATTTTGACAGTGTCCAAATAGAATTGGTGCTTTCATTGTTTATGATTTTGGGGTCGCTACCAATGACGTTTTATATTATGGTGGTGCAAAATCAAGATTTGCATTCTTTTAGAACCCAACAAGTTGTGACTTTTTTGAAAGTTTTGGCAGTCTATATTATATTTACCTCAGCGTTATTGGTGTTTAACGGGGTGTATAATGTGGGAGATGCTTTACGCTATTCTTCTTTTAATATCATTTCAATTGTGACATCTACCGGTTTTGTATCAACCGATTATATGTTATGGGGGGCTTTTTCTTCAACACTCTTTATAATTTTTGCTCTTACAGGTGGGTGTACAGGTTCTACTTCAGGCTCAATTAAAATTTTCAGATGGCAGGTGGTGTTTGCTTTTATTCGGCAAACATTAACTTTGGCGACAGACCCTAATCGCGTTATGCCGGTTAAAATCGGTAAGTTGCTGGTTAGTAATGGTGTTGTGGCATCTGTTTTTGTGTTCTTGGCTTGTTATTTAGTCAGTATCGGTGTGTTAAGTGTTTTGGTGGCACTGACAGGACAACCGTTTGATATTGCTTTTAGTTCTGTGATTGCTTGTTTGACAAACTCTGGTCCTGGTATAGGGAGTGTTATCGGTCCTGTAGGAAATTTTAGCTCGTTGCCAGATATGGCAAAATATATTTTGAGCTTTGCCATGTTGTTGGGACGTTTGGAAGTAATTACCATTTTGGTGGTTTGTACAAAGAACTTTTGGAGAAAATAGTTATCTTTATTGTTTTTATGGCACAAAAAAAGAGCTATCTTTGTGATAGCTCTTTTTTGTTGGTTGGAAAATTAATCTTCCTCAACCGGAGAATCATCGCCAATCATTTCGGTGGTTAAGTGTCCGGCATCGGCGCGAATCTTGTTTTCAATTTCTTCAGCGACTTCAGGATGATCACGCAAGAATAATTTTGCATTTTCACGACCTTGTCCGAGTTTCTCTCCTTTATAAGAGAACCATGCTCCGGCTTTTTCAACAATGCCAGCTTTGATACCTAAATCAATAAGTTCGCCGGTTTTGGAGATACCTTCGCCATACATAATATCAAAGTCAACAACCTTAAACGGAGGAGCAACTTTGTTTTTGACAATTTTAACGCGGGTTTGGCTACCAATTACATCATCTTTATCTTTAATTGAGCCAATGCGGCGAATATCAATACGAACCGAAGCATAAAACTTCAGGGCGTTACCACCAGTCGTGGTTTCAGGATTACCAAACATAACGCCGATTTTCATACGAATTTGGTTGATGAAAATGACCAAAGTGTTGGAGCGAGAAATGGTAGAAGTGAGTTTTCTTAAGGCTTGGCTCATAAGGCGAGCTTGGAGCCCCATGTGAGAATCGCCCATTTCGCCTTCAAGTTCGGCTTTAGGAACAAGTGCGGCAACAGAGTCAACAACCAAAACATCAATCGCACCCGAACGAACCAATGTGTCGGCAATTTCAAGAGCTTGTTCGCCGGCATCTGGTTGTGAAATCAAAAGATTGTCAATGTCTACGCCGATTTTTTTTGCATAGCTTGGGTCAAGGGCATGTTCGGCGTCAATAAAGGCACAAGTGCCGCCTTTCTTTTGAGATTGGGCAATAACACTCAGGGCAAGAGTTGTTTTACCGGAGCTTTCAGGTCCGTAAATTTCAATAATACGTCCTTTGGGAAGACCGCCAATACCAAGGGCAATATCAATACCCAGAGAACCGGTGGAGATAGCCTCAATGTCAATATTGGTGTTTTGACCAAGTCTCATAATGGAGCCTTTGCCAAAAGCCCGTTCAATTTGACTTAGCGCGGCGTCAAGTGCTTTATCTTTTTCCATTTGTTTTTACTTTCTTGATAGTTAATCCAGATAATTTATGTTATCTGACTTATTTACTTAAATTACAATTTTCGGATAAGAGTTATCCCGATGAAAATTATAATGTACTACTTTTGTTCTTTTTGCAAGCTCTTTTTTCAAAAATTATTCACTATCTTTTTTCGGGTTTGCCGTTGATGAGAATTTTTTTGAGTTGACGGTCGTCAAGTGATTGATATTCCTCTAAAGCGGCCGTGACAACAGCACCGAAAATTACAACAGCCCAGACCAGATACATCCAAATTAAAAATACAGGAATCGTTGCTAAAGCTCCATAGAGTATTTTATATGTAACGGTCATGGAGAAAAAGATACTAAAGCCTTTTCTTAAAACCCAGAATAAAATGACGGCAATGAGCGAGCCCACAAAAGCATTTTTGATGCGGACTTTTTTGTTGGGAACCAAAACGTAAACCAACATCAGCAAAGCCATATTGATGATGGACGGTAAGAGATTACTCAGCATGATGCTGCCGGATTCAATTTCATTGGGCATGAATTTTTGTAAGGTAAATAAATAGCCTCTCAGAGAAAATGTGGCGCCCAAAAGTAAAGGGCCAAGTGTAATAACTGTCCAATATAAGGTGATTTTGGTGGTAAAACGGCGAGGGCGGTTTACTTTAAATATAAAGTTGAGGCTGTTTTCAATTGTGGATAACAAGAGAATCGCCGTAATGGCCAAACCTACTACGCCAATGGTGGTTAATTGTGCGGCCGCATTTACAAATTCAGATAAATATTGGCTGATTTCCTGCTCAATTGCGGGAATGAAGTTTTGCATGAGAAATTCTTCAATTTGTACACGGGCGCTACTGAAAACCGGAAAGGCTGAAAAAATTGCCAAACCTATGGCTAACAATGGTACGATTGCGATAAGTGAGGTGTAGCTCAGAGAGGCTGCAACCCTAAATATTGTGTCATTCTTTGCGCGCTTTGCTAGAAAATATAAGAATTCTCCCGTAGTCTTCAGCGAGGGGATAATTCTTGTTTTTAGCATGGTTTCGAGAAGAGTTTTCCAATACATACCAACCTCACAAAAAAAATTGTTTACAAACTGAGCATAATTTATTAAATACCTAGTATATTAATTTAGTTTTTACATTAAATTTTTTTATAAAGCAAAGGAAAATATTATGACGACAGCTGCACCACTTATGGCAGGTAAAAAAGGTCTGATTATGGGCCTGGCTAATGATAAATCTATTGCTTGGGGTATTGCTCAGGCTTTGGATGCTCAGGGAGCACAAATTGCTTTCTCTTATCAAAATGAAGCTTTGGAAAAAAGAGTTAAACCTTTGTCAGAGACTTTGAGCTTTGAGCCGACTCTGATTCAATGCGATGTTACCGACTCTGCCAGCGTGGAAGCTTGCTTTAAAGAATTAGGTGAAAAATGGGGTAAAATTGACTTCGTTGTTCACGCTATTGCCTTTTCTGATAAAAATGAACTCAAAGGTCGTACAATCGATACGACTTTGCCGAACTTCCTGAACACTATGCATATTTCTTGCTATTCTTTGCTCGAAACTTGCCGTTGTGCTTCTCCTTATATGAGTGAAAATGGTTCTATCGTTACTTTGACCTATTTGGGTGGTGAAAGAACTTTGCCTAACTACAATATTATGGGTGTGGCTAAAGCTGCTTTGGAAGCTGCCGTTCGTTATGCTGCTGTTGATATGGGTCAACAAGGTGTTCGTGTTAATGCTGTTTCTGCTGGCCCGATTAAGACTTTGGCTGCTTCAGGAATCGGCGATTTCCGTAAAATTTTGCGTTGGAACGAACTCAATGCTCCTTTGCAACGTAACGTTACTCAAGAAGAAGTCGGTCGTGCTGCTTTGGCTTTGCTTTCTCCTTTGGGTGAAGCTATTACCGGTGAAGTTTTGCACGTTGATGCCGGCTACCATGTTGTTGGTATGGTTTCTTTGAAAAATGCTCACGAATCCGGTCAGGTTCTTTCCGAATTCTAAGTAATTCTTACTAAAATTAGAAGCCGTACCTCTTAAGAAGTACGGCTTCTTTTTTATGACTTGTGGAAAATCAAAGATTTGCTTGAGATAAGCAAGGGAGCGCTTATATTCTAATAAGAATGTAAATTGTGAGGTTTAAATGAAATTTAAAAGTCCTTTTCCCGAAATTAAAGCAATTACTAAGAAGTATGCTTCTTCGGCTTTGGTATGGAAAACAACGGTTTATGCTTTGGCATTATTCGGTGTTATCGTTTTATTGCTTTTGTTTTTGTTGTTGAATATGTTGGGTGGAACGGGAAATATTGTTCCTAATGTTCCTAAAAATACGGTTTTAACACTCGATTTGGGTCAAAATTATCCGGAAATGCGGGTTGATGACTTATGGGCTGAGCTGAGTGAGGTTCCTCAAAATTCTTTTTATGACCTCATTAAAGCAATTAATATTGCGGCAATGGATCATCGTGTCAGTGCTATTGTGGCAAAGATTAGCGAAACTCCTTTAGGGTTGGCGCAAATTCAAGATTTGCGTAGTGCGTTAGAGGCTTTTCGGTCAACCGGAAAAAAGGCATATCTGTATTCTGCGGGAATGGGCAATTTCGGTGGAGGTACAAATGAGTATTATTTGGCCTCGGCTTTTGATGAAATTTGGATGCAACCTAACAGTGAAATTGGTATTACGGGCTTAAATATTGAAATTCCTTTCTTTAAGCAATTATTGGCAAAATTTGGGGTTGAGGCTGATTTTTATGCCAGACATGAATATAAAAATGCGGCGGCGTCGCTCGTGAATAGTTCTTTTTCTAAGCCTTATCGCGAAGAAATGACTAAACTCGGTCAAGGATTGTTCTCACAAATGGTGAAAGACATTGCTAAAAGCCGAAATATTTCAGAAAAGGATTTGGTGAAATTGGTTAATCAGGCACCAATTTCGGCCGAAAGGGGTAAAAAAGTCGGTTTGGTGGACAAGGTTGCTTATCAAACGGCTTTGTTTGAGCATGTTTTGGATAAAACCAAGGGGACGCTGTTGAATATATCGGATTATATTTACAGTATTGAGAGTAATGATGAAAAAGTACCGACAGTGGCGTTTGTGGTTGTGGACGGAACAATTAGTGAAGGACTAAGTTACACTAACCCAATGCAAGGTGAAAATGTTGCGGGAACGGAAACTTTTATGAAACAGCTTGATGATATTGCTAATAATAAATATGTGAAAGCGGTTGTAGTACGTGTGAATAGTCCGGGAGGAAGTTATACCGCAGCTAATGAAATGTGGAATGCTCTGGAAAATTTAAAGAAAAAGAAAAAACTGCCAATCGTGGTGTCAATGAGCGATTATGCGGCAAGCGGCGGGTATTTTGTGGCTTTGGCCGGAGATAAAATTATTGCCGAACCTTCAACTTTAACCGGTTCAATCGGAGTATTGGGCGGTAAGTTTGTGCTGAAAGATTTATGGAAAAAGCTCAATGTTAATTGGGGAAATATTAAGTTTGGTGATAATGCCGGCGTGTTGTCGGTTAATCAGAAATTTTCGCCCGCAGAAAAGAGAGCTTTTAATGCTTCACTTGACAGAGTTTATAAAGATTTTACGCAAAAAGTCTCTGATGCGCGCGGAATTTCTTTGAAAGAGTTGGATAAGTTAGCAAGAGGGCGGGTGTGGACCGGTTCTCAGGCTCAGGCAAAAGGTTTGGTTGATGAAATTGGCGGAATTGATAAAGCTGTGGCTTGGGCAAAAAAATTAGCCAATATTGCTCCTAAAAGCAGCTTTAGTATTCTCTACTATCCAAAACCAAAGACTTTGCAGGAAAAATTGGCTGAATTTATGGGAATGGAGCCTAAAATTGCCGTGAATAAGATGATAAGTCAAATGGGGCTTGATATTCAGTCGGTTAATGTGTTACAAAGACTAAAATATGATACGGTGTTACCACCATTTAAATTAAATATGTAGGAAGAAAACAATGGCCATAGATCAGGAAACTGTAAAAAGAGTGGCATTCTTGTCACGTTTGAAAATTGAAGATGATAAAATTCAGACAACTGAAAAAGAATTTAATAAAATTCTTAATTGGGTAGAACAACTCAATGAGGTTAATACCGATAATGTGGAACCGTTAGTATCGGTGAACGAGAGTTATATTACATGCAGAGAAGATAAAGTAACCGAAGGAAACCAAGCTCAAGCGGTATTGGCTAATGCTCCTCAAGCTGAGTACGGCTATTTTGTTGTGCCGAAAGTTGTTGAATAAATTTTGAACGTGTAGAAAGTAAATACAATGACAGATATTACAAAATTAACGATTGCAGAAACCCGTGACGGGTTAAAATCAAAACAGTTTTCGGCAACGGAAGTTGCAAAAGCCTATATCAAATCGATGGAAGATAACCGTCGATATAATGCTTATGTGTTGGAAACGCCTGAGGTGGCTCTGGAACAAGCTAAAATTTCCGAAGCAAAATACCAAAACGGAACTCAAGGTGCTTTGGAAGGTATTCCTTTGGGAATTAAGGATTTGTTTTGCACTAAAGGAATTCGTACCACCGCTTGTTCACATATTTTAGAGGGGTTTGTTCCGCAATATGAATCAACCGTTACTTCTAAGTTGCTTGAAGCCGGTGCTTGCGTTTTGGGTAAACTAAACATGGATGAGTTTGCAATGGGCGGAAGTAACGAAACCAGTTATTTCGGTCCGGTGGTTAACCCATGGAGCAAAGATAAAGATTTAGTTGCCGGAGGTTCTTCTGGTGGTTCGGCTGCGGCTGTGGCTGCTAATATGTGTGCTGCTGCTACAGGTACAGATACCGGTGGATCTATTCGTCAGCCATCTGCTTTTTGCGGTGTAACAGGAATTAAACCGACTTATGGTCGTTGTTCTCGTTACGGTATCATTGCGTTTGCTTCCTCTTTAGACCAAGCCGGTCCGATTGCCAAAGATGTGCGTGATGCCGCTATCTTATTAAAAGCAATGTCGGGATATGATGCTAAAGATTCGACTTCGACTAATGTTTCTGTTCCTGATTTTGAGGCCTTTTTGAACCAAGATATTAGAGGACTTAAAATTGGTATTCCTGCCGAATATCGTCCCGATGGATTAAATGAAGAAATTGCCGCTTATTGGGATAAGGGTGTGGAAATGCTCAAAGAAAGAGGCGCTGAAATTGTTGATATTTCTTTGCCTCATGCAAAATATGCTTTGGCGGCTTATTATATTATTGCGCCGGCTGAGGCTTCTTCTAACTTGGCAAGATATGATGGTATTCGTTACGGATTGAGAGTTCCGGGACAACATTTGGATGATTTGTATATCAATACCCGTACAGAAGGTTTTGGGGCAGAAGTCAAACGCCGTATTATGATTGGTACATATGTTTTGTCTGCCGGATATTATGATGCTTATTACCTTAAAGCTCAAAAAATTCGTCAGCTTATTCGCCAAGATTTTGTGAAGGCTTTTGAAAAATGTGATGCGATTTTAACCCCGACAGCTCCGACGGCTGCTTTCCCAATCGGGGATAAGTCCATGCTTGAAAATCCGATTAATATGTATTTGAACGATGTGTTTACCGTTTCGGTTAACTTGGCAGGATTGCCAGGGCTGAGCTTGCCAATCGGTTTGTCAAAAGCCGGATTGCCTTTGGGCTTGCAAGTTATCGGTAAGGCGTTTGATGAGGTAACAATCTTCAAAGTTGCCAGTGCGTTGGAAAAAGATGCTGCTTTTGTGAGGAAATAAAGATGAGTGAATATGTGATTGAAACAGCTAAAGGAAAATGGGAACTTATCTGCGGGTTGGAAATTCACTGCCAGATTATTTCTAAATCAAAAATGTATAGCGGGGCTTCGACCGAATATGGTGCCGACCCAAACGAGCATGTCTCCTTTATTGATGCCGGAATGCCGGGAATGCTCCCAACCTTGAATATGGAATGTGTGCATCAGGCGGTTAAAACCGGTTTGGGCTTAAATGCCAAAATTAATAAATATTCTGCTTTTGCGCGCAAAAACTATTTTTATGCCGATTTGCCGCAGGGATATCAGATTACACAATTCCAATATCCGATTGTGGGTGAGGGAAAAGTTAGTATCGATTTGGAAGACGGAACAACCAAGGATATCGGTATTGAAAGAATGCATATTGAGCAAGATGCCGGTAAGTCAATCCATGATTTGGACCCTAAAAAAACCTTTATTGACTTGAACAGAGCAGGGGTCGGATTAATGGAAATCGTGACTAAACCTGATTTTCGTTCTCCGGAAGAAGCCGGTGCCTTTTTGAAAAAATTACGCTCCATTGTGCGCTATTTGGGAACTTGCGACGGTAATATGGATGAAGGCTCAATGCGTTGCGATGTTAACGTATCCGTTCGTCCGTATGGCTCTGATGAACTGAGATGTCGTTGTGAGATGAAAAACGTGAACTCCGTTAAGTTTGTTATGCAAACTATTGAAAACGAAGCAAAACGCCATGTCGAAGTTTATGAAAACGGTGGCACTATTGAGCAAGAAACTCGCAAATTTGACCCAACAACGGGACAAACAGAGTTATTGCGCAAGAAAGAATATGCTCATGATTATCGCTATTTCCCTGAGCCGGATTTGTTGCCTTTGATGTTGAGCGATGAATATATTGAGCAAACCAAAAAAGATTTGGTTGAATTGC
Source organism: uncultured Pseudomonadota bacterium (assembly GCA_949286215.1). Classification (GTDB taxonomy): domain Bacteria; phylum Pseudomonadota; class Alphaproteobacteria; order RF32; family CAG-239; genus Scatocola. The sequence continues at coordinate 24,022 of CASDYX010000006.1, forward strand.
CGGATGCTAAAAAAGCACGCTTTGTCAATGAGCTCGGCTTGACAAAGTATGATGCCATGGTGATTTGCGAAAACAAAGAAACAGCCGATTTCTTTGAAAAAGCAGCTCAAGGACAAGATGCTAAAAAGGTTGCTAACTGGTTGATGGGCGATTTCTTTGCCATGCTCAATAAAAAAGGTTTGAGTATTCAAGAAAGTCCGATTTCGGCGCAAAATTTAGGTGCTTTGGTCGGACTTATTACCAAAAACGTAATTTCGGGCAAAATTGCTAAAGATGTCTTTGAGATTATGGCAGAAACCGGCGAATCTCCTGAAAAAATCGTTGAAGAAAAAGGTTTAAAACAAGTTACAGATACCGGTGCTATTGAGGCTATTGTTGATAAAGTATTGGCTGATAATCCGGATAATGTTGCAGCTTATCGTGGTGGTAAGCAAGGACTTATGGGGTGGTTTGTCGGACAAGTTATGAAACAAAGCCAAGGTAAAGCTAATCCTGCAGTCGTTAATGAATTGTTGAAGAAGAAACTTTAAGATATTTGGTAACTGATTGAAAAATGTAAATATTTTGGTGGATTCATGTTTGATCTCGTTGGAATGGGAAACGCAATTGTTGATTTGACGACAAAGGCTTCAGAGAATCAGGCCTTTATGAATATGTCTCAAGTCAATAAAGGTGGGTATTTTCATACTCGAGAAGATGAATTTGAAGAAATATTACATTTTTCAAAAGGTTATGAAGTCAGTGCCGGAGGTTCGGTTGCAAATTCACTCAAGGCTTTTGCAGCTTTGGGTGGGCAGGCTTGTTTTATTGGTAAAATAGGCATGGATAAATTTGGTAAATTATTTACCGATGGTTTAAGGGCATTTGACATTACTCCCGGTTTGATGATTGACAAAGACGAGGCAACCGGATGTTCGGTGGTTTTGGTGCATGAAGATGGTGAAAAGTCAATTTGTGCCAAAAGACGGGCAACTAAGATTATTCCATACAAGGGGATTAATTGGGATTTGGCTGAAGAAACGCGTTGTTTGTTTTTGGAAGGTTATTGGCTGGATGATAACCTGTTAACAGTCAAAAAAATTATCAATAAAGCTAAAGATAGCTTTATTAAAGTCGCGTTTACTCTTGCGGATCCCATGGTGGTGGAAAGACATCAGGACTTTTTTGCTAAATATATGAAGTCGATTGATGTTTTAATCGGTAATGAAAACGAATTTATGGTTCTTGGCAATCTTGCTTTGCCTCCTTTGGCAGTGAAAACTTGCGGAGACAGAGGTGTTGATGTTTATCAAAGCGGAAAATGGATGCATTTTGATGCGTTGAAAATAACAAAAGTGGAGAATACTTCAGGGGCGGGAGATGCTTTTGCCGGAGGGTTCTTATTTGGTTATTTACATCATTTTGAATTAGAGAAAGCCGTTCGGCTTGGACAAGAGTGTGCTTTAGATGTTTTGGCAAAAGTTGGAGCGCATGTGTCGGAAGATTTGAAATCAAAATTGGTAAAACAGGGGTTATTATGAGTCATTTGTTGATTGATGGTGTGTTGGCGGCAATTTTTACCAGCTTATTTGCCGGATTTGGTGGTTTGTTGATTTTTTGTAAGAAAAAATATAGCAAGCATAATATTGATTTTATGCTTAATATTGCGGCCGGAATTATGTTGGCGTCTTCTGTGTTTACCTTATTGGCTCCGGCAGTAGCGCATTTGAATGAGGTCGAGCCTAATCGTTACATTAGCGGATTGTTGATTATTTTGGCAATTTTGCTTGGCGTCGGGCTGATTTGGGTGTTGCATGCCATTATTCCTCATGAGCACGAAACAACGGGTAAGCACGGGGAACAAGCTATTGATATGCAAAGTTCATTGTTGTTTATCTTTGCAATCGCAATTCACAAATTGCCCGAAGGGTTGGCTGTGGGTGTGGCTTATGCCGGACATCAACTTTTTGACCCAACGGCATTAGTGATTGGTATGGCTTTGCAGAATATTCCTGAAGGATTGATGATTGCTATTTCACTAGTTGCAATTGATTTTTCACGAGGGAAGGCGGCTCTTTTGGCAATGCTGAGTGGTTTAATGCAGCCCATTGGAGCCGTATTGGGAATTATGGCAACAGGTTTTGGTCCGGCTTTCGTTCCATTGGGAATGGCTATGGCTGGTGGAATTATGCTGTTCGTAATTATTAACGAGGTTTTGCCCGAAACGGCTATGCACAGAAATGAAGAAAAGCGTTCTGCCGCAATTTTAGGAGGTTTTATCTTTATGACCTATTTGAGTGTGGTGTTGGGATAGATTTTTTCTGTGATAAAATTGTAAAAAAGTGAAAATAGATATTGACGAGGGGAAAAAGATAATATATCAATATCCCCGTACCACAATGGAGAGTTGGCAGAGTGGTAATGCAGCGGATTGCTAATCCGTCATCGTGAATAACGATGCACAGGTTCGAGTCCTGTACTCTCCGCCATTAAACAAAAGGCACCCTAGCAAAGGGTGCCTTTTGTTTAATGTTGTGAAGGTTGGAGCTCGAACCTGTAAGGTTCGGAGCGGATAGTTGGTGAAAACAAGTTTTGGACTTTAGTTGAAAACTTAAGTCCAAAATGCCGTTTGAACTTTACGGCGCGAGAAGGACCCGCTTGCGGGAGTATCCAGTCCTGTACTCTCCGCCACTAAAAGCCGCCTTTGAGAGTAGGCGGCTTTTGTATTGGAAATATTTTATTTCTTTTTGTCTTTTTTGTTGATTTTCACTTTGAATTGTGTTATTTTGGACAAAATTTCATAAATAATATAAGTGGCAAAGGATATTTTATTATGAATTATAAAGAAATTTTAGAACAAAAACCTGATTTGAAGTTGATAGATGGGCATTTGGTTGATATTCAAGGGACGCTTGTTGGCGTATTTGATGGAAAACTGAATCAACCTTTATATGAGGCAATGCTTGAAGCTTATGATAAAGGCGAAAAAATTTATATTTATTCTTCTGTGCCTGCGGCTGATTATTTGCAAAAATTTGGAATTGATACTGATAAATTTCCATTGATGTCTAAAAGTTCTTTTAAGGGAAATTGGTGTGATGAGCATAAGACATACTATATTGTAACCGGAAAAATTGTTGATGATGCTCATCCTAAATATCAAGGTTTGAATATCATTTTGACCGGTGAAAATGCTTATCTGTATCCTAATCAGCAATCTTATTCGTTTGAACGGACGCCAATGAGTGATGATTTGAAAAAGTATTATTTGCAAAATCAAAGAGAAGTTGAACTGAGAGAAAAATTAAATGCTCTGAAATATGCTGAAGATCCTTTAGATGAGAAAGAATATAGGTTTAGGAGGGCTGAACGAGACTATGCTCTGAAATTGGCTAAAAATCATCCAAATCCAGAGAAAAAGCGTTTTTATGACTTACGTGAAGACATATGGCAAAATTTGACGAAAGAAGAAAAAGCAAGAATCCATTTGGAAACTTTGCGTGAGGAATATCGTAAAAAACAACAAAATAAAGCAAACTCATCTCAAAATGTTATGAGTGCCATTAATAATCCGAAGAATTTTATGGAACGATAGTTAGTATCATGTTTACAACAAAAGCCGCCTATGAAAGTAGACGGCTTTTGTATTGGAGACAGGACTAATGGCTGAATTTTGGAAAATGGAAATTTATAATTTTCCGAAATAATGTTGACAAGGAAACAAAATTGTTTATATATTTAATGTAATCATAATAACTTAATGAGTCTGTTTAATGAGCAATGATTTGAATACGTTAATGTCACAACTGCTTAATACATTTGAGTTGATTGATGATGAATTTAAGAAACATGCCGATAAAATCTTGTTTGATTATACGATGACCGAACTACATTGTCTGGAGCATATGGGCAAAATTGATAAACCAAATGTCACAAAACTGGCGCAATCTCTTCATCTTACCAGAGGCGGCGTTAGTAAATTGATTAAAAAACTTATTAATAAAGAAGTTGTGTGTTCGTATCAACTCGATACCAATAAAAAAGAAATTTATTATCGATTTACGACATTGGGACAAGATGTTTTTGCGGCTCATGAATTGATTCACCAAAAATGGCGTGCAAAAGATTTGGAGTTCTTACAACAGTTTGATGCAAATCAAGTTACGTTTGTGATGACTTTTATTCAAAAATATTCCCAATATCTTGTTGAAACATTAAAAACCTTTAATTGGAGTAAATAATATGCAAATACATCAAATACGCAATGCAACACTCGTGATTACTTACCATAATGTTAAATTTTTGATTGATCCGTGGTTGATGCCCAAAGATTATATGGAGGGATTTGATGTCGGTGTTAATGCCGATGTGCGTCAACCAAGAGTGGATTTGCCGATAAATGTGGAACAAATTGTGAATGTAGATGCCGTGATTTTGACTCATTATCATCCGGATCATTGGGATGCGTTTGCAGCTCAGGCTTTGGATAAAGATATTGTGTTTTTTGTGCAATCGGCTCTTGATGCCGAAGTTGTGAAAAAGTTTGGCTTTCATAATGTTAAAGTTATTGATAATTCGGTTGAATTTTTGGGAGTCAATTTATATAAAACTAAATGTCAACACGGTAAGAGAGAGGTGATTGAACCCTTGTGCCAACAAATAGGGATGCCTTATGAGGCAATGGGGGTGGTGTTTCAATCACATGATGAAAAAACATTGTATGTGGCAGGAGATACTATTTGGTGTGATGAGGTGAAACAAGCTGTGGATACATATCATCCGGATGTGATTGTTGTTAATGCTTGTGGGGCTATGTTGACTAATCATGAAAAAATAATTATGGATGTTGATGATGTGAAAACAATATCAGCCTATGAGCCTAAGGCTGTAATTGTTGCAAGCCATATGGGTACCGTTAGTCATTTAACCGTTACCAGAGAGGATATAAAAAATTTGCATTTGGCTAATGTCGTGGTCCCTGATGATAATGAAATTTTACAATTCTGAGGTTTTGTTACAATAACAGCGGCTTATGATGAATAAGCCGCTTTTTGTTTAATGTATGGCAACTGTTACAAAGAAAGAAATAATTAGCCAGAACATTACCAAACCACCACCGATATTGCTACCATGTTGGGAATGTGTGTATCCTTCTTTTTTATCTATTTTTTCATCGATGATTAATCCGATGATGCCACTTAACAATAAGCCAACAAGAAATATTGTTGAGCCATGGTCTTTTATAAAATCTACGAGTTCCATAATTAATAGTTTTAGAATAATAAATATTTAGTGTTTTTCTATTCTATAAGGAAAATTTTGTCAATATAATTGGTGTGGCAAAAATAAGGAAATGATTGCGAAAGAGATAAAAACTTTATATGATGGGCGTATTGTTTCGATTTGATGGATAGGTAAATAAGATGAGTGACGAATGGCCGGTATTAGATGAATTTTATCCGATTTTAGCGCAAAATTATATTCGTTTTCAAGTGGCGGCGCATTATGTGAAAGCCAAAGAGGCTCAATCGGATAATTTTGCGGTTGAGTTTAAAATAGAGAAAGAATATTACGATATTATGATGGCTTGTGATGTGCAGGCTCCATTGATTGGCCTGGATCTCACTTATGATGAAGCATCGGCGACTTTGACCGCAGAGCCCGATGATTATTTTAGGGAAGAATATACCAATCAGATTATGTGTGATGTGGCCTTAAAACAAGCGGAATTATGTCGGGTAAGATATTCAAAATTTATTAATGTGGTTGATTAGAAAAATGAAGCTAAATCTTTTTATTTGCTTGAAATTGTTTTGTATTGGTGTTGCTTTTTTGCAGGTAAATGAGGCTAGGGCAGAGGCTTTTGAATTTGAAAATGTGGTGAAAATGGCCCAAAAAAATGCTCAAGTCCCTTATCAAAACAAGGCGTTGTCTTTACCTCCGCAATTAGCTCATTTGACACCTGAGCAATATAGCGATATTCGCTTTAAGCGCGAAAGAGGCGCTTGGTTTGGGCAAAATTTGCCTTTTGAAATTCAGCTTTATCATCCGGGTGGGTTATTTAATCATTCGGTACAAATTTATGATATTGTTGATGATGAGGTAAAGCTCATACCTTATGATTCTGATGATTTTGATTTTGGGAAGAATCCCGTTAGTGAACATATCTTAAACGAAAAATTAGGCTATGCCGGCTTTCGGTTGCATTATCCGCTCAATCGAAATGATTATTTTGATGAGTTGATTTCTTTTTTGGGAGCCAGCTATTTCAGAGCTTTGGCAAAAGGGCAAAATTATGGTTTGTCGGCCAGAGGTCTTGCTATTAATACAGCTGAAAATGTGGTGGAAGAATTTCCAGTGTTTACAAAGTTTTGGCTGAAACGTCCTGATAAAGATGCAAAAAACATCAAAATGTGGGCTTTGTTGGATAGTGAAAGTGTTACCGGAGCTTATCAATTTGATATTGCGCCTAAAAATGATGAAACCTCCATTAGGGTTAATGCCGTCCTTTTTGCCAGAAAAGATATTGCTAAATTGGGTGTGGCGCCTTTAACTTCTATGTTCTTGTATGGAGAAAATACCAAGTCGGCCTTTGATGATTATCGTCCGGAAGTGCATGACAGCGATGGCTTGTTGGTGATTAACGGAAACGGTGAAAAGATTTGGCGACCGCTGGATAATTCTAAGCATTTGCGTTTGAGCTCTTTTGTGGATGATAATCCCAAAGGTTTTGGTTTGATGCAAAGAGATAGAAATCCCAGAGATTATTTGGATCCTGAAGCTATGTATGAAAAACGTCCGAGCGTTTGGATTGAACCTTTGGAAAATTGGGGCAAAGGTAAGGTTCAATTAGCAGAATTGCCCTCAATCAGTGAAACAAATGATAATGTGGTGGCTTATTGGGTTCCTGACGAGCCTATCAAAGCCGGCGGGACTTATCGCTTTAATTATATTCTTCACTGGCAAGATGAAGATACGCTTATGCCTGAATTGGCAAAAATTACGGCGACGCATAGCGGTAAAGGCGGCGATGGTTTGGAAGGTGAATATTTGGCCAATAAACGCAAATTTGTGATTGATTTTAGTAACTTTGGCGATATGAACTTTGAAGAAGAAATTAAAAACGGTAATATTTGGGCTGATATTTCTAACCGTGCCGGTGTGGTCAGTAATGTACGTTTGCTCTATACGCCTGCTATTCATGGAGCCAGTTTGTATTTTGACTTTGAGCCAAATACCGACATTACGGAGTTGCGTTTGTTGTTGCGGAATAAGGCAGAAAACAATCGTGTGATATCGGAAGTTTGGAGCTATCAACTCTGGCAATAATCAAGGAGTAAAATTATGGGATTTTATTTGAAAAAAGGGATAAATATCGGCCCCTTAAGAATAAACTTATCAAAATCAGGTGTCGGTTTGTCTGTGGGCGGTAAAGGATTGCGTGTGGGCAGTGGTCCGCAGGGAACTTATGTTCATGCCGGCAGAAAAGGTTTGTATTATCGCAAAAATATTTCAAATCCAACTTCAAAATGGGGATTGATTATTCTTATTGCCTTATTGGCACTTGGGGTTTGGGCTTATCAATCAGGAATTATCAGTATTAATTTGTAGGTGCAAAATTGGGTGGGGTTTGCCGCAATCATCGGTTTCATCTTGAGATGAAACCGTAAAGCCTAAGGTTTGATAAAACTTATAAGCGGCTTGATTTTCCTCGTTTACATCGACAAAGCGACAATGGCATTGTTGGAGTGCAAAGTTAACCAGCTTTGTGCCAAGACCTTGCCTAAGGTGGAGGGGAGAGAGGAATAACATTTCGATTTTGTTATCTCTTATGCCCATAAAGCCAATGACTTGGTCCTCTTCCTTAAATCCCCAGATGTCAGAGCATTGGGGAAGACCATACTTTAAGACAAGCGGCTTATAGTAAGTTATTTCTTCCGGTTCTAAAAACTTGTGTGTTGCCCGAACGGATTGTTCCCAGCATTCGATAATTTGCGGGTAGTCGTTTTCTTTAAGCTTGATTATCAATTTTTTGTCCTCGAAACCACCGCTCTATGGTTTCCATTACTTTGATGAAATATTGGTCAGTATGGGGCACAAATTCACAGCGGGCAATATTACCGGCATGAGGAATATAGCGTTTGTTTTCATCTAATTTCAGTCCGTTGACGTAAATTTTATCAACTTTGTGTTTGAAGAGATTGAGCATGTCCTCAACATCGGCAATAAAGACGCCGTCAACCATATCGGGGTTGAGTTTGTATTCGGTTATGGGCGTGGAATCTTCCAACAAATAGGTTGGGTTGAATTCGTGATTGATGTAACTATTCTTTTGAAAGACGTGATTGGCGGTAAAAAGTTTGGTTAGTTTGGAAAAATCAACCTTAAGCCCAAGTTCTTTTTCAATATTTTTAATGCCGTCATGCGGGGTTTCGCCGCTTAAGAGGTGGCCGGCGGAAGAAATATCAATTAATGAGGGGTGATTTTGGTTTTTACCACGAATTTGAAGCAAAACTTGCGGACGACCTTCGGGAGAACGGCGGACAATCCAACAGTGAAAAGACATGTGCCAAAGGCCTTCTTGGTGGGCTTGGGTGCGTGTGGCTTGCCCTAAAAGATTCATCTTTTCGTCATAAATGTCAATTAATTCTTCAGCCATGGTATGTCTCCTATTTTGCCGTGAATATGATTCCGTTGACATCCTGTCCGTATTCCTTTCTTAAGACTAGCGGATATTGGTTAATATTTGTATAACCATATTTTTTTAAGAGTTGTTCAATATAGCTTGCTTGGTGTTGATAGCGTCCGGAGGCTTGGCGGACAAAAGGTTTGGTCTCTTTGTCATCGGCTTTTTCAACCGAAAAAGCGAGCGGAAAAGGTGCACAAGCGGCAAGTATCTCTTCTAAATTTCCAAAATAACAAAAAACATCGGCCGCCGTGATGAGAGCAGGGTGGTAGTCTTTTAGTTTGGTTTGGCAAAAGTGTAAAATATCGTCTTTTATGAGTTCTTGGTAGATGTTTTTGGTTCTTGCTTGGGTGAGGCTTTTTTCGGAGATATCAACGCCGATAAGTTTGGTGCGAGAGGTTTGATAAGCCACGCCAACAAGCCCCGTACCACACCCAAGATCCACAAGGGTACCTTTAACATCAGACGTAATATCTCTAAGCTTTCTTGGAGTGAGGTAACCAATCCTTCGCAAAACCATTTCGTAATTATCAGCGAAATGGTCAAACAACTTTTGAATATAAATTTGATTATTTTCACTTGTTTCTCCGTTAAGGGCAGCGTTTATTTGTTGGGCAAAAATATTGTTTGGAGCCTCTTTGTACCAATTTTGCGCTATTTTGATGGCTTTGTCTTTGTCTTGGTGATAAAGCAGGGTCAGCGTTTCAACGATATTTAAGGCGATGTCTTCAGATGTCGGATTTTTGAAAAAGGCATTAAAAAATAAGCCCAGCGCTTCTTCATATTCGCCTAAGTCTTTTTGAATTAATCCCAGATTGTTGCTGATTTCATAACGATTGGGGTTAATAATAACAGCAGCACGATATTCCTCTAAGGCTTCCGGTAAGCGGTTTTGGCGGTAGAGCATATTGGCATAGTTAAAATGGGCATCCAAATCATGTGGAGATAGGTCCAGGGCTTGTTTGTAATAGCGCTCGGCTTTGGTGTAATCTTGGAGTTGAGTGGCGTGATTGGCAAGGTTAATCAAAGCCGGTACGGAATTGGGATTTTGGCATAAGATTTGCTCAAAAATTTTTATGGCTTCCTCTTCTTTATTGGTTAGCATGAGAAGTTCAGCCAGAGTTTCCAGCACATCTAATGAAGAAGGAGCAATGGTCTGCGCCTGGCGAATATAGGTCAAGGCTTGCTCATATTGGGCGTTGTTTTGGTAAATCTTACTTAAGTAATAAGGAAAAATCGCTTCAGAGGGATATTGAAGGCAAAGGGTTTGCAAAGCTTTAATGTCTTGTTTTAGTGCAGCAAGGTTGGCAAGAGCAGGGGTGTAGTTACCATCAATTTGCAAGGCTTTGTTATACATTTCCTCGGCAAGGTCTGATTTTTGCTCTTTATTATAAATATCGCCCATGTTGGATAAGGCTTCCTTAAAATCAGGTTTGAGCTCAAGGGCAGTTTGGTAAGCTTGCAAGGCTTCAATGGGTTTATTGTCGTTTTCCAAAGAAAGGCCAAGGTTAAACCAAAAAGGAGCATGTTTTGGGGCTTGCTTGACGGCATGATAAAAAAGTTCTGTCGCTTGAGAGTGCATGCCTTTGGCTTGGGCAATTAAACCCAGCAAATTTAGAACGTCGGCATTGTCCGGTGCCGTTTCCAGAATTTGGCGGTAAATGTTTTCGGCCTCGTTTAGACGGCCTTGTTCGTGGAGCTGAAGAGCTTGTTGAAAAAGTATATCGTATCCCATCGGTGTTTCCTCTTGGGCTATTTTAGCCTGAATTTGTAAATAATCCAGACTAATTTTGGAAAATTTTACTTGTATTCCAAAAAAAACTGTATTATATTGCCCGTACTTTCGGGAATGTGGATTTTTATGTCCCGTTTGCAATTTATGTTGCAATACTACCGAGACAATAATGTAATAACCTGTTTAATAAGGATTTTTATTTATGAAAAGTATTGAAAACGCTAAGAAAAAGACGAATCGTCGTTATGGCGCAAACTTGTGGGGCGATCCGAAAAGCCCATTGAATAAGAGAGAATATGCTCCGGGTCAACATGGTCAAAGACGCAAAAAAATGACCGACTATGGTGAGCAATTATATGCTAAACAAAAATTGAAAACCTACTATGGTAACGTTAACGAAAAACAATTCCACAAATATTATGTAGAAGCTGTTAGAAGAGGCGGCGACTCTGCTGAAAACTTGGTTGGTATTTTGGAATCTCGTTTGGACAACTTGGTTTACAAAGCTAAATTTGCTTCTACCATCTTTGCTTCTCGTCAATTCGTTAACCATGGACATGTTACCGTTAATGGTAAAAAAGTAAACATTCCTTCTTACATGGTTAAAGTTGGTGATGTTATCGAAGTTCGCGAAAAATCTAAACAACTCGCTATCGTTGCTGCTGCTGTTGAAAGCTCTTTGCACGAAGTTCCGGGTTATTTGGAAGTTGATAGCAAAAAATTAACCGCTAAATATACATTTCTTCCTAAATTTGACGATATTCCTTACGGATGTGTTATGGAACCAAATCTGGTTATCGAATACTACTCAAGATAGTCAAATTTATAAGTCAATTAAAAATCCCCGAAGCCTGTGCAGTTTCGGGGATTTTTGCTTTAAATTGATTTTAGAATATGCTTAGATATCCCTAATTTGAGGTAAAATAAAGAGGATATCAGAATGCAAGACATTATTATTGAAAGTTCAAATCAATCTTCAAATATTGCGGCAAATGTTCGCAGTGTTCGTGTTAAACAATCCAGAGGAATGTTTAGATATGTCTTTGACTGGATTATTAAGGGATTGTTTGTTGCTCTGCTCTTGGGGGTTGATTTCTTGTTGTTTGCAGGATCTGGAAATCAAACTATATTTTCGGAGAGTCTCGGATTACAGTCGGAGATATTTACGTCTTTGATGGTGATTTTGGTTTTGTCCTTGCTCGCCATGTTCTTGGTTTCTTTCTCTTCTTTGTTGCAGAATTTGTTGGCGTCAGCTGTGGTAGGCGGAGTTGTTTTGGCTCTGCTTAATCAGTTTGCCGTGTATGATAAAACCTCAATTTTAGAGCCGATGTTTGCTCCTTATATCGGAATGTCAGCCTCTTTTATTTTTAACGGAATTTCGCATTGGATTTTAGCCGGTGGTGCGGGAATCTTGACTTTTGTTATTTTGATGATGTCCTCAAAGTCAACGACTGCTTATTTTACGGGAATTTTATTAATTATCTTTTCCGGTGTTTTGGTTGATGCATATTTGATTAAAAATAAAACAGATGATTTTGTTGTTCGTTATGATAACCATTTAGATAAAGCCAGTAAAAATCCCAGAAAATATGTTTATTTCTTTTTGCCGAATGCTTCATCTTACATTACGCTTGGCGAAATGAAGGATAAATTGGGTAAAGATGATAAAGCCAATGAATTAAAAGGTAGATTGGTAGCATTTTTGGCTAAAAACGGTTTTTGGGTTTATCCTAATGCTTATGTTAGTTCTACTGATACTTTGAATAATACGGTGGAATTATTAAATGGACTTGATGATAAAAAAGCAAACGAACATATTTTGAAAAATGTTGAAATTGATAGTTTGTGGAATTTTTCAGATGTACGCGATGAATATGTCTTTTTGAAAAATGCAAAATTAATCGATGTTTATAAAAATTCTAATTATCGAGTTACGGCAATTCAATCCAGAGGTTTGGATTTGTGCTCTAAAAACAATGCTCGAAATGTCGATAAATGTTTGGACAAAGTTAATACGCCGGTTGCTGCTAAAAATTTGAAGGAATCCTCATGGGAACAAGCAAAGTTTTTAATGGTTCAATGGGTAAATAGTTGGCATTTGATTACGGATTGGTCTGTTCCTTACGGCGCAATAGATGGTTTTGTAAGAGCCAGTGAATTGCCAATTATGGGCGTGTCTTATGATTCTTTGTATGTCGTAAATTCCTTTAAGGCTTTGGATGCTTTATTGGAAGAAATTGAAAAAGACAAAGGAAGCCGAGCTTATTTTGTGTTCTTAGATTTGCCGTCAGATATGTATGTTTATAATGAATTTTGTAGATTAAAGCCACAATCTCAATGGCAAACTTTGACAAATTATAAGTGGGTCGGAAATAAAAATTTGTTTGAAAAAAGAAAAGCCTATCAAGAACAATATTCTTGCTTGATTGGAAAATTAGAACAGTTTATGAGAAGTTTGAAAGAGAAAAAACTAGATGAAAATACTGTAATCTTTTTACAAGGTGTTAGCGGAATAAATGAACTCGGAGGTCCAAAAACCGAAGATTATATTGAGAATTTTAAGAGAAATAATCTGGTTCTATTGGCTGTTAAAAATCCTATGAAAAACTCATTTAGCATTAATAATCAGATATGTGAGAGTAGAGAATTGGTTAAAAACTATCTCTATTTGAAAGGTGAGTGTGAAGAGTTAAAGGGTATGGGGCTTTATGAAACTGCTGCAAAAGGTTTGCAAGATAATTTGCTTAGTAATGTTTTGAGCCAAGAAACTTTGAACGGATATCTCAAAAATTATGATGAATGGTATCAAAAATGGGAGAATTTCAATTCTAAAAAATCTCCTAAAGACAAATTAAAAGAATTGAAAGCTAAAGCAAAGAATGAAGTTTCTAACCCAAAAATAACAGATAAAAAATCAGAAGGAGAAAAAATCAATAAAGCAGAAGAGGCTCTTGCAGAAGCTAATAAAGTTGACGTATCAGAAAACTCTGAGACCGAAACAAAAGAAAAGGTAACTGATTTGCCTGAAGAAAGAGAAGTTGGAAAAGCTTTAACGATGGAACAACCAATCAATGAGGGAAAAGAACAAGAGGTAAAGAGTATTAAGGAAGAAATTCAATCTGATGCTGAGGAAACCTCAAAAGAAAATTTAGATAATCAAGATATCCCTTTGGAAAAAGATGTGAAATCTGAAGATGATGCGGAAAATTCAGCAGTAGCGAGTGATGCTGCAGATGAGGTAAAAAATGTTGAAACTGTTGCTAAAGAAGAAACAAAGACCTCACAGACTGTAGAGGAGGCTAATAGTACTCAGGCTGTAGATAAAGCGGAAAAGGCTCCAAAGGTAGCAGGAGAGGCTAAAGCTAAAACTGAAGCTACTTCCAATAAAACCAATAATGCTTTGAATTAGGGATAAAAAGTTGGAAAATCAAACGTCGGATAAACATAGTTTGCTTAAAAGACGTTGGCGAGTGTTTTGCAAAAAGCGGCGCGCTTGGTGGGCATTGGTTGTTTTGGCAAGTGTGTTTGTCTTGAGCTTGTTTTCAGAATTAATTGCAAATGATAAGCCGTTGATTTTGAAATATAATAATCAATATTATTTCCCAATTTTTCAAACCTATAATGAAACCGAATTTGGGGGAGATTTCCCAACGCCGGCGGACTACCGAGATGAATTAATTCGGCAAAATATTGAAGAAAACGGTTGGATGATTATGCCGATAATTCCTTTTTCTTTCAATACGGTAGATTATGATTTGAATGTTCCAACACCGGCCGCGCCAAGTAAAGTTCATTGGCTGGGGACAGATGATGAGGGAAGGGATATTGTGGCCAGAATTCTTTATGGGTTACGGCTCTCTTTGGTGTTCGCTTTTATTTTGACTTTCGTTTCATCTTGTATCGGGATTTTTGCCGGTGCGGTTCAGGGATATTTTGGCGGAAAGACGGATATTGTCCTGCAAAGATTTATGGAAATTTGGGATTCTTTGCCTCAATTGTTTATTTTAATAATTGTTGCGAGTATTTTTGTGCCGACGTTTTGGAGTTTGTTGGTTATCTTGCTTTTCTTCTCATGGACATCTCTCACCGGAATGGTGCGGGCTGAAGTGATGCGTACCAGAAATTTTGAATTTGTGAAAGCGGCTAAGGCGCTCGGGGCGAGTAATTTTAGGATAATTTATCGTCATATTCTTCCAAATGCGTTGGTCGCAACCATTACTTTTGTGCCTTTTTTGTTATCAGAAGCAATTGTGGCTTTAACCGCACTTGATTTCTTGGGGTTGGGTTTGTCGCACGAATATCCATCTTTGGGTGATTTGGTGCGTCAGGGTAAAGATAATTTACAGGCTCCGTGGATTGGACTTTCAATCTTTGTAGTATTATCTTGTTTGTTAACCTTGCTCATATTTATTGGGGAAGGGGTGCGAGATGCTTTTGATAGCCGGAGGAATGATTGATGACTTTGTTAGAAGTTAATAATTTTTCGGTTTCTTTTGAAAGAGAAAACGCTGCCTATTTTGAGGCTGTGAAAGATATTAGTTTCAAATTAGAAAAAGGCGAAATTGTCGGAATTGTTGGGGAATCTGGTTCTGGAAAGTCGGTAACAGCGTTGTCTGTTTTGGGGTTATTACCTTATCCTCGTGCTTTTCATAGTAATAAAAGCTCTATCTTGTTTGATGGGCAGGAAATAATAGGGGCTAAAGAAAATCAGTTGCGTAAAATCAGAGGAAAAGAAGTTGGTTTTATTTTTCAAGAGCCGATGTCTTCACTTAATCCTTTGCATAAGATAGGAAATCAGATTGCTGAAGTTTTGAAGTTGCATCGTAAGTTGTCTGATAAACAGGTGCAAAAAGAAGTAGTGCGCTTGTTAAAATTAACGGGAATTCCGCAACCTGAGCTGAAAAAGGAGGCTTATCCATTTGAGCTGTCCGGAGGGCAAAGGCAACGTGTGATGATAGCTATGGCTATTGCCAATAATCCAAAATTGTTGATTGCAGATGAACCGACAACAGCATTAGATGTGACAATTCAGGCACAAATCATTGATTTGTTGATGGATTTACGCAAAAAATTGAATATGGCAATTCTTTTTATTAGCCATGATTTGACTTTGGTGCGGAAAATTGCGGATAAAGTCTGCGTAATGAAAAATGGCGAAATGGTGGAGCAGGGTGCAGTGAGAGAGATTTTTGAAAGCCCAAAACATCCTTATACTCAAGAGCTGATTTCTGCTACAATGTTAAAAAATGAAAATAGTGTGCAAAATTTGACAAAAATACTGCAAATGGCTGATTTGAGGGTAACTTTTCCGCAGAAAAAGAACTTTTGGGGTAAAGTTGTCTCAAAAATTGATGCTGTAAATAATGTTAGTCTTGATATTTACAGGGGAGAGTGTTTGGGTATTGTTGGAGAATCCGGTTCAGGCAAAACTACGCTGGGGTTATCTCTCTTAGGTGTGCAAAAAGCACAAGGCGATGTTTGTTTTTATGGAACAAATGTAAACGAACTTTCGAGTAAGGATAAATTGCATCTGAAAAGAAAAATGCAAATTGTTTTTCAGGATCCTTATAATTCTTTGAACCCTAGAATGCGAATTGAAGATATTGTTGCTGAAGGACTAAGAATTCATTATCCCAAATTGAAATTGTCTGAAGTTCGAACAAAAGTAAAAAATGTTTTGGCAGAAGTCGGTTTAGATGAAAGCGTGATGGAGAGATATCCTCATGAATTTTCAGGAGGTCAACGTCAGAGAGTAGCTATTGCTAGAGCTTTAATTCTGGAGCCGGAATTGATTGTTCTGGATGAGCCGACGTCGGCATTAGATGTAACAATCCAGGCCCAAATTGTAAAGTTGCTGAAAAAGATTCAAAAAGAACGACGGATTAGTTACTTGTTTATTTCACATGATATGCGTGCAGTCAAAGCTATGGCGGATAGAATTGGCGTTATGAAAGATGGTGAATTGATTGAAATCGGTTCAGCAAAAGATATTTTTGAGCGTCCGCAGAATGATTATACAAAAGCGTTAATCAGTGCATCTGAAATCCGATAAAATGACAATCTGTTAAAATATATTGTTTTTATTCAATATGTTGTCGATATAATCTTAAACTATACATAATATATATTATGCGACAAATATGTGAGAGACAGAGGGGAGATTGAGGAGCCTACTGCAGCTCGTGGATTGTGATATAGTAACTCATGAATTGTGATACTGTTGTGATATTGCAGTTCAGGAATTGTAGTACGGCAAGCTTTTGTATTGTGACGCTCATATAGAAATTTTAATATATGAATTGTTATTCTCTTAAGACATTGTTGTTGTTGAGTTACTATTGTTTTTGTAGTGAAAGAATTGTATTGAGAGTTTGTTTTTGGGCTCTTTAGAAATTAGGTGTTGTTGTTTTAGCGATTGTCTTTTGTTTTGCTGAGTTTACTTGCTAAGTGCTATTTATATGTATTCGAAAGGATTTGAAATATATTTATATAAAATTCAATTGCTTATTGAATAAATGAGCTGTGAGAACGAGCTCAGTATGAATTTTTTGGTATTTATACGTTTTGCTCGTTCTCAGCTTCTTATTTCGTAATGATGATTTTTAAGAGGTTTAGAAAATAAACTACAACTAAAAAGGCCAATGCACGATAAAGAATGGTGTATATCCCTGCCCCATGTCCAATTATGAAATATTGAATAACTAAAGAGGCAACTAAGGCACAGCACAGATTTATCAACCAATAGCGAGAATTGCCCATGAAAATAAAGGCACAGACCGCTGCCGGACCAAAGACTAACGGATTGGCTATCATCTTGCTGGTAATGTTGTAAGTGCTTGTAATAACGTGAATATGCATGAAAAATCCTGCCAAAATTAAGATAATTCCGGCAGCTAAGATATATAAATAGGTTTGTTTTTTACTCATGATGTCCTCCTTTGAGAGTATCTTGAGCAATTTGAATGCAAAATGCAAGTTCGTTTCTGAACTGTACACATTATAAAAAAATAAAGCCACTTTATAGAAAGTGGCTTTATTTGGGAGTAGTTCTTTAAGATTAGAAAGTATAGCGAATACCGGCTGTGGCTTCCATTAAATTATCTACATCTTTGGTGTTGATGTAGCTGTAACGGCCTACTAATCGAGCTGACCAGTTTTCATTGAAGTCATACTGAGCACCAATACCAGCACGGTAGCCAACGCGGCTCTTGGTTTCTGTTTCGCCGAGTTCTTTTACTTCTAAGTCGTAATTGGCCAAGCCAACAGTTCCAAGTAAGCTTAAACCATCGCAGCCAACCGGTGCATAGCCATATAAATCAATACCATAGGCATCAAATTGGGTTTCGGCTTTATGAGACATTCCGTCATATACAAAATAGTCACCTTCTTCGGAGGCTGATTGTTGGTAGAAAGCTTCGATGCTGTAGTAATCGCCCATTTTGATACCGGCATTAATAACACCGGAGTTGAAGTTATCTTCTAAATAACCATCGTCTTCTAAACGGCTGGCATCACCTTTGTAATCGGCTTTAGAATAAACATAGTCAACACCAATGTAAGGTCTGAAATCTGACGGTATTCCCATCATTGCATTGGCATTGAAAGAGAAAAGGCTTGCAACGCCTGCCAATAATAATGCTTTTTTCATATTGTAAAACTCCATTTATAAATAGATTTTTAGTACTAATTTTAAGTGAAATTGCTTTTTAAGTGAAATTGCTGTTTTCTTGCAACCTCGGCTTAGATATAATTTTGGATAATTGTTTTTAAAGGGTGGTGGTTAAAAAAATTTGTGCTAGATTGATGATAATTTTTTGATAATCAAGAGGTTTATGAAAAAAATGTCGTTTGTTGCTCCCGATAAAACTTGTTCTAAGTGTCCACGTTTATTGGCCTTTCGTGCTCAAAATGAGGCGAAGTTTCCGACTTATTATAATGGGCCGGTTGAGCCCTTCGGCTCCCTCTCCTCTGAGATTTTAATTGTTGGCTTGGCTCCAGGCTTGAATGGTGCAAACCAAACAAATCGTCCTTTTACTAATGATTATGCGGGAGATGTTTTATACCCAATTTTGAAGAAGTTTGGTTTTGCTCAAGGAAATTATCAGAAAAAGAAAAATGACGGCTTTGAGCTGATTAATGTCAGAGTTACGAATTCTGTTCGTTGTGTGCCGCCGCAAAATAAAGTTACCGGAGATGAAGTTAAAGCTTGTGGGGCATATCTGATTCAAGAAATTGAAAATATGCCAAACTTGAAAATTATTTTAACACTTGGCAGTGTGGCGCATAATGCCGTTTTGGGTGTCTTGGGCTATAAAAAAGCTGGTTTTAAGTTTGCTCATAATACAACCCATTGGCTGGAAAATCATCATTTATGGATGGTGAATTCTTATCATACCTCTCGATATAACATTAATACCGGTGTTTTAACGGAAGAAATGTTTGAAGATGTGATAAAAAATATTCAAAATTTGCTGAAAAAGTAAAAATATTTTCTTTTGTCTAAAATCTTGCTTGAACTTTGAAAAATTTTGCTCTATGGTGGAGAAAATAAAATATTATTAACCCTATAATTTATAGAAATATGGAAAATTTAGTTTTTTTGCAGAAAATTTACAGCGATTTGAGCCAAAAGAATTATTTTACATCTTTGATGCAGGCTTTTAGCGCTGATTTTGATGATAAGAAAGAGGTTCTTTCCGCCTTGTGTGTTGGCGAAATTAGATATTTTGACAATGGCAAAAAGGAAGGAATTGAGTATAATCTTCCTCTTAAAACTAATGTTAAAGCTAAGACTTTTCGACAGGTGTTGGCCTCACAGGATTTGCAAAATAAAGGTTGTCGCGGCGTAGTGGCGGATAATCTGATGCTTGTTGGACAAAATGAGGATTGTGTGTTGTTAGACACCCCTTCCCTTACTTTGGCTAGCAAATATTTGCTCAAAAATTCTCAGGAATTTAACCGAATCACAATTCATAAAGCCAAATTTGGTTTGAAAGGATTTGACGTGAAGGTGGAAACCGGAATTCAGCTCTTTATGGAGCCTTATTATTTCTGGGATTTTAAAGAGGTAAAGCAAAATTGTAGTCCTGAAGTTGTTAAAGAAGCTGCAAAATACCATGCTGCCGGATATAATCTGTTTGGCAGTCGTGATGGGCAAGAAGTAGTTTGTCTTTTAGGAGACTGCTATATTTTTGAACGAGAGGTTTTTGAAGCTTGGGCCGGATATCGTGCGCCAGTTGAGCGAGATGAAATTCCGGATACTTTGCTTTTAGTTAGTTCTCCTCATGGAGGATTGTTGAACTAAATTTTAATTATTTTAATTTAAAATACTTTGGTTATGAAAAAGAAACTAGAAAACTTTAAGGTAATCAGCGGGCAAATGAAAAATTTGGCTCGCAGCGGTTGGCTTTATCATAAGGTAAAGTCACCTGAAGTTGATGCATCTCATTCTTGGAGCATGAGTATGCTGGTGCAACTCTATGCTCCAAAAGAGCTCGATTTGTGCAAGTGCTTGAAAATGGCAAATATCCATGATCTTGCCGAAATATACATCGGTGATTATACGCCAGGGTCAGGCATTAATCCGCAAGAAAAGTATGATTTGGAAAGCAAAGCCATGCGGCGTTTGGCTGATGAGCTGGAATATCCCGAATTAATCGAGCTGTTTGAGGAGTTTGAGGCTTGCAAAACACCAGAGGCCGTCTTTGTCAAAGACATGGATCGGTTGGATGCCGTTGTTCAGGCAAAGTATTTCGACGAGACTCAAAATTACGGCGGAAAGCTCTTTGAAGAGTTTTATTCATATGCTCTGACAAAGGTAAAACATCCTCTCGTATTGGAGTTATTGAAATCTTTGAAAGATTAAGAAAACTAAAACAAAAATGCCCTCGCCTTTTAGGTTTGAGGGCTTTTTTGTTGCTTAGTGGCTGATACCGGAAAATCCCATAAAGGCCATGGAGAGCAATCCGGCCGTGATGAGCGCAATCGGTGCGCCTTGGAGAGCTTTGGGAATAGGATTGGCGGAAAGTCTTTCTCGTATGCTAGAAAACAGGACAATGGCTAAGGTAAAGCCCATGGCATTGGCCAGATTATAGCAAACGGCTTCCATTAAGCTCATATTTTTTTGTACGGCTAAAATGGCAATACCCAGAACTGCGCAATTGGTGGTAATCAGCGGCAGGAAGATGCCTAATGCCTGATAGAGCATTGGTGAGGTTTTATGCAAGATGATTTCGACCATTTGCACCAATGAGGCTATGACCAAAATAAAAATGACGGTGGTCATAAAACTTAGGCCATTGGGTTGTAAAAGGTTGAAATATATTAAATGAGTAACTAACCCTGATAAGGTCATAACAAACATGACTGCACAACCCATACCAAGTGCCGTTGATATTTTTTTGGAGACTCCTAAAAATGGGCAAATTCCTAAAAATTGTGATAAAACAATATTGTTTACAAAAATGGCGGCGATGAATATCATTAAATAACTCATTTTATTCTCTCCGTAACTTGTTAAACAGGACAATTAATCCGGCTAAGGCTAAAAATGCTCCCGGCGGCATGATAAACATCAGTATGGGGTAGCCGTCTTCTCCGATGAATTGATACCCAAAGGCGGCCCCTGCCCCTAAAATTTCTCGAATGAGGCCCAAGGCAACCAGAGCAAGGGTAAATCCAATTCCCATTCCCAAAGCATCTAAAAGAGACTGAAAAACATTATTGTGAGCAGCAAAGGCTTCAGCTCGTCCCAGAATAATGCAGTTGACCACAATTAGCGGAATATAAATTCCTAAGGCTGCGTGTATGCTTGGAAAATAAGCCGTCATTAATAATTCTACAATGGTCACAAAGGAGGCAATAATTGTTATGTAGCACGGAATTCTAATCGTGGCGGGGATAAAGTTTTTTACCAAGGAAACGGCCGTGTTGGATAAAATGAGAACAAATAAGGTGGCTAACCCCATGCCCAGACCATTGAGAGCGGTGGTGGTGACGCCTAAGGTGGGGCACATGCCAAGCAACATTACCAAAGTCGGGTTTTCGCTTATTATACCTCGGGTCAGATTTTTATAGCTCGTTTGTTTCATTTCTTACATCCTTGTGCTGAATTTGTGGTAAGCATCATAGGCTTTTTGAATGGCATCAATAACTGCGCGTGAACTTATGGTGGCTGCCGTTACGGCATCTATTTCGCCGCCATCTTGCTTAACTTTAAAGGTTTTTTTCTTTGGCCTTATGCCTATAAATTGTTCACTAAACTTGGCATCGCTTACTTTGGAACCCAGACCAGGGGTTTCTTTGGAGCTGATGATTTGGTAGCCGCTGATTGTGCCATCTAAGAAAAAGCCGACAATTAATTCAATTTTTCCGCCAAAAGCCTTGTCGCTCGAGGTCTTTATGGCAACGGCTTTGATTTTACCATCTTTTCGGGCTGGATATAAAGTTAGTTGACCTTGATTATGTTTGCCGGGAATCAGCGTTCTTTCTTTGAATGGATTGTTGTTAAACTCTTCCAAAATGACACCGGAAATGGCGGCAAGTTCTTTATCATCGTTGGCTTTTTGAATTGGGGCTTTGGTTATTTCGTAAACAAAGCCTAATAAAGCTGCAGAACCGCAAGCAACTACCAACATTACAAAAATTAAACGTGTCAGAGATGTTGTTTTCATGGCTTATTTCCTTTTTGTGCCATAAACCCGTTGTGGGGTAAATTTATCTATTAGCGGGACAAAGGCGTTCATTATTAAGATTGCAAAAGAGACACCTTCGGGATAAGCACTGTAAAACCTTATGATATAGGTTAAAATACCGCAACCAACGGCAAATATGATTTGACCTTGGCGCGTCATGGGGCTGGTAACATAATCCGTTGCCATAAAGAATGCCCCTAAAAGTAAGCCGCCGGATAAAATGTTGGTGATTGGTTCAAAGTGAATATTGTCGGTATTAAACCATGTAATGGCGGTGAGTATAAAAAATGTTGCAACATAGTAAAACGGAATATGCCAAGTTATGACACGGCGCAATAACATATATATTAATCCGATAAATAAAGCTAATGCGGATACTTCGCCAATGCAGCCTCCCGTATCGCCTATGAGCATTTGCCAATAGTTAGGAAGTTCGGTTAAGGATACTTGTGAGGCTTTGATTGAAGCTGAACTTGAAACATCAATGTGTTTTAGAATGCCCAGAGTGGTTGCCGATGTGACGGTATCCGTGTTCATAAAGTTTAGAAAATCAGGCTTGGGCCATTGTGTCATCTGTACGGGAAAAGAGATAAATAAGAAGACTCTGCCGACTAATGCCGGATTGAAGATGTTTTTGCCTAATCCGCCGAATGCCATTTTGGCAATGCCTATAGCCACAAAAGCGCCGATGAGTATCATCCAGGCAGGCATGGAGCTTGGAAGGTTAAAAGCTAATAAAACACCGGTGATGACAGCAGATAAATCGGAAGTGGTGTTTTGGGTCTTTAAGAGATAGCGTGTGATGAGATATTCAAACATTACGCAAGCGGCAACGGAAGTTAACAAAACACGCAAAGCATTAATCCCAAACATTAAAAGAGAGACTATAATGGCAGGTGTTAGTGCAATTAAGACATCTCTCATCAGACTTTGAGTGGTGACGGGAGAGTTGATATGAGGCGTGGTTGATATTTTGAACATCTTGGGAGTCCTATTTTTGTTTGTGTACTTCATATTTGCCAAGTTTGCAGTAGTCCAACAACGGAACTTTGGCCGGACAGGTATAGGCACAAGAACCGCATTCAATGCAATCGGCCACATGGAGTGCTTTTAGTGGTGCGGTGTTGTTGCGTCTTAAATTTGAGGCTATGGCAAAAGGCATTAATCCAACCGGACAGACTTCGGCACATTTACCGCAACGAATACAGCAACTTTCATCGGGTTTGGTGGCTTCTTGTGCCTGCAAAACCAATAATCCTCCGGTTTTTTTGTTTATTGGTGAGTGGAGGTTGGTGGCGGCTGTGCCCATCATTGGACCACCAAATAAGAGTTTGCTGATTTTTGATTTGTCGGTTTGGGCAAGGTCTAAAAGATATTCTGCCGGTGTGCCGATACGGGTGCGGTAGTTTCCGGCGGTGGTGATAGATGTATCTCCGCTAACGGTAACTATTCTTTCATATAAGGGTTTATGCTTCATAACTGCTTCATAAACCGCAAAAACAGTTGCGACGTTTTGGACTACGCAGCCAACATCAATCGGTAATCGACCAGAGGGAACTTCCCTCCCCGTTATGGCGGTTATGAGTTGCTTTTCTCCGCCTTGGGGGTATTTGCTTTTACATACGGCGACATTGACACCAATGTAACGTTTGGTAATTTTGGTGATTTTTTCTATTGCCTGAGGCTTGTTCTCATCAATCGCAATAATGGCGTTTTGAATACCTAAGACTTTATTTAGAATTTTAGCTCCGATGACAATTTGTTCGGGCTTTTCTAACATTAAGGCGCCATCAGCTGTCAGGTATGGTTCGCACTCAATGCCGTTGATGATTAAATATTGGACGGATTTGTTTTCGGGTATGGAGGTCTTGATAGGTGTTGGAAAGCCTGCCCCGCCCATACCGACAATTCCGGCCGATTTAATAAGTTCTTTAATTTCTTCAAGCGATTGAGGAATGTCGTTATTGATTTCTTCTGAATTATCAATACCTTCCTCATACTCATCTGCAGAGGTTTGAATGGTAATGACTTGTTCAGAATAACCGTTTTCGGCCTCAATTTCTTCAATTTTTTTGATTTCTCCGGCAACTGAGGAATGAACATTGGCCGATATTCCTTCGTTTGCTTTTGCCAATAAGGTACCAATTTTTACCTTATCGCCCACATTGACAATAATTTGAGCTGGAGTGCCGATATGTTGTTTTACGGGAATATAGACCAGCGGTGGAACGCCAGCCTCTTGTATCGGTGATAATGCCGAAATCTTATGTTTGTTGAGATGAATTCCTCCAAGTGAAAAGGTTTTCTTATTGCACATTTTTCTTCTCCCTTTTGACTTGTGTTTGATAAATAATGGCGCCTGTCGGGCAAGTTTCTTTAAGCTTTTGACCGAATTCTTGCGGAGATATGGAGCTTGGAATATCAGAAAGATTATTCTCTATGGTGATTTCAGGACAAATTAAAGCGCATTTTTTGCAGGCAATACATGCGTTTTTACAGTTTTTGCGCGCTACAGCGCCTTTTTGTTTGTTTTTGCAGGCAACGTAAACTTGCTGATTGTTTTCACTAATGGAGCGAATCTCAAACAAATGGCGGGGGCAGATATTGACACAAGCACCGCATGAGGTGCACTTATTGGCATCAACAATCGGTAAGCCGGTGTCTTTATCAATGCTTAGGGCGCCAAATTGGCATACACTGACACAATCGCCAAAACGCAAACATCCATCAGGGCATTCTGATTCGCCGACAGTTGTGAGATGTGCAACGCGACAGTTTTTTAAGCCTTCGTAGTTGATTTTTTGAGGAGCGGCTTGACAGCTTCCATTGCAATGCAAAACCGCACAGGTTTCTTTTCTGGCTTGTGCATTGTAGCCTAAAATGCGGCTGACTTTTTGCATAACGTCAGATTTTCCGACAGGACAATACAGGGTAGAAAAATTTGTCGGTGTAGAGTGTGCGCAAGCTCTGGCAAAATCTCGGCATCCGGCAAAACCACACCCGCCACAATTGGCTTGTGGAAGAACAGCGTCTATTTGGTCTTCTTTTACATCTGTTGGAATGGAGAATTTTTTAGCCGTTATGTGGAGCAAAATCGCAGAACACAAAGCTATTCCTCCGATAATTAAGATATTCAACCAAAATATATCCGACATGTTTCTTTTCCTTTTATTAAACTGGGCGCAGTTTAGCATATTTGCCTGAAAGCAAAAGTTTTTTTGCCGTTTACTCCCCAAGTTATTCCGGAGAGATGCTTATTGTGAAAAGTTTGTTGGCTTTTTTTTGCAATAAAAACAATAAAATGTAGTACGCAGCAACACTGCTTAAAGCTATCATGGTTGAAAAACTTTCGGATTGATGAAAGATTTTTAAGCTTAAGATAAGGCTCAGAAGCAATACGCCTAACGGAACGGCAAAACCTAGTGACAAGGCCCATACACTTTGTGTGGCGGAGAGGCGTAACTTAACTTTTTGTCCGATATTTGCCTTAAAATTTGAAGGCAATGGCAAAGTTAAGATTTTTTCCTGACAATGGTTTAAGGCACAGTTTGCTTTGTGTTGGCAGCCATGGCAACTCGTTGTTTGTTGGATTTTTACACAAATCTCTTGGTCTTTAATTTGGGTGATTATTCCTGTTTTTTCAATATCAGGCAATTATTCCTCCAATTCCTTTTGCGCTTTGTTGGAAAGAAGAGCTTTGAACTTGTTGCCGTCTTCTCGGACAAACAAAATAACAAAGAGATTGTTGTCATTGGCAAATTTGAGACCTTGCTTTTCACCCATTGCCATAATGGCGGTTGCTAAAGCATCTGCCGTTGTGCAATTTTTGTGAAATACAGTGGCAGAGGCTAACGAATGCTCTACCGGATAACCGGTTTTGGGAGAAATGGTATGAGAATAACGCTTATTATTATAGTAAAAGAAATTGCGATAATCTCCCGATGTGGCAACAGCATAGTTTTTCAGTGGGACAATATAAGCGTTTTCATTGGTTTGGGTGTTGGGTTTGACAACGGCAACGTTCCAGCCTTTGCTTTCTTTGTTGCGGTCGCCTTTGGCTTTAACCTCTCCGCCGATTTCAACGACATAATCCGTATAGCCGTTTTTTTCCAAAAGTGTGGCAATGCGGTCAACGCCATAACCTTTGGCAATGGCTGATAAATTTATCTTGGTTTCTGGATTGGTCTTTTTAACGCGGGTGAAATTGTTACTGAACCGAATTTTATCAAAGCCTGTGGTCTTTAGAGTGTCTTTAATGAGCTTATCATCAGGCGTCTTTTGCGTTCCTTTACTGGTGCCAAAGCCCCATAAGTCAACCAAACGGCCAACTGTTGGGTCAAAATAGCCGTTGCTTTCGTTATAGACATTATAGGCGGTTTTCATAACGGCTGACATTTCTGGTGAAAGCTCAATCCATTCGCCCGTGTCATCGCGGTTAATAAGGCTGATTTCCGAATTGGCTTCAAAAACGGACATTTCTTCGTTTATGCGTTGCAGTTCTTTCTTAATGCTATTATGCAAAAGATTATTCTCTTTGGGAGAGCGAATCTTAATGCGATAATAGGTATTCATTGTCTCTCCCGACATGAGCTGATATGGCTGTCTGGAAAAGGTGTAATAAAAGAATATTGTAACGCCTAAAAGCAAGAAAAATGAGTATTTGAGTAATTTGGATTTCACGGCTAACCTCTTTTATAGCTTGATAACTCTTTTTCGGGGTTTTACTTTAAATGAAAACTATCTTAACATATATAGTGTTCATTCCGTTTCATTTTGCGAAAGGTCAAAGTTATGTTTGAGAAAGTAAAAAACCTTACTAATAACCAGAAATTTAAATCTCTTAGCGCTAAAATCAAGGATATTTTTATTAATTGTCGCGATTTGTGTAAAAAACTTTATCATTGGTTCTATCAAGGTATTGATAAATCGGGTAAGTCGTTACACAAAATCGGGGTATCTGCCAATGTGGTTTCGGTTATGGGGTTTGTTATCGGATTATCGGCAATTAACTTCTTGGCTATGGGAATGTTTGGTTATGCGTTGTTTTGTATCTTACTGAACCGCTTTTTTGATGCTTTGGATGGTGCAATTGCTAAATATGCCGGCGTAAGTGCTTTCGGCGTATTTTTAGATGCTGCTTTGGACTATATTTTTTATGCCGGTGTAATCTTGGGATTTGCTTTAGCTAATCCGGCTCAAAATGCCGTTGCTGCCGCTTTCCTTATGTTTGGCTTTATGGCTGCTGCCGCTACTTTGTTGTCTTATGGTGTGATTGCTTATCGCTATAATGCGCCACAACAGGCAGAAGTTAAGCAATCTCCTTTTTATTTGGGTGGTTTTGCTCAAGGTGCCGAAGTTATAGTGGCTTTCATTATCTTATGTTTGGTTCCGGGATGGTTTTTGCCGATTGCAATTATTTTGGGATGTTTGTCTTTTGTTAAGGCTTTGAGTGTGATTGCTACGGCTTATTATAATTTTGTGATTGCTCCTCGTAAGACATCTAAAAAATAAGGAGCTAATTTGCACAAATTTCTCAATATTTTATGCCTTTTGCTTATAGCGGCTCTGTTTTTGCCAAAGCAGAGCCTTGCTTTGAGTGCAAAAGCACAAACCAATAAGGTAAAAGTGGAAGTTTTACCTGCCTTTTCGCAACTGCAAAAAAATGCTCCGTTGGATATTTTGGTTAAGGTTACGCCGCAGAAAGGATGGCATATTTATTGGGATAATCCGGGAGATGCCGGCTTGGCAACCCAAATTTCTTGGAAATTACCAAAAGATATGAAAATTCAGGAATTGGGACATAGTGCGCCAAAAAAATATGATGCAGATGGTTTGGTCTTGTATGGTTATGGCGAAAGTGCTTATTGGAAATATCGCTTAACAACAACGACTTGGGATAAGAATTTAACGGAACTTTTGCTGCAAGCAAAAGTTTCGTGGTTGGCTTGTCGAGAGGAATGTGTGCCGGAAACGGTTTTGGTCGATTTGGTACTTCCTCTACAAAATAATCGAGATGAACGACACCCTTCACAAATTTGGCAAGATGAAGCTTTTAGGGCTGAAAATACTTTTCCTCTAAAGTGGAAGGGTAAAAGTTTCTTTGATGTTCAAGGCAGTAAGCTAATTTTGAACTTGGAAAGTCAGCATAAAGGTTTGTTTAATCAGGCTGAAAATGTATGGTTTATTCCTGCTCAAAGAGACAAAATTGATAATATTGCCATTCCTCAATTGGGGCAAGATGGACAAGGAAATTATTCTTTGGAAATTCCATTGACAGATTCCTCCTTAGAGGTGCTTTCCGGTGTGTTGTTGATTGAAAATGCTCATCAAAAACGAGCTTTCGAGCTTAACCCGATTTATCACTCTGGATTAAAGTCTTTACCCGGTATTGGAGAAAGTGGAGAAGAAAGTTTTCTTTGGGTATTGATTATGGCTTTTGTCGGAGGAATTGTGCTTAATTTTATGCCTTGTATCTTCCCTATCCTCTCTATTAAAGCCATTGCTTTGGTTCAAGGGGCTTATAATCAAAGACGTGCAAGAATTGAAGCCATATTTTATGTGTTGGGTGTGGTGGTTTGTTTTGTGATTATGGCCAGTTTGCTTATCTTATTGCGCTTACAAGGAGAGTATATCGGTTGGGGTTTCCAATTACAATCACCCGTTTTTGTGGCTTGTATGATTGTGGTGTTCTTTATTGTGTTCTTAATGTTGCTTGATCTCGTTAATCTTAAAAATCCTTTTGCCAATAAAGTTGGACGTATCTCTTTTGCTAAGCAAAAACTTAATGCTTTCTTTACGGGATTATTTGCCGTACTCATAGCCAGCCCTTGTACGGCGCCTTTTATGGGAATTGCCATTGGTTATACCTTAGCTAAGCCGATTTATGTTTATTATCCGATTTTTGTGGCTTTGAGCCTTGGATATGCCCTGCCCTTTGCCTTGATTGCTTTTTTTCCTAGAGTTTTGCTGAGAATTTTACCCAAACCCGGAAAATGGATGAGTGTGTTGAAGAAAATTTTTGCCATTCCTGTGTTGTTGACGTGTTTTTGGTTGGCTTGGGTCTTGTGGCATTTGATTAATGTTAATCAAAATTCAGAAAATAATGTGATTTGGCAAGAGTATAATGCTCAAAAAGTCTCAGCTGCCGTTCAAAACGGCAATGCCGTCTTTATTGATTTTACGGCCAAGTGGTGTATCACTTGTTTGGCTAATGAAAAGATGGCTCTTGAAACAAAAGAGTTTGCGGATTTGGTAAAAGCAAAAAATATTCAGCTGTTTAAGGCTGATTGGACCTCTAAGAGCCCGGAAATCGCCGATGCCTTGGCAAAATTTGGGCGTAACAGTGTTCCTTTGTATGTCTATTATCCGTCAGGAAAACATTATGTTTTGTTGCCACAGTTGTTGACGCCCGGAATAATTAGAGATGCTCTTCAGCCATAAAAAAAAGGCGTCTTTGCAGACGCCTTTTTTGTCTTTTGATATTTTATTTACCAAAAATACCGATTTCTTTGATGCGGTCTTTAACTCCGCCGACAACATTATCTAAGTTTTCTTTGGCAACATTTTTTAAGTCAGTAATGTTGCTGTCGATGACTGTTTTATAGGCGGTGTCAGCTATTTTGGTGAGAACTTTGGAAATAGTGCCTGCAATTGTGGCGCCCTTCTTTTCTTCTCCGATATTGTTAAGGGTGATATCGGGTAAGCGAAGAGTTGCTTTAGCTAATTCGCCAACAGCATTGGCGGCGACTGAAATTTCACCATTGCGAATGCTTAATTTCTTTATGACAACTTTTTTGCTGGAGCCGGATTTTTCAGCGCTTTCACTCGCTTTAGCCGGTTCTTGAGCTGCTGTTTCAGCTTTTTCTGCACTTGCGGTGTTGTTTTTGATGTTTTCCAATAACTGAGACAGGTTGTTTTGGGTCAGAGATAAAATCTCATAATTAATAACCGGTTTGTTAATATCTATAGAATCGATAACGATAATATCTGAGGTTAAAGATTTAATATCAACTTTAACGGAAATGCTTCCCAATTCGATGATGTTTTTTTCTTTATAGTTTTTAGGATTACCAATAGTGATTTTGCCAATGTTACCCTCACCTTCGGTTAATTTGATGTCAAATCCCTCCAGATTAACATCTGTTCCGGTAACGGCTGAGCCATATTTGTGAACAAGTTGCTTAACAATACTTTCTAATGATGGTGTAAAAAAGTATAGTCCGGCAAAAATGATTACCAAAAGGCTTAAAAATATGTATCTTTTTTTCATAATTTTCCCCCTGAGTTGATGTTCTTTTGATGTAGATAGTTTTGTATTATTTGCTCTATCTGGTGTTGGGTGGAAGAATCGCTGTTTGAATTGCGTAATTCTTCTACTAAAAACTCAAAACATTGGTTATTTTGCATATATGCAAAAGATGAATTGTAGTTTAAATCAAATATCCAACAAATCAAGAACAATATAGAATCACTGTTGGTATGGACATCTGGGTAGCGAATAACTTCTTGTTTTAGAAAAGTATTTAAGGCCTCTTGAGAAACAGGCGTTTTTTGAGAAGTTTTCTTTTTAATGTTAAACAAAGTCCAGATATCTTGTCCGCTTTCGGATAAAAGCTTGAAATTGGCGATTTTATCGGCGTCTCGAACCAAAAATGTTATTTTTTCTATTTCGTATTTGAGCTGGGGATCTTCAAGAGTATAATATTCTGGGTCATTATAAAGCTCTTCTATCATGTGGCCATGGTGCTTTATAGGTATGATTATTCGAGGATTATAGTATTCAGGGATATTGGCCAGAATGTTATAGCCCAGTATTCCATGGTCGGTGCTTTGTTCGGGAAATTGGGTTTTGGAGGTGATTTCTGCAAAACGCCCTATATCATGTAATAAAAGAGCTTTTCTTGCTTCTTTAATTCGTTGAGATGACCAGTTTTTGAATACGTTTTCTTCTTTAAGGAGGAAGTTTCCTGCTTCTAAGACTTGGTAGGAGTGTTGAATTTTTTCTTTAGTGAGAGAGGTCATGTATTTATCGTGTTTGGCTATTTCCAAACATTTAAGGTATTCATTTTGTAACAAATCTTTTTCTTTTTCCAACATTTGTAACTCCTTGTTGATAAAAGAAAATATGCCAGAAAATGTTAATTTAAATTTAATATCAAAAAAAAGAGCGCCTGAAAATTATCTTTTGAGGGATAATTTTATAGGCGCTCTCCATGGTCAATTACAAACAATTAAGTACTATGCGAACTTCACAGCTAACATAATTCTTTTATATCGTAATTGTTGATGATGATTGCTTTTTAAGATGAAACTTAAAAAATAAACGGAATAAAATCACCATCACACAATTATATCTTACTAATTTTTTTACTGGCTTTAGCCTACTCTGATTTATGAGAAAGTCAAGGATTATATAACCCAAAAGGTCTCAAAATGAGACCTTCTTTTATTGGTAGGCGCGTGGGGGTTACTCTGCGCTTTCAGCTTGAGTTGCACGGGCGCTCATGAGCTAATGCTCACCGCGATACCCCCGTATCGCTTTCGCTTGTAGTCAAACCCCAGTCCTCTGGGCTTCGAACCCAACTTTGCCTAAGCCAACAAAAAAAGGCCTCTTACGAGACCTTCTTTTATTGGTAGGCGCGTGGGGGTTCGAACCCCAGACCCACTGATTAAGAGTCAGTTGCTCTACCAACTGAGCTACGCACCCATAAACTATGCCGGAATATAAACCTCTCAGATTTTTTTTGCAAGTGTTTTTTTTGAGTTTATAAAAAATATCTTTTTAGGGCTCTTAATAAACCTTTAATAATGTATATGTTATTTTTATATCAATTATTTTATTGAGTACTGATAATGAAAGGATTTTTTCCATGATGAAAAAAAGTTTGGGGTGCTTGGTTGTTTCTTCTTTGGCTCTTTTCGCCTCATCTGCTCAAGCTGATTTATATCAAGAATGCTTGGATAAAAATTATATGAGCGATAAAGAAATGGCTAGATGTAATGATGATGAAGCTACTCGTATTATGGGCGAAATCAGAAAAAAAGTAAATTCAATGGCCGCTACCAACTATTTTAACAATTGGGACCCTGCTAAAAAGAATTTTAAGGTCTTGTTGTCAAATTGGGATAATTTGCGTAACGAATATTGTGATTTATATGGATATGCTTATACTCAAGGTTTAGGAACAATTTCTGTCTTGCAGACTTCTAAGTGCAATCTTGATATGAATAAACGTTTCTTAGATGATTTAGAAAATATTGTGAATATTTATAAAGAAAATGCTATTTAATGTATGAGGTTGTTATGAGAAAAAATCTTGTTGCTTTTACTTTTGCTTTATTAATGGGTGCTCAAAGTGTTCAGGCTTCTGACTATGGTTTGTGCATTAATCGCTCTAAAGGTGATTGGCGGAAACAGGTTGTTTGTCAACAAGATGAAACCAGACGCTTGATGCGCGAAATCACTAATACTTATGCAAAGTTAGCTCGAGATCCTCATTTTAATCGGCTAAATAGCGGCAAAACAGCTCTTAATGATCAATTTAAAGCTTGGCAAGAGTATCGCAACAGCTATTGTGCTTATTGGGAAAAAGCTCAATCTGGGTATGGAGACGAAGAATATCATCGTGCCGAGTGTATGCGCCTTATTAGCCAAAAACACTATGATGATTTGGAAAATTTAATTACCAGAGCTTATGCCGTCAGAGAATAATCTTATTTGTGTAGTGAAAAATAAAAGCAACTTCCCTTCCCTGTTTGGCTAAAAATGTGAATTTTAGTCTTTAGGAGTTTTGCTATTCTTTTTACTATACCTAAACCCAGGCCAACACCTTGTATGCGACAAACGGGTTGTTGCGGGCTTTGATAAAAATCTTCAAAAATTTTTTCTTGCTCTTTGGGCGAAATTCCGCAGCCATTGTCGATAATTTTTACCATTATGCTTTCTTGCGAATTTTTGACTCCGAGTAAAACTTTATTGCGGGTGTATTTGAATGCGTTATTTAATAAATTACGCAATAAACGTTCCAGCAATATCGGGTCGCTATGGATTTTTTTGTGGGCCGGAATATATTTGAATGAAATATGTTGTTTAAGAGCCAGTTCCTCATATTCTTTGGCAAGTCTAATGATGAGCTCACCAACATCAAAAAATTGCGGCTGATATTTAACGCCTCCGGCTTCAATTTTAGAGATATCGAGTAAATTATCTAACAATGTATGTAAGTTAATTGCCGAATCTTCTATCTTATTAACCAACATCTTTTGCATGATTGTTAGTTGCTCGTCTTTTAATGAAGAAATAAACAATCTCAAAGCTTGCATCGGTTGTCTCAGGTCATGACTGGCTTGGGCTAAAAAATAAGATTTGGCATCGCTTAATTCTTCGGCTCGTTTTTTGGCTTTTTGCAGCTCTTGCTGAATTTCTACATGGTTTGTGATGTCTTGAAATGTACCGGCGATTAATTTTTTGTGGTTTTCATAAATTATGCCGGCCTTAAAAGTACAATATAACAATTTGTGTTGAGAATTATAAATTCTTAGCGTTCCCTCAACCGTTTTCTCTGTCTTTAGTAACTCCCTTAACTTTGTTTTGTAAAAAGGAATATCCTCAGGGTACATCCTTTCTTTGAAGAGATTGCGCATTGGCGAAATAATGGGTTCTTTTTCTCCGAAAATACGATACATTTCTGCTGACCAATAGAGCTTTTTGGTGGAAAGCTCTAACTCCCAATATCCTAAATTGGTTACTTTTTCAGCAAAACTCAGACGCTGACGTGTCTTTTGTAGCTTCGTATCAAGCTGATGAAGAAGCGTGATGTCTTCTAAACAAAGACTTAAACACCCAGCATGGAGCGGAAAAAGTATGGTTTTGTAAATTCGGTTGTGGTCGGTTAGTATGAAACTGTATGACTGACAATCTGTCAGAACTCGGTGCAATGCATGGTCAAATACGCCGACAGATAAAACATCAAGGTATGTTATGAGCTGAGTTCCAATATAGTTTTCCAAATGCCATGCGATGCATGCCGGTCGGTTTGCGTATAAAATCCTCCCTGATGAGTCTATTTTAATTAGTAAGTTTGTGGTTTTATTTAATAAGTCTTCATTCGAGGAGTGTTCTTTCATTTTATCCTATCTCAACCATTGGCGTAAGTAAATAAGCGCTTTCCTTCAATGGGAGATATCTGGAAATACCAACCATCATAGAGAAAGCTGTTATTTTTGATATAATCATTCGTTTGTCTGGTTGGTAGAGGGGTGGTTGAAAAAGTTTGTTTTAGCCAATAAACATTGTTATCGGTTAAAATTTCAATATTGCGAACCAGTCCGTCAAATTCTGTTAAACTTATGTAGGCGCGATTGGGATATAAAGTATCATCAAAATTTTGGGCGGAAATTACTTTTTCAAACGGAAGGTACTGAAAAATTTGTAAAATTTGAGCAAAATCTGATGGAGCTAAATCTTTTCCTTGCTGTGTTTGGAATGGATAGCTTTTGTCTTTTCTTCTATATTGCTTATTGTTTAATTTTAGTTGCTGGATATTGTTCTCTTCAATGGATGTTATGGGTTGCTGAACCCATGAGAAAAGTTGTTTGGGAAAGTTTATGTATTGATTTAGGGTATAAATTGATGTGTCGGTTGGTCGCATGGCAAAGGTGCCCTCTTTATCAGGGGTTGATGCACCCAGAAGAATATGTTCAACGACGCGTCCTTGCGCGTCTTTGATGCTTAGTGATGAGGCCAGAGTTTTTTTGTCTCCAGAGGTTTGAAGATTGAGCTCTGTGATTAGGTTCGGGGTTGTGTTTTGTTTGTTGGCAATTCGTGCAGTTTTTAGGGAGGTTAGCAAATTATGCATTAAGTTAAAATCAGCGTAATAGTAGTCGGCTTCCTTTACCTGCCACAAATGTCCTTCGGGCAGAAGTGTGACTTGACCGCTTGGGGTAGATATTTGAATTTCGGCAATGTCTGTAAATACTTCTTCGGCTATGTATAAATTGCCGTTTTCAAGTGCACTATCCGTATGGCGGACAAAAATTAATGCACTAATGGCACATAAAGCACTTATGCCAGCCAATAGTCCGGCTAATTTAATTTGAGCGAAGTTCATTTGCCATCTCCTCTATTCTTTTTTGTTCTCTCTTTTGTATAATGAGGTATATGAGTAAAATCAGTAAAATCGTTAATAACGGAATATAAATAATGTTATAATCAGTTATACGACTGAGTTTTTGAGTGTTTTCTTCTTTGATAAGGTATGCAAGTTTATTAATTTCTTGTTGCAATTTCGAAATTCGTTGCTTGTTATTTTCTAGTTCTTTGATTTGCTGAGCTGTCAAAGGTGTAAATGCTTGTTGGGTTGCTTTGGCGTAGTTTTGTGCCAAAAGCTGTCTTTGGTTTAGCTCAAATTGTGCTTGGCTATAAGCGTTGGCGTATTTGTTAAATGTTTGATTGTAGATGTTTTCACCAACGGTTTTTATGTTGAGCGGCTCAGAAGTATGTAAGCCTAGAATATCATCTTTTCCGGTCAGGTAGTCCAGAAAACGTATCAATAAAGTGCCGTTATCGTAAACAGGAGCTAATCCATAAACCGGATTGTTTAGCGTTGAGCCGGTATCGGCCCAATTTTCGGCAACGATAAAGTCGCTGTCAGCCAAGATTATGATTTTTCCCGGAGCTATGGAATAAGATAAATAAGGCGGTAATTTTTTAGCACTTGGTGTTCCAGTCAAGATGTTTTCCGAAAAAGCCGAGGAAAATTTTCCTTCGATTTCGGCTGCCAAAATATATTGTTCGCTCCCTTCCTGAAACTTATTTTCTAATTCGGCTTGATTTTGTTTAATAAAAGAATCTTTGCTTACCCAATTGGCGTGAGATGTGGTGGTGAGCAGAGGCGTAAATTTGATTTGAGGATTATCAGTTTGTGGCAAAATTATGCCTGAACTCTTAATTCTGATTTGGCTTAATCCCTGTGTCGCCGAATTTTCTTGGTTAATTTGCTCGGGGTTTAGTAATAGCCAATAAGGATAGTTTTTGGTTTGGGAGCCAATAGAAGTATTGATTTGAGTGAGTTCTCCTAATTTTCTATCACCTATGACTTTATCTTGCGGAATCGTAAAACCCCAATTTTTAAATAAAGAATTCATATTAGCGGTTAAGGCACTTAGTTTTCCTTTATCAGCGGCCTTCTTTTCACTGTAAATATCAGAGATTATAATTAATTTTCCGCCTCGCAAAACATATTGATCTAATGCGTAAGCAAACAGCGGGCTTAGTTTGTTTATATTGATAACAATCAAGACATCAATATTGTTGGGAATTTGCGCTATTCTATCGCTTAATTCAACAATATTATAGTCGTTTTGTATCTGTGCAACAATTGCCCAATTAGGAATTGATTGACCGTAAGCGTGGGTGATGAGCGGAAGTTGGGGGCTGACCAAGCCGATGTTTTTGTGTGAGCCGGTATTGATTTTTGCTAAAATTCGACTGATATCGGTTTCAAGGTAACCACTGCGGGCAGCAATGAAGTTGGGAATAACGGCTGATTTGCCCAAAGCATTGGAGATGACGGCGCCAAAATAGAGGTTGCTTTGGCCAGTTGTGTCAGGTAAGGGTTTTATCCCTGCTCTTTTGGCATCTTCTTCGGCTGAAGAAAATGGTTTAGGGTCAATGATTTCAATCTTTATCTTATCGGCTCCGGCAATTTGTTGATATTTTCTCAAATATCTGGTGACAAATTGTGCGTAGTTGGCGTAAGCAGGATTTTCCTGAGCTAAGGAGTTTGATAAATATAGCTTGATTTGTACCGGAGATGTCAGAGATGAAAGTAGCTTTTTACTTGCCGGAGAAAGCGAGTATTTTTGGCTCGTCGTCATATCTATTTTTAGAGACGGTGCGAGTAAACGAACAGTGATGTTGAGGCCTAAGAATATCACCACAATCAGTAAAATAAAAATGATTAGCGGAAAGCTTTTATTTTTATGGGTCATGGTTGCTCCTTACTGCTTTTTATAGTCAATGGCGACACGATTTAGCCACAAAATCAGAATAGTTAATGATAAAAAGTATGTTAGATTATCCAACCCAGGTTCGCCTTGGGTCATGTCTTGGTAGTTATGATAAAAATTCAGAGATTGGCTGAGCCTATAGGTTATGTTTTCTGATAAATTAAATAAGGGGGACAGAATAAAATCATAGTTTAGTGAGATAAGCAGCCAACCGCTAAATACCGAAAATAAGTAAGCTAATACGGCGTTGTTGTTAAAAGAAGAAATCAGACAGCCAATAGATGTTAAGACCATAATGGTTAATAGTGTGCCGATATAGCCTGATAAAACATTTGCCCAATCAAGCTCGGTTAAAAAAGAAACATAAATGATAAACGGGCTGGTTAAAACCAAAAGCAAAAGTCCAAACAAAACGGCGGCACTGAACTTGCCAAGAATGATTGAATTATAGGAAATCGGTTGCGTTAAAATAAATTCCATTGTGCCGGAGCGGCGCTCATCAGCCCAGAGCTTCATGGTGAGTGCCGGAATCAATATGACTAAAATTTCAGGCTGATAGCTGAAAAAGGATATTAGTCCGGTGTTGTTGTTCATAAAAAAATAGGCCGAGTAAAAGGTGGAAAACATTGAGATGACTAAATAGACTCCAATGATGATATAAGCTGTCGGAGTGCGGAAATAACTGCCGAATTCTTTTTTGAGAATGGTTAAACTATCTGTCAACATCTTCATTTTCTCCGGTCATGGCACGAAAAGCCGAGGCAATATCAAAGTCATTTCCACTTAGTTTTAGCTCTTGCGGTGAAGTATCACGAATGAGTTTCCCTTTGTGGAGCAAAAGAACACGATTGGATATGGCTTCGACTTCTTCTAATATATGTGTTGATATGATGATAATGCTTTGTTGTCCGTATTGGCGGATGAATTTGTGCATTTCAAACTTTTGGTTGGGGTCAAGCCCTTCGGTAGGTTCATCTAAAATCAGAATCTTGGGTCTGTGAAGGAGAGCTGCGGCAATGGCTACACGGTGCTTAAATCCTTTAGAAAGTGTTTCTATTCTTTGATTTAAAACATTTTGCAGTTGCAAGTTGCTAATTGTTTCTTTAAGAGCTTTTTGTAAGCTCTGTCCTTCAAGATGACGAAGATGACCTGCAAAACTTAGAAAATCATAAACCGACATTTCCGGATAAAGCGGGGCATTTTCCGGTACATAGCCGATTTTGGAGAGTACGGCGACTCGTTCTTGCTGTGGATTGTGTCCGTAGATTTCCACACTGCCGGAACTGGGAGACAAATATCCTGTGAGAATTCTTAGCAGTGTGGTCTTCCCTGCCCCGTTTGGTCCCAAAAGAGAAACAATGTCTCCTTTGTTGAGGCAAAAGTTTAAGTTATCCAACGCTTTGCGGTTATCAAAATTTTTTGATATGTTCTTGGCTACTATCATCTTTTATCCCAAAATAATCTTCTTTGCGTGTGTGCTATATTAACAGAGTTTTTTTAAATTTTAACAACTATTTTCATTTTTCAAAATGTTTAATGACAAAACGGTTATTTTAATTTATGAATATAAGAAATAATTTTTTATGGAGTAGATTGAAGTGGCTGATACTTATACTAAAGAAGAAACTCAATCCTTTAAGGTCGGAGCGTGTGTCGCTGTGGTGATTTTGGCTCTCATCGGCTATAAGTCTTTGACTGCTAATGAAGTTGAACATGCTGATAACGGTACCTATTATTCATTAGATGCCAGATTTGGCAGAACCGATGGTCTCTTGGTCGGAGATGCTGTGCGTATGGCCGGTGTGACTGTAGGTAAAGTTGTCGGAGCCAGATTGGATGAGCATTTTAATGCCATTATGACTTTGGATATTAAAGAAGGTGTGCATATTCCTGATGACAGTAGTGCTTCTATCGTCAGCTCGGGAATTTTGGGCTCTAAATATATTGAGATTGAACCAGGCGGGTCGATGGATAACTTACAACCCGGCGGTGAGTTCTCTTATACTCAAGACGCTATGGTAATTGAGGAACTCTTGGATAGAATTATCTCTATCGGAAAAGCTAATCGCAATCCAAATGATAAAAATGTAAAAATCGAAAATAAAGACGAAAAAACTTCGTCTGAACAAAATCTTGATTTTGATATGTAAGTCTTATGAAGGAGTTTTATTATGAATAAAAAACCGGTCGAAACTATTATGGGTATTGTCGTTCTTGTTGTAGCGGCTTTCTTCTTATATTTTGCATATCAGGTCTCTGATTTGCAGGTGGTTAAAGGTTATGATATTAATGCCAAATTCTTAAAAGTCGGCGGATTAACAGTTGGCTCAGATGTTAGAATTAACGGTATTAAAGTCGGTACGGTCATTGCTCAATCTTTGGACCCTGTTGACTATGTGGCTGATGTCAAATTAAGTATCGCTCCTGATGTGAAATTGCCTAAAGATAGTGTCGTTTCTATTGTCGGTGATGGTTTGGTTGGTAATAAATTTGTGAAAATTGAACCAGGTAAATCTACAGAAATGTTGCAAAATGGTGATACCGTTGCAAATACACGTGATTTTAAGACTTTGGAAGATATGGTCGGCGAAATTATCTTTATGGTGACAGATAATGGTGATAAGAAATAATTGGCTTTGTTCTTCAGTTGTGATTGCCGGACTCTTTTGTCCGGCTTTGTCTCATGCTTATCAGCTTGAGATGAATACAGCACAACTGCAGGCAATGGATAAAATTACCGGACGTGTCAGTGAAATTGAAGTTCCGGTGAATGGTGAAGTTAAATTCGGCAGTTTTTCGATTGTGGTGCGGGCTTGTAAGGCTACGCCACCTGAAGAAACGCCCGAAAATTATGCATTTGTTGATGTTGCAGATACGACCAAAGACGGTAAACTCTATAACATCTTTAAGGGATGGATGATGTCTTCTTCTCCGGCTCTGAATGCTGTTGAACATCCGATTTATGATGTTTGGTTGCTGAAATGCGTTAATAAAAACGTTGATAAAGCTAAGTTGCTTTCTCAAAAGAGCTTGTTGGAGCGTGACGGCTTGCCTAAAAAAGAAGATATTGTCCCTGCTGAGACTTTATCTAGAGAAGCTCTGATTGCCGAAGAAGCTAAGGCTGAGGCAAAAGCCGCTGAAACAGAGAGCAAAGTTGAAGAGGAAACATCTAGCGAGGCAAATCAAGTACCCTCTAGTGATAAGGGTGAAAAGCTAAGTGCAGATGATAAAAATGAGTCTTCTCTTTTGCAAGAAGATGATAAGTTGCCTGTTGTTCCTGAAATTAAGGAAGAAAAAACTTTAGAAAAAGCGGTTGAACCTGCTCAGGTAATTGAAAATTCTAATTCTGATACTGAGGCTAAAGTTGAGGAAAACAGAGACTCTAATGCTCCGCAACCTCTGCTGCCTAACTTAGATGATAATACTCCTCAGCCTTTACTTAATATTTCTAGCATTGAACAAAATGTAGAGGGAAAGGTTGAGGTTGATAATTCAGCACAAAAGGCAGAAAATGATAATGCACAACCAGAATTGTTGGAAAAAACAATTGTTACAGAGGCTGTAGATGCCTCTCAAAAGCCGATTGTAATTACAAATACGGTTGAAAATATCGCTGAGGTTTCTGCCCAATCTCAGGAAAATACAGAAAATCAACAAGTTTCGCTCGATGAGAAAAAACAACCCGAAGCTGAGCTTCAGTCTGGTGCAGATATTGTGCCTGCAGTTGATGAAAATATTCCTGAGGAAGAAGACCAATTTATTGAAGAAGAGACCATTTCTCAATAATTGTTTGGAAGTGAAAGAGTAAAATTTAGGGGGTAAAATGTCTCAAAGTCCTATTGATGTCAGTTTTGTGATGACGGTTTATAATAAAGAATATTATTTACCGTCGGTGTTGGCTGCCCTGCTCCACCAAACCGGTTTGAAAAATCCGGAATTTATTTTTGTGGACGATGTTTCTTCTGATAAATCCGTGGATATTATTCGGGAAATGACGAAAGACATTCCCAATGTGAAGATTATTACCAATGAAAAAAACCGTGGGATTAGTGTTCGCATTAACCAAGGTATTCGTGAAGCTCAAGGTGAATATACCAGAATGCTTGATTCTGATGATATTTTTCCATTGGATTCAACTGAAAAAATGCTGGAATTAGCAAAAAAACACAAAGCTGATATGGTCTATGGCTGTTTTACCAAAACAGGTAAAGAACCGCAGAAATTGGAAAAAGAGTATTTGGGCGATTTTACCTATAAATATAATCCTAATGCTTTACAAATGGTTCTTCATGGGCGCTTTACCCGCATGGGACAGCTTATCAGAACATCTGTGCTCAAAGAAGCTAAAGGTGCTGATGAAAGAGTATTTATTCAAGATGAATCTATTCCTTTGCGCTGTGCCGCACATGCCTTGGGTGCAATTAAAATGACAGCTAATGTCGTTTTGGTACCAAAAGAATTAGGTAATTTTTCGGGAAATAAAATCCAACTCGATAATGATCGGTTTTTGGCTTATTATTACATGATTGCCGACAATCCAAAACTACCAATCTGGGCGATGAAGTTGTTGAACAAACGCGCCGTATCCGCCTACTGGAAGTTTTATAAAAAGACCAGAAAAAATCCTTATTTGTCGCCAAAGCCAGATTTGCCGGCCTTGAAAAAAATGCGGGATGAGTTTTTGGCGTTGGAAAATGTACGCAGAACAAAACCGGAATAATTTATTGTTATTCCGGTTCATAGCTGTTTAGATTAATGTAAAACTTTAATTTGCAACACAATCATCTCCGTTAAAAGTATAGTCGGTAACTTCTCCGTTTATGATGGTAAAGCTTGTTTGGCAGTAGTAAGTTTGGTCTTGGTTATCGGAAGGTCCATAATCAGCTGTTTC
The DNA here is from genome assembly GCA_949286215.1 of uncultured Pseudomonadota bacterium. Classification (GTDB taxonomy): domain Bacteria; phylum Pseudomonadota; class Alphaproteobacteria; order RF32; family CAG-239; genus Scatocola. Next base: position 66,015 of record CASDYX010000006.1, read on the forward strand.
GATTGCACTATACGCAACTTCGCTTTGATATGGGTCTGTTTCGTCATCAATGGCGCTATTATCTACTTTAACATAAGTAACTTGTTTTTCTCCCGGGGCAATATAAAATTCATTATTGGGCATTCCCCAGCTTTCGTATAAGGTTTCTTGGCTGACACCGACCCAATTTTGCAACTGATTTTCATAGTTTTGACTATTGGCGCATCCCATTAATAATAACATACACAAAACTAACATTCTCATGGTTCCTCTCCTGTTTGGTTAATGAGAATGATGTAATCAATGTTTGCTGTTTTTCAAGATTTTGGGGCAAGTTTTGATTGTAGTCTGGCTTGGTTGGCTGAGTTAATTTTTAACTTGAAGAAAATATTAGAACCTTTTGTTTCTTGCTCTAAAACTTCAGAGTTTGAATATATCCAAGATATTAATTTCCCATCCGTAACCGGAATTTTTAGTTCTATGATTTGTTCTTGTCGAGAGAGAATTTTATCAAATTTGTTAAGAAGCTCTTGAGTTCCCTCTCCTGTTAAGGCTGATAGTGTAATTGAATTCTTACTTCTTGAGGTTAAAGTTTTGATTTTGCTTTTTTCTTCAGGACTGAGTAAGTCAATTTTATTTAAGACTTCTACATAGTTTTCTTGGTTTTCAATTTCTTTTAAGCCAAGGTTATGCAAAACATCAAACACGTCTTTCTTTTGCTCTATTGTATCTGCTCCTGCAATGTCGCGAACATGGACTACGATATCTGCGGCTAAAACTTCTTCTAATGTGGCGCGAAAAGACATTATCAATTCATGCGGAAGATCGGAAATAAATCCGACAGTGTCTGATAGAATAACTTCTTTACCGCTTTTGAGCTTGATACGGCGCATCGTGGGATCAAGTGTTGCAAAAAGCAAATCTTTTGCAAAAACATTGGCATGAGAGAGTTTGTTAAACAAGCTTGATTTGCCGGCATTGGTATAGCCAACCAAAGCAATGACCGGATAAGGAACTTTTTGACGGGCATTCCTTTGCAGAGAGCGTGTTTGTTTTACTTTGGCTAATTCTTTTTCTATTTTGAGAATTTTGTCATCAATTATTCGGCGGTCTAACTCAATTTGAGTTTCTCCGGGACCACCTAAAAATCCGGCACCGCCGCGTTGACGTTCCAAGTGTGTCCAGCTACGTACAAGCCGTGATCTTTGGTAGTTCAGGTGTGCAAGCTCTACCTGAAGTTTTCCTTCTTTAGTGTTTGCTCTTTCACCAAAAATTTCTAAAATCAAAGCTGTGCGGTCGATGACTTTGATGTTGAGCTTTTTCTCTAAATTGCGTTGTTGTATCGGGCTGAGCGAGGTATCAATAATTAAAAGCTCAATTTCTTGAGATTGTATTATCGGGAGGAGTTTTTCCAGATAGCCATGGCCGATAAAGGTTGATGGTTTGATTTCCCTTAATTTGACAATTTCAGCAAAGCAAACCTCTAAGTTTATGGCAGAAGCTAAGCCGCAGGCTTCTTGCAACCTTGCCTCAGGAGACAAACGAATTGTCGAATTTATGAGGTTTGGAAAGATAACTGCGGCTTTGGTTCTTCTATCTTTATGATTTTCAAGTCCGAATTTATTCTTCATCTATTTTGATGTCAACCGGTGTGCTTGGCATAATGGTTGATACGGCATGCTTGTATATTAGTTGAGTATGGCCGTCTCTACGAAGTAACAAAGAAAAATTATCAAACCAAGTGATGATACCTTGGAGTTTTACGCCGTTTACCAAAAATACGGTAACCGAAACTTTGTTCTTGCGTAAGTCGTTTAAAAAATCGCTTTGAACATCTTGGGTTTCTTGTGACATTGTTTTATCCTTCTTATTAGTTGTTTCTTTTAGTTTATATAAACTCATTTTTTATGTTTAGTAAAGTCTCCATTATCTCAAGGGGATAAGTTAGATTGCAAATAAGCGTTCGGCTTTTTTGATTGCTTTGGTGCTGACGTAGAGTATTAACGTATCTCCTGCCGAAAGTGTAGTATCAAGGCTTGGAAAACTAATCTCATCTTCGTGTTGTAGTGCACAAATTTGACTAGCTTGCGGTAATTCTAATTCCCCTATTTTGCGTCCTACATGCATGCTGGTTTCGTCAATGCCGATTTCCCAAACTTCGCCAAAGCCTCGTCCAAGAGAATAAGCGTCTTTTATGCGTGCTTTGCGTAATTCTTGCAAAATTTCAGAGATGGTTACCGAAGAGCGGTCTATCAGAATGTTATCTCCGATATTGTCTATCAAATTATCGTATGAACGGGAGTTTACCAATGCTAAGGTGTTTAGAACACCACGCTTTTGTGAGAGCATTGAAACAAGTAAATTATCCTTATCACGCGGGGTGACGGCAATGGTCGCATCGGCGGTTTCAATCCCTGCTTCAGTCAAGATAACATCACTCATCATTTCTCCGTTAATAATTACGGTGTTGTTGAGCTCATCGGCAAGGCGACGTGTTCCTTGGTCGTTATCGTCAACAATTGTGCGACTGATGATGTTATCATCTTGTTCTAAGCCCTTTCCCAAATACATGGTTATCAAGCTGCTGCCAAAGATGATAACTTTTTCTATTGAGCTGCGCTCCATTCCAAAGTCGTGGATTGCTTGCGGAATATCCTCATTCTTTGCCAGAAAATAAACAGTATCCCCTTGCATGATAAAATCTTCTTGTTGAGGAATAAAGCTGTGTCCGTTTCTGACGATGTTGATGATATTGATGTTTAAGTCCGGAGCAACACGATTAAGATGTGATATAGGAGTTTGAATTAATGGGGTTTGAGCATCGCAACGAAATGCCAGAAGCTTGATTTTTTTATCCAACATGGAGATGGCTTCTGAGGCTCCCGGAACTTTGAGCAATGATAAAACAGCCTTACTGATTGCCATTTCCGGAGAAATAACTAAGTCCACGGGGATGTTTTTATCGTTGAAAAGCGTACTCCAGAGCGGGTTGAGATAATCTTGAGAATCAATTCGTGCGATTTTTTTGGGAATGTTAAACAAGGCTGCCGCAGCTTCACAAGCTATCATATTGACTTCATCACTGTCTGTTACGGCAATGAGCATATCAGACTTTGAGGCGCCTGCCTTTTCTAATATATCCGGATGAGAGGCTTCCCCTAAAACCGGTTGAATATCAAATTCTTTGGAAATGGCGTCTAAGGCTTTTGAGTCCTTATCGATAACAACGATATCATTGTTACCTTGGATTAAGTACCCTACTATACTTCTGCCGACACTACCGGCTCCGCAGACGATGATTTTCATGCTTCTTCCTCTGATAATGGTTCGCAAGAGGCAAAATATTTTTCAATTTCGGCTCTGGCTGTTGTTAGGTCATTGATTTTATTATAGGTTTCACGAAACCGTTTGGCGTCTCTGAGACCTCGGCTATACCAGCCGGCATATTTGCGCGACAATGGGAGAGCTAGTTTTTCGCCATAATAGGCAATTAAGGCCTCTAAGTGCGCAAGTAATACGTTTTTAATCTCTTCAGGTGTTGGCGGTGTCGGCTCAATGCCTTGATTGATATAAGCATCTGTTTGAGATATAAGCCAAGGAGCTCCAAGCGCCGCCCGACCAATCATTACGCCGTCAACTTTAGTATAATCAAGCATTCCTTTGGCTCTTTGCGGGCTGGTGACATCTCCATTGCCTATAACGGGAATTTTTACGGCTTGTTTGACTTCTGCTATAATATCCCAATCGGCCGTACCTGAGTAAAAATCACTACGCGTGCGGCCGTGAATGGTGATAAATGATGCACCGCTGTTTTCACACATGCTGGCAAATTCAACAGCATTAACATGTTGATGGTCCCAGCCTTTGCGAAATTTTACACTCACGTTTAACTTGGTGTTTTTCTTTACTGTTTCAATTATTTGCGAAGCTTTCTTAATGTCTTTCATTAAGGCTGAGCCGGCGTTGTTATTAATGATTTTTTTGACAGGACAGCCCATGTTGATGTCTATGCTATAGGCCCCTAGTTCCTCTATGAGTTGGGCAACATCTCCAAAAAGTTGCGGGTCTCCCCCCACTAATTGTACTGTGACCGGATAAGTTTCATCACGGACATCGGCTATTTTATAGCTTTTGGGATTTTTGCGTTGGATGGCATTGATTGCAACCATTTCAGAAACCAAGTTGCCTTTGCCAAATGAGGCAACAAGATTTCTCATCGGTTTGTCGGTGATGCCGGCCATCGGGGCGAGGAATATGTTACTCTTAAAACCTAATTTTTTCATATCTTATAATCAAATTGTTGGTTGTTTTTGTGCATTAGTTCTATGGTCGGTTCTTCGGTTTGGGTCAGCTCGGAAGCTTGTTGGTAAGCATCAGAGGCATATTGGGCAGGATTTTCGGCTATTGGTGTGCCCTGAAACAATAAAGAAACATCCGGCGCGTTTACAACAAAGTTTTGGCGATAGATGGCAGAAACTTTAGCATAATCAACCGATGTGAATACTTGGTCCAGTTCTTCACTAAAGCTAATACCTGAGAGTGCCCTCTCTTCTATTTGAGTTGTATTTTCTTGCCCATCTGGATTGGATAATACCTGCTTTTGTTGCCGATTTGGTAATTCTTCCGGCTGTTCGGCAGCAATTTTGTGCACGGAATAAAGTGAATTTGGGCTCAAATAACTGACGGCATAGCTATTTAGAGTAAAAGCTTGTGCCTCATCAGCCGATTGCGCAGTGTGTCGAGAAGCTGAATATTCCGGTAGCTTAACTGATTGCGCTTTGATGTTTTTGACAGATTGCGCAATTTGTTCGGTTAAACCGTTGAGGGCAGAATATGTGGCTCCAAGCCCGTTAATTGACATTTCTTAAATCCTTAGTTGAGTTTATCCAAAGATTTGGCCAAAATGTAATAAAGTTTACCAACATCAGCTCCTGAGATGACTGAGAGCAAAATACCAGAGCGTTCATTGCTGCGAGCTTTGGTAATTAAACTTTCAAAGTCTGAGAGGTATTTGGTAACTAAAGCTCTGAACTCAAGATTTTCCTCAAATTCTTTGCGAATAGCCAATACCTGATTTTTGGTCATGGCTTTTGCAAGGTAGCGTACAAATGCCGAAGTGTCGCCATTGTAGTATTTCTTCCAGATTTCTTCTTCTGCCGTTGGGTTGAAAATTCGATTGATATCAACCGAAATGGTTTCCATCTTTTCTAAAATGGCAGAGGCATCTTTGAGGAAGGTGTCTGTCTTCATTCCTTGGTAGCGTTTTTCGAGCTCTTTTATCTCTTTTTCGGCTTTTGAAGATGTATCGGTTAAAATCTTCATTTGCTTATCATAGAGCTCACTAAAGGCTGCGGTATTTTGCAAAGCCTCTGTGCCTCGGCGATTAAATTCATTGGCGTTCTTATCTAAGGTTGTCATCACCTCGCCTACTTTGTGCAATGTATCTTCCGTGGCGGCAATCAAAACGCCTGATTGTTTTAAGAAGACTTCACCTGAAGAGCGGATTTCGTTAGAAATACGTTCGGCATTGGCGGAAATTTCACCAATAGTGGCGCGCAATTTATCTCCTGAATTTTCAAAGTGTTTGGCACTCATAGAGGTGGCTTCTTCGAGCTGATGACTTAAAGTCTTGAGATTTTCACCTAAGCCTTTGACCTTATCATAAGCATTATTAGCTCGTTTGGATAACTGCATTGAGGTATCGTTTAAGACAACATTGAAAGCATCAACTAATTGCTTGGTGTCTTCAGATATCTTAATCATCTTATCACTTTGTTGGTTGATTAAACCGCTGATTTCCATAACGCCGGTGCTAGCCTCGGCTGTAATGGTATTAAAGCCGGCAATGTATTTTTCATAATCTTGCATAACAGAGCCGATTTTTTCTTGTGATTTGGAGATGACTGAACTGAAATCTTCAGAAGTTTGATCCAAGGCCATGTTGGCTTGCTCAATATTCTTAATAGAAAGTTTAGATGATTTAGCGATGTCTTCTCCGGTTTTGATGAGCCTATCTCCTAAAACATCTACTTCATAGGCTATTTTTTCTGCATTTTCAAAGACTTTGTCTGTTCCATCTTTGAAGCGAGCGTTAATTTCATTCATCTTCTGAGCAACACTGTCGGCGGCATCAGAGAGATATTTGTATTGCTGAGCTAAAGAGGCTTCTCCTAAACGTGTTTGGGTTGAAACCACGTTGACAACGTCGGTTAGGCTTTCTTGTTGATGTGCAAAACTTTCTTGGATGCTGTCTGTTTGCGCTCTGACTTTGAGTAAAGATTCATCTAGTTTTTTGATATGTCCATCCATAAGTGCAGAAACAGATTTAGAACTTTCGGCAAAGTTTTCGTTTGCATCTTTAAGGCGTCCGCAGTTGTTTAAGATGTTTTCAGATGCAAGGGTTGCTTCTTCGCGAACATCTTTGACAATGCCTTCAAAACGGTTGACGTTTTCTCTGAAGTCTTGATAAACAACATTGAGACGTTCAGCCATTTGTTTAATGATTTGTTCCACTTCTTGATTCTGTTTGGTGATGGCATCATTAATTTCGCCCAGTCTATCCATGGATTGGGTTGAGCTGGATACAACGGTTTCAGCTCTTTTATTGACGTCTTCTTCAAGCATGGCCATGCGTGAAAATACTCTATCGGCGCTTTGCTCAATTGTGGCAACTTGTTTTTTCAAAGATGTGCCGATGTTGGTGGTGTTTTCTGCAATACGGTCACAAATGTCAAAGAACTCATTTTCTTGGTGTTTGAACAGAAGATTAATAGTTTCGGCCTTCTCATCTAAGGCTTGAGCTACGTCCGTAACGCTTTTAACTGCGTTTTCAGCAACGGAATTCAATACGCCAGATTGTTCCTCAAAAGCGGATAGCAATTGGCTATGAGTTTGGCTCGATTTATCAATTGCCGTATCAATTCGAGATGCATGGGTGTCAAGCGTTTTAGATATATCTTGCGTGCGAGCAACGATGGTTTGGGAAAGTGTGTCGAACTTCTCATGTTGATTATTGAGAATATCTTCCATTTCCATTGCTTTGTGGAGTGTCTTATCCGTTGATTGTTCAAAGGTTTGAGATTGTTCTTGCAAGGTATCATTAATGGCATTGGTGCGTTTTACAACCTCTTCTGAGGTGTGCAAAATGACATCCATTTGCTCTTTGAGACGTTTGACTGCAGCAGAGGCCTCTCCATCAATAATATTGGAGGCTTTGATTAATTCATCAATTTGGCGTTTGAGTTCGCCTTTGGTCTCTTCAATCTTGGTAACAGAACCGCTGATGTGGCGTTGTTGTTGCGCTAAAGCTGCTTCGGAAATCTTGCTTTGGGTTACTACAATAGAAGAAGATTCAGCCAGATTGTCTGATTGCTTTTTCATCATCTCGCCAACCTCACCTAATTGCAGCAAGGCTAAATCGGTTTGATTGCGAATATTATCAGAACGTTCAGCTATTGTGTTGCCTAAAGAGGTAAGAGAGTTTTGGATTGTTTCGGCAATCTGTTGCAAACTATTGTTTTTGCCCTCAATATTAGCAACAACGGTATCTGTACGGGAAACAATGTCAGCACTGGCATTGTTGATGTTTTGCGCTTTTTGTGTAAGCAAATCAGCTACATTTTGAATTTGCTCAGAGGCAGAGGCGGTTGAATCCGATAAGTGATTGATGCAGTTACGGATGCTTTCTTCCGCTTCTTGCATATGAGAGGCTATGGTATCAGAAACTCCGCCTAATTCACGAACCTGAACGCCAATTGTTTCTTCTATTCCACTAGCACGAGCAATGACATTATCAACCTCCATACCGACACTTTCACTGAAAGTATTAAATTTATCGGCAATTTGAGTGGCTGTGGTTTCTAGCCTATTCAGATGTTCGACCACAGTTTGGCTTTGTAAATGTAAGATGTTATCGATTTGTGAAGTACCGTTTTCGATACCTTTGTAGATGTTTTGGCAGTTCTCAAGTGCTTGTGAAGAAATTTGTTCCAACTTTTGTCCTTGGTTGGCAACTAAGGCACTGATTAATTCCATATCCTTGTTTAATTTGTTGCTGCTGGTAACGACAATTTCATTAGTACGCAGAATTTTTGAATTGTTATCATTAAAGATATTTTGTAAAAGAGCCGCAGAATCTTTTACTTCATTGATTACGGGTAATAAATTATTTAGCAGATTTTGCGCATTATGCTGAATTTCTTCTGTAAAGCCGGTGAAAGTTTCAGTTCTTTTTTGAAATTCCATAGTGGCGGCTTGCGTTTTTTCATTAATATAGTCAAAACTTGTGGTCAAAGTTTTGACACCGGCTGTTAACTCGCCCATGGTCTTGCTGGAATAATTGTCTAAAATACTGACAAGTTTTGCAAAATCACTGACGTGAGCTCCGAGCTCTTCTTTGATTTTGGCGGTTTGGATGGTTGCTTCTTTAGTGGCTTGTTGCAATTCTAAAGTTTGGGCGCGGAGTGCGTCGGTCATGGCTTTGGCCGTGTCGGCTCCCCCATCTTCAGGATAAACCAATTGATTGAGGTAAGCTCTTAAAAAGCGAGCTTCATTCTTAAAATTGGTGCCGCGGTCAATATAGGCCATGACAACCCAAATAATGGCTAACGGTAAAGTAACACCTGCCAAAAAGGCGCCAAACTCATCGGGCATCATTAAGAATAGGTTTGACCAACCAAAAAACTGGCTGATGTAAATAATGACAATGCCAAACCAGATGACGCTAATCCATATCATCAGACGGTGCAGATTATTGGCAAACCAGCTTGGTGTCTCGTTTTCTTCAATATATGTAACTTTGCTGTTGTCGGACATGAAGTTAGGCAAAGCATTATTGCTTTTTGTCTGATTAGCGTTTGGTTCTGACATTTCAGTTTCCCCAGGTGAATCTTAATAAGAGTTTATAAACTGGGGCAATTATACCAAGTTTTTTTTATTTGAAAACACTAAACCTCGACTTAAACACTTATCCACAGGAGGGGTGAAACTTTAGCCTTGCTCTTTCTTTTGTAAAACATATTTGAGACGGTTAAGCGCTTGAAATTTCATTTGTTCTTCGGATAAAGTGCAAGGCACAATAACGGATACTTCGGTTAAGGTTTCGGGTTCTATGGCCGTTACTTTAATGAGGTTTCCTTGTCTGGTGAATTCAAATAAAATTTCAGTCATGAATATTTACATCCTTTGTCAAAGGCTGGTTTTGTTTTTTGAGTTCTTCTTTAAAGATAGATGGATTTCTTTTAATCATTTCATCTTTCATTTGCTCAATCAGTTGATACCTTTGTGAGGGGTTATCAAGGTATGCTTGGTTTAATTTGGTTATAAGCTCATCAAAGGTTTGTTTTTGTTCCGGTGTTTGATTGCGGCAGTAGAATAATGTTATCGGAAAATCTGCCTTGTGTCCACGTATCACGGCTTCTCTCGCACATTCATTTAGCTTTTGTTTGATAATTTTGTGGCTGAGTTGTTCCAGACGTATTTTAGCTTCTGTGCTTAATCCTTCATACAAGTTATGACTTGTATCGCTTGCCTGTCTTGCTCTTTCTAAATCTACAATATCATGAACGTCTTTTACGTTTTTTGCTTTTGCTAATTTTTCAGAAATTTTATTTGTAAATTCTGTTTGCATTTCTTGTTTGGTTGGATTTTCAAATTTTTCGCAAAAGTTATAGAGCATAGCATTTTCGTGCACTGAAGTCTTATCTAAAAATACAAGTTTTTTCAAGCGTTGTTGGGCCTGTTTTCTTTGCAATAAATTCGATATTTGAAAGCTCTTGTTATAGATGGGCAATAGCGTATAGGTTATTTGTCCGCCGGTTTGGAGTTTTTCCAAAATGGGGAGTATTGCAGGAATATCGTCAGCGGCTATCTTGTCGGCATGGAGTTGGAGAGGAAGAGAGGTAGCGCCTTTTCCAACAAAACACTGAGCAATGTCAAAACGCTTGTTTTGGGCGGCATATTCGATTGTATTATTTATCAGACGAGACGGCAAAAGAGCATCGTGTTCTTTTGTTTCATAAGCCTTAATTGATTTATAGATTTGCTTGATTTCTTCGACATTACCGTTTTGAATAAGTTGTTCAAAAGGTGTTTTACCTTGAATGTTACGACGGAGAAACAGAGGAGCCATTGGTAACTTGGTAAGGTCAAGTTGATGACCTGAATTTAGGACTTGCCAGAGCTTTTCTTCGGCTTGGTTAATAAGTTGGCGGCGCTTTTGGAATTTTTGATAATATTTTTTACCTGAATTTTCATAAACTTTGCGATTATCTGTTTGCGGCATATATTGCCACATATTTTCCGAAACTGGTGCTGAAATCACGCCCCTCATGGTTTGGTGAATCAATTGCAAGGCTTGGGTTGATTCTGGAGTGCGGTACTGGGAATTGATGTCAGTTTGAAGATAGATACGTCCTAAATGTTCATCAGGAGAGGCTCCGTCTATTTCATCTACCCCTAAATCATAAATATTACGCAAAACCAAGCATTTTTCGTTGTCGGAGGTGTTAAACAAGGCGGTTTCGTTACGGGCGAGATTTTGAGTTTGAATAAAATGATTAAGACTTCCAAAACGCCAGTTGGCAACAGCTTGTCCGTCGGCTTGAGAAATAATGTGCAAAGCAGAGGTTTGGGTTTGTTCCAAAGGCATGGAAGAGCAAAAATTAATGCTGACAATTTGCTTGAGCAAAAAGGCTTGCTCTTGACTAGAATATCCCAATTCTTGCATAGATTGTTTGAGCTTATTCTCAATATCCAACAAAACAGTGCTGCCATGACAGTGTGTTCCGATTGTGGTAGCGCGGAGATATTGAGCAGCCTCCTCCAGAGGCAATCTTTCTTTGCCGTTTTTTTGTGAAATAAGCGGAAGAATTTGCTCTTGATAAAATGTATCCAAATAAGGTTTCGGAGCTCTTCCTAAGGGATAGCGTGCGTCATTTAAGTGATTGGTTGCTGCTTGTGTATAAAGACGATGCGCGTAACAAGGACTGCTGTCTCTATAGACCAGAGAATATATTTCAGGTTTTTCATTTTTGGGAAAAACGCTATCAATTATTTTTGCAAAGCCATTGGCTGCTCGGTCGGTGTCCGTTCCATCGCCAGGGAAAATTACAAGCTTGCGGCGGTGATTTTTGAGCACGCCTGTTGTTTCAATATTTTGCCAGTGATGTTCTGCGTTGAGGTCGCGTTTTCCAAAACCTGTATATTCGTCCATTTGCTTAACCTTATTGTTTTTTTCTTTTATAATAACAGAAAATTAAGATTAAGTAAATGAGTTTTGTCTATAATTGGTCTATTTGAAAAACTTATTGGTTTTCAAAAAGCCAAAAGGAACGAGTTTTCCGACTTGTCCGCGATGACCAAGCCAGGTGAGTAATTCGGTTTCGGTCTTGGTGCAACTGTTCTTTTCAAAAGTAAAGCCATCAGCTTCATTGAAAATTTGCATATCCGACAGACCGCCGTCTTTGTATTTCTGTAAAGTAACCCCTCGCCCACGTGCCATGGTCGGAATTTCTTCAATCTTGAAGATAAGAAGTTTGCGGTTGTCACCAACGACTGCAATCATATCTCCGGTAATCTTACGACAGAATACAGCCTTTTCTCCTTCCGCCAAATTCATAATTTTGCGGCCGTTACGGGTTTGCGCAATGAGGTGATTTTCATCAACAACAAAGCCTTTGCCCATATTGGAGGCAATGACATAGGTGGCTTTGGGTTCAAAGACAAACATTTCGCAAATGTTATCATTTATACCTAAATCAACCATTAAGCGGAGCGGTTGTCCAAAGCCACGTCCGCTTGGAATCTCACTACCCGAAATATTAAAGAATTTACCAGATGTATCAAATAAGATGATTTTATCTGTGGTTTGTGCATGAATTGCGCACTGCAAAGCATCGTCATCTTTGAACTTGAAGTCATCTTGCAGGTTGACATGTCCTTTAACGCAACGTATCCAGCCCTTTTGTGAGAGAATTACGGTAATCGGTTCTTTTTCGACCAAAATTTCAACCGGAACTTCTATGTCTTCCGATACTTCGCTAAATTCGGTGCGGCGTTTGCCCAAAGCTGTTTTTTTGCCGAATTTTTCGCGGATGAGCTTGATTTCTTCAGACAGAGCTTCCCAGCGTTTGCCTTCATCACTCAGCAAAAGTTCCAGTTGGCCTTTTTCTTCTTCCAATTCTTCATATTCTCTTCTGATTTCGGCTTCTTCCAATTTGCGAAGGCTGCGCAATTTCATATTCAAAATTGCTTCGGCTTGGTTTTCGGTTAGTTGAAATTCTTTCATCATAACTTGTTTGGCGTCGTCTTCTTCGCGAATAATGCGGATGATTTCGTCCAAATTCAGATAAGCAATCAGGTAACCAGATAAGATTTCCAAACGAGCATTAATCTTATCTAATCTAAACTGAGCTCGACGTTGCAAAACAATATGGCGGTGATTTAAGAATTCACGCAAAACCTCTTTTATGGACATAACCCGAGGAACACCATCAGAATCCAAAACATTCATATTCATGCTGAAACGAACTTCAAGCTCGGTTTGCTTGAACAAGTGTTCCATCAACAAATTAGCGTCAACAGTGCGGCTCTTTGGTTCTAATACAATGCGGACGTCGTGGGTGGATTCATCACGAACATCATTGAGCATCGGTAATTTCTTATCATTTAGAAGCTGAGCAATTTTCTCTATCAGTTTGGATTTGATAACCTGATAAGGAATTTCTTTGATAATGATTTGATATTGGCCTTTGCCTAAATCTTCCGTTTCCCATTTGGCACGAATGCGAAAATAGCCTTTGCCTTGTGTATAGTTATTCAAAATGGTGTCAAAACTATCAATAATAACCCCGCCGGTCGGGAAATCAGGACCTTTGATGCGGCGAACAAGCGGTTCTATCTCACAATCGGGCTTTTCTATCAAATACAATAAAGCATCGCAAACTTCGCTCAAATTGTGTGGCGGAATGTTGGTGGCCATACCTACGGCAATACCGGTGGAACCATTGCAGAGCAAATTCGGAACCATGGAGGGCATGACGACCGGTTCGCTTTCTTCGCCGTCATAAGTTTCTCTAAAGTCAACCGCGTTATCGTTTAAGCCTTCCATAAGAGCCATGGCAAATTCGGTTAATCTGGCTTCGGTATAACGCATGGCGGCGGCACCGTCTCCGTCAATGTTACCAAAGTTTCCTTGCCCGTCAACTAATGGATAACGAACCGAAAAGTCTTGTGCAAGTCTAACCATGGCGCCATAAACGGCACTGTCGCCGTGCGGGTGATATTTACCAATGACATCACCGACAACACGGGCGCATTTCTTAAAACCTGATTTAGGGTCAAGGTGAAGTTGACGCATTGCATAAAGCAAGCGGCGATGTACCGGTTTTAATCCGTCACGGACATCCGGCAGAGAACGTGAAACAATGGTGGACATTGCATAAGACAAATAGCGGCTGCTTAGTTCTTCAGCCAAATGGACGTCTCTGATTTTTTCTTCGGTTGCGGTGTTATCTTGCATTGAATCTTACCCTAATCGCTTGATAGTCTTAAAGTTGAGAGCAAAGTAGCACGGTTTTCGGGGAATTTCAAGCCGTGTGTTTGAAAAAAATTTTTTCTTAGGAAAAACTCGGTCATTCTCAGTAATTCATAAATTTCTTTTTGTGTCGGCGTGTAGTTTTGTTTTATTATAAATTCCGGATAGGCAAAAAGTCTATCTTTGTATGGTTCTCCTGCTTGGGCGCAAACAGCTTTGCCCGTTTTTGGGGATACATAGCGCAAGTTTTCTTGGGTTCCGGTTGCCGAACATTCACTTAAATCAAGTCCTATACCTAAATATTCCAGCAGATAAAACTCAAAATAAGCATAGTGAGCCAGCCAATTTTCGTCATTTATAAGGCTGAAAAAACTTTCAACATAGTAATAAAATCTTTCCAAATTATCTTCTTGAGGGAGCGTTTCTTTGGTTAATGTACAAAATACAGATAATGTGGATAATTTATTGAAATCGCTAATAAAGTTCACAGAGGTCGGTTCGCATAATTCTACACGGAAACTCCACATGTTTTCTTCTATGCGAGCGTATGCATCTATGGAAACGCGATTGCCAAGTTGATAAATTCCTAAACTCTTTTTGTTTAGGCAATTCTTAACATAGCCGATAATTTTTCCGTGTTGACGTGTTAACACGGTGAGAATTAGAGATTTCTCACCGTGCTTTCGTTGGTCTATGATATATCCTTCGTCTTGAAATTGCATCCTAATAGTCTTGGATACGTGCTTTGGTGACGGCATCGTATGCCATCAAGTCAGAGAGAACTTTTTCCATATCGTGTAGCGGTATCATATTAGGACCATCGCTGGGAGATTTTGACGGATCTTCATGGGTTTCAATAAACACAACGGCAACGCCTACAGCAACGGCTGCTCTAGCCAAAATAGGAGCAAATTCCCCTTGCCCACCTGAGCAACTTCCCATACCGCCCGGTTGTTGGACCGAGTGGGTTGCGTCAAAGATAATCGGGCAACCGGTATCTCTTGCCATTTGCGGAAGTCCTCGCATATCTGTTATCAGAGTGTTATACCCAAAACTCGTTCCTCTTTCAGTGATACAAACATTGTTGTTCCCAGAATCAACGGATTTTTTTACAATGTTTTTCATGTCCCAAGGAGCTAAAAACTGCCCTTTTTTGATGTTGACGACCTTCCCCGTTTTTGCGGCTGCAACAACCAAATCAGTTTGGCGACACAAAAAAGCCGGAATTTGCAACATATCAACATGAGGAGCAACGAGGGCGCATTGTTCTCTTTCGTGAACATCGGTTACAATCGGGCAACCATAAAGCTTTTTGATTTCATCAAAAGTGCGAATACCCTCTTCTATTCCAACACCGCGAGCACCATTAATCGAGGTGCGATTGGCTTTGTCAAAAGAGGCCTTGAAAATATAGTTAATACCTAATTTTTTGGTCAGTTCAACTAATTTTCCGGCAAGTTCAACGGCGTGTTCTTTGCTTTGAATTTGGCAGGGACCGGCAATGAGCGTTAAAGGGAGTTTGTTGCCTAGTTCAAAATTACCAATGTGTATTGTGTGTTGTTCCATGTTTTCCTCTTTTACTTATTTTAATTATTTCATTAATAGCAGATTTTTTTTATAAGGCAATAGGCATAAAAAAAAGAACACCATAAATATGGTGCTCTTTGAAAGGCGTTATTGGCGTAACCAATAAACAAATCTGTTTAAACAATTGAATTTTTTTCTTTGGAAAGATTTTAGGAAATCTTGCGATAATTGTTGATTAGGAGATGTTTCGGCAAATTGGACTATATCTTCACAAAAAGACTGAAAATCCATTGGTCCTAAATCATCCATATCAGAAATATCGTCTGTATCTATCCAAAAATATACACCAGAAGAGACATAATGTTTCCACCATGTTTTGCTTTGAGGAACAAACATTATCGCAGAATCTAAATTAGAAATTTCTTTTTTAAACTCCGCTTGGGTATATTGTTTGGTGGCAATCTGAGGAAAAAGAGCTTTGATGGTCTGGATAAACTTTTGGGTTCGTCTCTTTACAAACCAAGTCGGAGCATTCGGACAATCATTTACAAGGATGATTGTTTCCAGCTGTGGTGCATAGAGAGCTGTTAAGTTTGTCATATACTCCAGAGAGCTAAGTGATATCACAGCATGGTTGACTAATTTATATGACCGGGCCTGATATAGAGCTTTTTGCTCTTTGAGTTTGACTATCTCAGTTGGCGCTTTTTTCCAATAGCTCATCTCTTCATCTTTGTATTCATTTATATCTAAGATATAGTCAGGTATGTTAAATTTACCCGACATTTCATCAATAGATGCAAATTCTAAAAGAATTCTGGCGACAATGCTGTTACATATAACTAATGTCTTTTGAGCATCCTCAAGACTGCTGACAAATTTGAGGGCTTCTTTCCACCCAAGATAATAATTTTGGGCCGTTAAATTAAAGGGTACGGCTTGAATTACAACCGGATGAAAATATGTTGCTTCTATATATTGTTGCAGAAGCTTGGAAAGCATTTGGCTATCTTTATCATTTTGTTGATAGTAAATGCTATTGGCTTTTTTGATTGAGCTCAAACGATAGCAATCTGATATGCTTAAACTTTTGTCGTCATATAGCGAGCGTATTGCTTGTCTTAATTCTATTGTATCCATAATTATAAAATATAAATTTTAAGAATAAAAAGAAGTTTCTCAGGTGTTGAGAAACTCCTTTTTGTGTTTAGTAACTCAGAAATGAAATCCTGCAATAGTTTTTGATGCAGATTTTGTAATTCCACCAAAACAGGCGCAAATTCCATTTGGAAAAACGTTTGTTTAAGGCAAAATTATCCAGCCGTGATTTTTTCTTGGTCGCTTCTGCTAAATTTTTCATATCTTGGCAAAAGAATTGTCTTCCGATGGGACCAATATGGCACCATATGTCTTCAAATTCTTGCCGCTCTATGTGAAAACTTATATGCGACGAAGTTGTTGCTTGGCGAATGTTATATACCCAATAGCTCTTTTCTTGAGAAATGCAAAATATTGCCGTTTGTTCAGCAATCCTTCCTAGAATCGTGTATTCGTAAGGAGGCATTCTTTCTATTAAGTCGGCAATTTTTGATTTTTGGGCAAGCCATGAGAATTCTGCAAAAATCTTGTCTGAATATTCTTTTGATGTCCATTGTTTAATGTCATCAATATACATGATTTTGGCACGTGTTCCGTAGAGCTTTTCAATCCTATGCCATAAATCTATCAGAGTATTCCAACATTCGTAGCTACTGGCAAAAACCACCATAACCTCAGCATTGCATGGAATTTTTTTGTGGTAAGCCGCATAAGCCGTAAGTATCTCGGCAGAAACACTTGCTTTATGGGCAGCCAATTCAAGCGACATTGTGTAATTTGTAAAACTATCAACATCACAAATGAGCTTTGGTATAAAACATTCTTCATAGCTTTTGGCAACAAACCGTTTTTTTATCAAAATTTCAGCAACTATGTCTGATGAGCATAAAATTACGCTTTGAGAACCATAGGCCTGATTTTGTTCTTTTAGATGTTGTGCCGCATCGGATAATGCTTTACACGTCATTTCATGCAAATCACCGTCTTTATTAAACAGTGATGAGATGGTGATAATTTCCGGATTTATCTCAGGATACTTCAGTTTTACTTTGGTTTGTAAAAATTCAGCAATCTCTGAAACATAGCGTGGTGCATCGGAAGGAAGAAAAATAACGCGTATTGGTTTTAGTCCTTCCAATTCATAGCAATCCGAAAAACTTACACTCTGGCTTTCATAAACTTCTTTTACTGCTAGCCGCAGATCTTTACTTGTTTGATTCATAATAATGTTAATTAAATTAATAATGGTGTTTATGCGGTGATGTATAACACATTTCTGGACAAAAACAAGTGTTTTTATAGATATCCCCCAGTAAACTGGGGGTTCTATAACAGCTACAAACCTTACGGTTTGACCACGCCCGTTGGCGTGGGACGGTGTTGTTCCAACACCTTGGCATTCAGCCCCGAGTAAACTCGGGGTTTTCTGTAAGGCAACTAATAAAAAAAGTCCCTCATAAGGAGGGACTTTTTGATTTAGAGTAAACGGCTCTTTTCTATTGCCGCTTTTACGAACGATACAAATAGCGGATGCGGCGCAAAAGGTTTTGACTTTAGTTCGGGGTGGAATTGTACGCCGATAAACCATGGATGATCCGGACGCTCAACAATCTCAGGTAATAATCCATCCGGAGATTTGCCGACAATTTTCATCCCTGCTTGATTTAGCGTTGGTTCGTAAGACATGTTTACCTCATAGCGGTGACGGTGTCTTTCGGAAATCTTGTCTGAGCCATAAATTTTGCAAGCCAGAGAATCGGGGGATAGAACACTTTCGTAAGCTCCTAAGCGCATGGTGCCACCGAGGTCGCCGTCTTTGGTACGGATTTGTTTGAAGCCTTCTTTGTCCCATTCGGTCATTAGTCCAACAACAGGTGTGCAGTTAGAACCGGCAATTTCCGTGGTGTTAGCATCGGAAATACCTGCAATGTGGCGCATGGTTTCAATAACAGCCATTTGCATACCAAAGCATATACCTAAAAACGGTAGCTTATTCTCTCTTGCATATTCAATTGCCATTATCTTGCCTTCGGTTCCTCTGGCGCCAAAACCACCCGGAACCAAAACCGCACTGACATCGTTTAAGTGAGCGGCAGCACCGTCTTTTTCAATGTCTTCGGAATCAATCCATTTGATTTTTACTTTATAGTGGTTCGCAATACCACCATGGCTCAAGGCTTCGCCCAAAGATTTATAAGCTTCAAGCAATTGGGTATATTTTCCGACAACGCCAATGCGAACTTCGCCTTCTGGGTGAGCAATAATATCAACAATTCTTTCCCACTTGCTTAAATCTGCCGGAGCCGGATTTTCAATACCAAAATGTTTGCAAACCTGAGCATCCATTCCTTCTTTGGAATAAGCAATCGGAACCTGATAGATATTGGCGGCATCCTTGGCAGCAATTACATTTTCTTCGCGGATATTACAAAACAGTGCAATCTTTCGTTTTTCGTTTTGCGGAATATCCATTTGGGTACGGCACAAAAGCATATCGGGCTGAATTCCATATTCTTGCAGTTTTTTTACCGAGTGCTGGGTCGGTTTGGTTTTGAGTTCGCCTGCGGTCGGAATGTATGGCAATAAGGTTACATGAATAAACATGGCTCTATCGCGTCCCAAATCATATGCTACTTGGCGAATCGTTTCAAGATAAGGTTGTCCTTCAATATCACCGACAGTTCCGCCGATTTCACATAAAACGAAATCTTCATCAGTAATATCAGATAAAATAAAGTCTTTAATTTCGTTGGTAACATGGGGAATAACCTGAATTGTTGCTCCAAGATAATCGCCATGGCGCTCTTTATCAATTACTCTTTGATAGATTTTTCCGGTAGTTATACTGTCTGTTTTTTTAGCCGGAACACCCGAAAACCGCTCGTAGTGTCCTAAATCAAGGTCGGCTTCGGTGCCGTCATCCGTTACATAAACTTCGCCATGTTGGTATGGGCTCATGGTGCCGGGGTCAACATTTAGGTAAGGGTCAAGCTTGCGGAGGCGAACCTTAAAGCCCCTCGCCTGCAATAATGAAGCCAGTGAGGCTGAGGCCAAACCTTTTCCGAGAGAGGAAACAACGCCTCCGGTAATAAATATGAATTTTGGTTGTGAGTTCATTGTGTTAGTCATTTCTATTATCCTTGATTTTCCCTTATTTAAAAGTGACAAAGGCACCTTGGTTGAAGGTGCCTTTTATTTTTGAGAGTTTTTTCATCTGCTATTCCGCTGCTACCGGTGCTGATGGTGCGCTGGGCACGTTATCTGCCGCCGGAGCGGTCTCTAAAATAGAGGTGGCTTTAGGTTCTGCACTCTTATATAACAATGACAGCGAAAGGCTGGTGATGAAAAACAGAGTGGCCAAAATAGCGGTCAATCTGGTTAAAAAGTTGCCGGTACCGCGTGCACTCAAAATGCTGTTTGCACCGCTACCGCCGCCTAAACCATCTAATGCACCGCCGCTGGAACGCTGCATTAAAATTACGCTCACCAAAAATATTGCTATCAACAAATGGATAACCAACAAAACCGTTTCCATTATTTATTCCTTTCGCATCATTTATTGTTATCTTTATTTGGTGCCAATATTAACAGCAACCTGCGTTTTTTGCAATACCTAAAAAGTCAGCTGCTTTCAGGCTTGCTCCGCCAATGAGAGCGCCATCAACATCTTCTAAGCTCAAAAATTCTTTAGCATTGCCCGGTTTTACTGAACCGCCATAGAGAATTCTCATCTTAGAGGCTTGAGCTTTGCCTAATTTCTTTGCAAGAGCTTTACGAACAGCGGCGTGAACTTCTTCAACATCTGCCGGAGTCGGAGTCTTACCGGTACCAATAGCCCAAATCGGTTCATAAGCAATAACTGTATCTGCGGCTGTAGAATCTTCGGGTACGGAACCTGCAATTTGAGAAGTGCATACATCTAAAGTTTTACCAGAATCGCGTTCAGCCTCAGATTCACCAATGCAAATAATGGTTTTTAAGCCGTTTTCATGAGCAGCTTTGGCTTTTTTAGCTACGATTTCATTGGTTTCACCATGGTCAGCACGACGTTCGGAGTGACCCAAAATAACGTATGTGCAGCCGATTTCTTTAATCATGGCCGGGCTGATATCGCCAGTGTGTGCGCCTTTGTTTTCCCAATGGCTGTCTTGAGCGCCGAGAGCAACTTTAGCACCTCTTAAGGTCTTTTTAACGGAGGTCAACAAAGTAGCCGGCGGGCAAATCAAAAATTCACATCCAGGTTTGCCTAATTTCTTAACTTCTGCAACGATTTCTTTTGCTAAATCAACACCTTCAGATAAAAGACCATTCATCTTCCAGTTGCCGGCAATAAGTTTTTTACGAGCCATTTTCTTCATCCTTATAAAATTTATGTTTGATTTGAGCCCTTTCTATCACAGCTGAAAAAATTTTTCCAGCATAAAAAACTTTTCAACATTAATATTTAAGTCATTGCATAAATTATTAAAATTGCCATATAATTGCTCAGTTTTAAAAGTATAACTGTTGTTATAGGATTTTTTAGTTATGATGAATAAGTTTAGAAAACTTCAGGAAACATGGCTTTCCAAGTTTATTTTGATTTTAACGGCTCTTAGTTTTATGTCTTTGTTCGGCGTTTCGGGGTATATGGGAAGTGTCGGCAAAAATAAGCCCGTTATTAAAGTTGATGAATATGAAGTTTTACAAAGCGAAATTGCTCAAAGATTAGAACAACAAATGCAAGTGGCTAAAGGATTGTTTGGTGACAATCTGGAGCTTAACGAAAGTATTCGTAATGCCATGTTGCAAAGTATTGTGCAAAAAGTATTAACCGATACAATCTTGCAAAAAACTGCCGATGAACAAAATATTAACATCAGTGATAATTTGGTGCGCAAAATTATTTATTCTCAGGCAGAATTCTTAGATGCTCAGGGAAATTTCGATTTGCAGAAATTAAGACGCGTTTTGGCAGCCAGCGGTTGGACCGAAAACCGCTATGTCGGCAGCTTAAAATTAGATGTTGTTAAACAACAACTTATTCAAAATCCTGCCGATAATATTAATGTTCCTAATGTTTTGGCTGAATATTTAACCAAAGCTGAAAATCAAAAACGTATTTTTAAATATGTGAAGATTGATCCGGCAAAAGTTAAAATTGACCGTAAGATTTCTCAAGATGAAATTGAGCAATATTATGAAGATTTTAATGCCGAATTCGTGGCTCCGGAAGAAAGAGATGTTTCTTTTATTGTCTTGTCAACAGACGATATTGCTAAAAAGGTAACTATTGATGAGGCTGAGATTGAGGCTTATTATCAAGAAAATATTGCCCAATTTGAAACACCTGAAACCAGAGATGTTTTGCAGATGGCTTTTGAAAATGAAGAAACCGCTCAAAAAGCTAGTCATGCTCTGAAACAAGGTAAAGATTTTTATGATGTTGCCAAAGAGTTGGCCGGCCAAGATAAAACAGCCACCAATTTGGGCTTTGTTTCTCAAGATATGTTGATTGCCGATATGGCTGAGCCGGTATTTGCGGCCGCCAAAGGTGATGTCGTTGGTCCAGTTAAATCTGAAATGGGCTGGCATATTATGAAAGTGGCAGATATTAAGTCCGGCTCAAAAATGGATAAAAATAAAGCTAAAAACAAAATCGTCAGCACTTTGCGTAAAGATAAAGCTTATGAGCAAGCCTATGAAATTTCTTCACAAATTGAAGATAAAATCGGTGCTGGTGCAAGTTTAGCTGATATTGCAAAAGATATGAATGTGAAAATTTACGAAGTTAGTGGCTTGAGTGAAGACGGAAAAGCTAAGAGCGAACCTAAAGCTTATGCCTCTTTGCTGAAGAGCAATGACTTTGTTGATACCGCTTTTTCATATAATGTTGATGAAGTCAGTCAAGTGGTTGAAACTGATGACGGATTTATGGTCTTGAAAGTAGATGCTATTCGTGATACTCACCCCAAAACCATTGATGAAGTCAGAGGTGAAATTGAGGCTCTTTGGGAAGCCAATGAAAGAAGCGCTATTGCTCAAGAAATTGTCAATGAGGTGATGCATGATTTGGAAACAGGTGAAGAAATTGAAAAAGTTGCCGAGCGCAACCAATTGCCTCTTCTTAAGACAGGTTCCCTCCCCCGTAGTAAAAATTTTGAGAGTATTGCGCCAAATGTTATGCTGGAGCTGTTTCAAGAGACTGCCGGTACACCTAAATTAATTAACAATGATGGTGTGCAGATTGTGGCTGTTGGAATAGATGTCGCTCCTGCTAAAGAACCATCAAAAGACGAAGTACAGCAAGTTGCAAGAAGGACTAAGATGGATTTAGCTAATGATTATGCCTATGCTTTAATTGAAGATTTTGGCTCAGATTATGATGTCAGAGTTAAATATCGTCTTTTAGGCTTGGCTGACTAGATTCGTCCATACTCATCTGATGAGGGAGCTTGAAAGAGCTCCCTTTTTTATTTCAAAATTTGACAAAACTAAAAAATAATAATATAGTGCACCCAATTTGGTAATTTTTATGTCAATTAATCTAAATCGTTAGTCTTATGGTAAATTTAGATGTGTTAATGATTATCCTCATTGTAGGGCTCATTGTGGTGGCGTTTCGTCATCAAATTCTGGAAATCGTATGGAAAGTGTTTTATGCCAATTTGTCTGATGAAAAGCTCGAAAAATTGGTTCGTAAAGAATATGAAACTTATGAACTTAATCGTCTGGCTTATAATGACGAAGGCTTAAATTGGCTGCTAGAAATGGCGCAACATCTCCAATCTGTTTGGAAAAGCAAATATAATTTAGCTTTGCAAAACAGTAGTGGTGAACCTTTTGAGGTGTTTTCTTTTTGGCAAAAAGCTGAAGAAAACATTCTTGCTGATATTAAGCGAAGAGAATATTTTAATTCATTAACGTCAAATTCATAAAGCCATGAAAACTTTTCTTATTATTATGTTGGTCATAGGAGGCCTCTACTTAATAGCTTTCTATGTGTGGCCTTGGGTGTTTTCTTTGTATTTACGATGCCTGTCTGAGCGTAATTTGGAGGCTTACTTTATTAAGTTATATCGTAGGTTTAAAGATAATCCCCGAAAATTTAGAGATAATGAAGTTTGTAAACTTCAAACAATAGCGCAAATTTCTTGTGAAGTATGGAATGAAGCAAAAGAAGCTTCTCAGCAAGAGTTGGCTCTCGAAAAAGATGCTCGTCTTTTAGAGGATATTCGCCAAGATATTGTTTATTGCAGCCAAAAGTTTGAATTTTGGTGTGGCGCTAGAGATGCTTTACAGCAAGAAATTCAACGAAGAGAGTTTTTTAACTCTTTCCGTAATTAAAAAAAAGAGCCGATAAATATCGGCTCTTTTGCTTTTTAAGGCTTAAAAATTATATAAGTCAGCCCCTACTTCACCTGCTTTTTGGCAAAGCGGAAAATAATAATAATATGTGCTGACAAGGAGTAAAGCCACAACCGGAACAGCTACTTTCTCAAACGGGAAATGAGCGTGTCCGCCGTTTTTAGCTTTCATCCATTGATAAAAATCAGATGACCATAGCATTACAAAGGCTCCGACAATGGTGCTGAATAAAAACGGATCAATATAAAAAATACCTATTACTTGTGCATTATAAGGAATTTCACTGATATAGACAAAGCCAATCATGGCAACGCTGATAATTTGTATCAACCAATCACGACCCTTAAATACCCAACCTTTGGCATCAAACCACTTGATGGTCCAGAAACCAATCATTACAAGCATAGCTCCGGCCCAAACACCAACAACACTGTCATCTACACCTAACTGTCTGGCAATTTCTAAGGAAGCGCCAACAGCAACCGTACAAACAGCACAAGCCGGGTTTGCATAGGCCGGAAAAGCCAGCACGAGGCTAAACAGAACGAGCAATGAGATAATCATATTGTATCCTTTCTTATGTATCAATCTTCATATATAATATAAATACTATATATTAAAAGAGTCAAGTAAGTATTCTTTTATTATACTTATTATGTTCTCTTATTCCTTAGAATCAACAGACTTTTCTGCTTTATCCTGTTTTTTGTTTTGTTCACGCAAATAGCGTCTAGCTATTTTAAGGGCGTTTTCAAAGGTGGAAGCTGCAGAGATAGTATGATAATCAATACCTTCTTCTTGGAAAACCTTGTGCAAAACACGGTGTGGTTGCTTCTTTACATTTGAAAAGATAATTTTTGTTCCCGCTTGACGATATTTTTTTACAAACTCAACAATGATGTTTGCTCCGGTTGCATCGACAACAGGTACATATCCCATGCGTAAGATTAAAACTTTTGGTGCATCTTGTATGGTCTTGAAAAATCTGGAAACTTGAGAAGCTCCACCAAAGAATAACGGGCCGGACAAGCGCAAAGACATTACGCCTTTTTGGTTTAAGACTTCCGTTAAGTCGCTACCGCCGCCGACATCTTGTAAAACTTCTTCATCGTTTTCAATTTCAATTTCACGACTCATACGATGCATGAAGATAATACTGGCCATAATAAATCCAACAGAAATGGCCGTGTTTAAGTCAACCAAAACGGTTAAAAATAAGGTGGTCAGCAAGGTGTATCTATCCCCTCTTGGACCCATGATGAGTTTATAGATTTTTTCGATATTCATCATGTTCCAACCTACAATTATCAATACTGCTGACAAGCAAGCCAAAGGAATATATTTTGCGGCCGGTGATAACAATAACATAAACAGTAACAAAAATACTGACTGCATAATACCGGCAATCGGTGAAGATGCGTGTGCTTTAAAGTTAGTGGCCGTACGCGCAATAGCTCCCGTAGCAGGAACCCCTGCAAACAAAACGCAAGCTAAGTTTGCAAAGCCCTCACCTATTAATTCAGCATTAGAGTTATGATTATCACCACTCATACCGTCAACAACAGTAGCGCTCAACAAAGATTCAACACCGGCCAAAAAGGCTATTGTTAAGCCACTCGGAATGACCTTGAAAAACAGGTTCCAATCGAAATTAGGTAATTGAGGCATGGGTAAAAAGTGTGGAATACCACCAAATTTGTTGCCGATGGTTTCGGTATTCAAGCCGCATAGCGCAACAATTAATGTGGCTCCGACAACACTTATTAAATAGGCCGGAAGTTTAGGTTTGTTCTTTTGAATATAAAAGATTACCGCA
Organism: uncultured Pseudomonadota bacterium; assembly: GCA_949286215.1. Classification (GTDB taxonomy): domain Bacteria; phylum Pseudomonadota; class Alphaproteobacteria; order RF32; family CAG-239; genus Scatocola. The sequence goes on from CASDYX010000006.1 coordinate 91,316, forward strand.
AATGAGAAAAGCGAAATAATAACTGAACTCGGACTGATTTTATCTAAATTATGGAGATATACGTTCCATTTGGGCAAAACTTCTGCCGGAACGTTATCAATTTGCAGCCCAAGCAAATCTTTTACTTGGGTGGATATCAGCAGCAAGCCGATACCGGCGGTAAAACCAACAACAACCGGATAAGGAATATATTTAATATAAGTTCCAAGTTTGAGATAGCCTGCCAGCATTAAGGTTAATCCGGCTACAATCATTGTCATTGCCAAACCGTCATATCCAAATTGTTGCATTACACTAAAAATAACCACAACAAATGCGCCCGTCGGACCACCAATTTGATATCTGCTTCCGCCCAACAAGGCAATGAAAAATCCGGCGACAATTGCCGTATATAATCCTTGAGCCGGAGTAACGCCTGAGGCTATTGCCAATGCCATGGCTAAAGGAATGGAAATAACAGCTACGGTGAGACCGGCTATGCAATCTCGTTTGAATTTGCTTAAATCATAGCCAATACGTAATCTTTCTACTAATTTCGGGGTGAAATTAGCATTATAATAGTTACAGAATTTTTTTAGTAATGCTGACATCTTTCTGACTTTCAATATTTTCTTGTTCTTGTTCTTTTTTAACCGCAATAGAACTACAACTTTTTTATTTTACGTCAAGAGGTTATACACAGATAATTACAATTTTTTTTGAACTTGTAATTTGGATCTCTTTTTTATATGTTAGCGAGTGGAGAAAATGATGAAAAATTTGATTTATAAAGCGGAACAAACCCATAGCTTGTCTAAAGACGAGCTTATACTTTTGTTGGAAAATGATGACTGCAGTGAAGATTTGTTTCAGGCTGCAGACAGAGTTAGGCAAAAATTTGTCGGAGATGAAATTCATTTGCGCGGATTAATTGAATTTTCGAATATTTGCAAAAACAATTGTTGTTATTGCGGTTTGCGACGGGATAATTCTAATTTAAAAAGATATCGCTTATCGGTTCAAGATATTTTAGAAACAGCCAATATCGGTAAAAGATTAGGCTTTCAGACGCTTGTTTTGCAATCCGGAGAAGATTTACATTTTTCTTTGGCTGTTATGACAGAAATTATAAAAGCTATAAAATCTCTTGGGTTCTCCTTAACATTAAGTGTCGGAGAAAAATCAAAAGAAGAATATCTGGCTTATCGAAAAGCCGGTGCTGACCGCTTTTTACTCAGAATTGAAACAACTGATAAAAAACTCTACCAAGAACTTGACCCCGGAATGGATTGGAATGTTCGTAAGGCTTGTTTAGATGACATTAAGTCTGTCGGAATGGAGGTTGGTTCAGGGTGCTTAGTCGGTTTACCCGGGCAAACCATATCTTCTTTGGCTGATGATATTTTATTTTTTAAGCAAATTGATGCCGATATGATAGGTATCGGACCTTTTATTCCTCATCCGGATACCCCGCTTAAAGATGCTAAAGTCGGCTCTTTTTTTCTTGCTCTAAAAGTTATGGCTCTTACTCGTTTACTTTTGCCAGATATTAATATTCCGGCAACAACGGCCATGGAAACTCTTGCTCCTAACGGGCAAATTAAAGCTTTGCAGGCGGGAGCCAATGTTATAATGCCTAACATTACTCAAAAATCCGTTCGACAATTTTATCAACTCTATCCAGGAAAGTCGGAGACCAATTGTGCTTGCGAAAACATTGTGAATGAATTAAAGCAAAAGTTTGAAGCTATTGGTCGGCGTATTTCTCAGAATTGTGGTACTAGTCCTCATTTTATTGCTCGCTCATTGAAAAGTTTAGAAAATACTTCAACATCTGAAAACAAAGCTCTTGAAAATTAATATTTATTGATTTACACCAAGAACCAAAAGTGAGGAGAAATGCTAGAATATATACAACAATTAAAACGTTATATTAAAGATATTGCCAAATTGGCTTTGCCTATTACCACGGCTTTTGTGGCCATGGGATTGATGGGTATTGTGGACACAATGATTGTCGGTAATTACAATACTGATCAATTGGCTTATATTGGCTTGGCAAATTCGGTCTTTGTTGTATTGTTCACAATTCCTATCGGTTTGCTGCAAGGTGTCCTGATTAAGTCTTCACAAAAATTCGGGGCTCATAAATTCCAATCAACCGGTAAAATATATCACGAAGGACGCAAATATTCGTTTCTTTTAGCCGCAATTTTTACTTTGCTGGGTATTCAAGGAGAAACTATTTTACGCCTTCTGGGGCAAGATGATGATATGGTAAAACACGGTGGCGAAGTGTTGCGTGTGTTTGTGTTTTCCATTCCCTTCATTTTAATGTATGTAAATGCCAATTTCTTTTTGCAGTCTATTAGGCGTCCTTATGTGGGTATGTATGGTATTATTGCCGCAAACGTTTTAAATATTATCATTAACCCGATTTTGGTGTATGGGAAATTTGGTTTGCCGGAGCTAGGAGCTATCGGCTCAGCAACTTCAACTTTAATTGTTCGCATCTTTTTGGCGGCATATATTCTGTTTTATATTCATAGAATGCGTAAAAATCCTAAACTGAATAAGCGTTTTGGTTTGGATCGGAGCTATACTACTTGGTGGAATGACAGTAAAAGGACTCGTAAAATCGGTTATGGTATTGCAATTATGACGATTGCGACCAATGGGTCATTCTCTTTGGTGAGTACTTTTGCCGGTTGGATGGGACAGCACACCATGGCTACTTTTGTAATCATGATTAATGTCAGTACCTTGTTATTTATGATTTGTTTTTCTATTTCTCAAGCAACGTCTATTGTTGTCGCTAATGCATTTGGCAGAAAAGATCGTAAAGGTATTTTAATTGCCACAAATGCAGGATATGTAATTTCTTTGACGACAATCGTTATTCTTATCACAATACTCCATACGTTTCCAAACCAAGTGTTTGGTATATTTACCAATGATAAAAGCGTTATTCAGGTTATTAACGGTTTGTTGTTCTATGTCTTGGCTGATTTGTTTATCGATGCCCTGCCCTTAAATATTAATGGCGCATTAAATGGTCGAGGCGATGTTAAAATTCCAACCATTAATCAAGTGATATCGTTTTTAATTGTGCGCGTTTGGGCATGCTACTTCTTCGCCTTTACTTTGGGGCTCGGATTGAAAGGTTTACCTATCGGATTGGCTTGCGGAGGATTGTCTTCTCTTATTCTTAATACGCTACGCTTTGGCTACCTTATCCGTCGCGATAAGATTGAAGGTTTGCGATAAAAATGTGATTTTCTTTCTTTTTTGTCTAGACATTTAACAAAAAAGGTGTTAACCATCTTTTTGAAAATGTCTTATTTTTTCTATTATATGAATAAAAAGTTCTTGTTGACTGGTCTGGTCATGGCCGCAGTCTGCTGTTTGCTATCGTGTAATGGCGGACAGGATAAAATTTTGAGCCAAGTTCAGTTTGAGAACTATCGCTCAATAAAAGAAGTCGCGGAAGGTAAATCTTTAGATCGAACCAAGTTTGTCTTACCAAAAGATGATGCTTCGTTTGGTAAAAAGCTTTACACCGAAAAGACTATCTGTTTTACGGATGTTGTATCTGATAAATTCGGTGCCAGAACTTGTACCGCTGATATTTATGAAAATGGTGTCAGTATTGAGGTAGATGGTCATAAGAGCTATTTCGATGCGGCAGGAATGGATATGATGCCTCAGAATGGAGAATTTACCATGACTGCTATGCCTTCGGACATTCCTAATGCTCCCTGGCAACCTGCTGTTGTGATATTGGAAAACGAAACCAATTATTGGATTTATACATCACTGTATAATAAAGGTGATTCTTCTCACCCAAAAACACAGCGTATTGAAGGTTGGTATTGGGAATATGCCAAGCGGCAAGGATATAAATATAATGTCCTGCTTTTAAATTAAATTTATTTTATTTTTAACTTTATGATTATGAAAAAAGTGTTATATTTCTTGGTAGTAATCGTTTGCTTGGCAGGATGTAATTCCTCTTCAACCAAGCAATATGTGATTGATAAAGTAAATTCTGATTTGGGAAAGGCCGTTAGGTTGATTTATATGACAGATACAGATAATGCTTTAGATTTGTCTCAATGTCATCCAATCGATTACTTTAGAACGCTCACACCTCCAGATGATTTTGGCGATATGTATGAATGTGTTGCCATTCGTTATCAAGAGGGTCTTCTTTTTTCGGTGGATGGTAGTTTAGCCGTATATTTCTTTGATAATGATAAATTGAAGAAACAAAATGGCGTTTTCTCTGCCGTTCCGACAAAAGATAACTATTGGCTACCCGCTATTATAACTTCAGATGGTAAATCTGCCGGTTATGAATGTGTTGCCAATGGTACTAATCCTCTATATTTTATAGTTGGATTAGATCAACAAAAATTAAAATTGGAAGATATGGGGGTTAAATATAATCCTTTCAGACTTCCGTTAGTTGAACCAAGTAAATAAAAAAGCATTATGAAAACAAAGTTGTTTATGGTAGGTCTGGTCATGGCCGCTGCCGTTGTGTGTCTGTCTTGTAGTGGTAACACAAAAGAAAAAAAATTAAAGGAAATTGCTGATGGTATCGAGCAATTGGATAATGAGCTTAAAAATCAGCAGGTTCCCGATGATGAAGTATTGATAAATCATGTCTTGTACCAGATTTCTGATACAAGAAAGATTTACAATCACCGAGGTATGGAAACAGATAATCCAGATCTTTCGGGAGACCATATTGACCATTCACGCGTGCTCTTTCCAAAAGAAGCAGGCGGATTTGAAGTCGGTTATGTCGTAAAGACGACACGCGGAGTAACTCTACAGTCCAATAAATCTTTCTATTTCTATAATGCGTTAGCCTTGACTGGTGATATTATAGATATTTATACAGTCGTTGGCGTCATTATGAAAGATGGAACTCTTATTCCTGTAAGGGTAACAATTCCAACGGATAAAAATCCGATTATGTGGAAATGTAAGGATACTGACGTGTTGACCTTTGAACCATTAGTGCGAGTGGATCTCAAGCTTAGTTATACAGTAAAACAACTGAAAGATTACTGTAAGGCACACGGATTAAAAGCAGATGCCGTCCCTTACCTCTTCTTTACTGATGATTAATCGCTTTTAAATATGCAAAACCCCAAATGAGAAAATCATTTGGGGTTTTGTTTTGTTTGAATTAACTTATTTGGCTATAAGTTCTTTTACTCTTTCTTTTAATTTTTCCAAAATGTCTGATTTTGGCGTATATTTTTCTTCAAAAGGTTCAACCGTGGTCCAGCCTAAGTCTTCAAACACGGCTTGGATTTGTTTTACAACACCCGGCTTCCAGCCATATGAGCCAAAGCACATAGCCGTTTTATTCTTTGGTGCTAAACCATGCATATAAGTTACAAAAGCAGCGACTCTTGGGAAAAGCTGATTATTTAATGTCGGGTTACCGATGACAACATATTTGGCATCCAAAAAGTCAACCATTACTTCAGAAACGTTTTTGCTGGCCAAACAATGCTTTACAACAGGAATGCCAGCGGCTTGGAATTCGCCCATAATGGTTTCGGCCATGGTTGCGGTTGCGCCCCACATGGTATCATATACAATAACGGCTTTACCTTCATTTTTGCCACTAGCCCATTTGGCGTAAGCGTTCAAAATTGCCGATACTTCTTCTTTACCTGACCAGATGCAACCATGAGACGGTGCAATCATTTCAATATCCAACCCCATGGAACCTGCCGTATCCAAAGCTTTTTCAGCCTGAGCTCCGTAAGGGAACAAAATATTGGCATAATAGCTCTTTGCTTCTTGCATAACGCAGTCAAACGGTGCGTCTTTTACAAACAAGGCATCGGTAGCGTAGTGTTGACCGAATCCGTCGTTGGACAAGAGGAGTTTATCTTCTTTGACGTAGGTCATCATCGAATCCGGCCAGTGTAACATCGGAGTTGTCATGAAAGCCAAGGTTCTTTTACCGATATTTAAGGTTTCACCGGATTTGATGATTTGATAATTCCAGCCCGTAGTATCAAAATGTGCTTCCAAAGCCATTTTGCCGGCAGAGTTGGTAACAATTACCGCTTGCGGAGCTAATTTCATCAATTCAGGAATATTGCCGGAGTGATCCATTTCAACGTGGTTGACGACAATATAGCTGATTTTGCTGAAATCAACCACACTCTTGATGCGGGCAATATTTTCGTGGGACATATAGTGTTTTACACCGTCAACCAATGTGATTTTATCATCCATAATTAAATACGCGTTGTAGGTTGAGCCATGAGGTGTGCTGTAACCATGGAATTCTTTCAAGTTCCAGTCTTTAACCCCTACCCAATATATATCTTTTTTGATTTCAACCGCTTTCATGGTCTTCTCCTTTAATATTGTTAAAATGTTGTTATATACATAATCCCTAAAATTATTATTGACAATCATAATTTAAAGCTATAAACAAAAAATAGTAATCATTATCAATTTTATGGGCAAGTTATGAAATATTCTAAACAAAGAGAGCTTATTCTGAAAACTTTGCAAGAAAATGTTATTCATCCGACTGCTGATGAAATATATAATATTGCGCGCAAAGAAATGCCCTCTTTGAGTTTGGCGACCGTTTATCGAAATCTTAATCAATTGGCAGAAAACAATGTAATTCGAAAGATTGAAAGTTTAGACGGTTCGGTGCATTTTGATCATAACTTGTGTAATCATTATCATTTTATTTGCACAAAATGCCATAAGGTTTATGATGTGCCTTATGACGTGGCTCCTGATTTGGCTGATAAGGTTTTGGCCAAGACAGGCTTATTGGTTGAGAATTTTGATATTTCCTTTAAGGGAATCTGTCAAAACTGTAAAAATTTTAATTAACGCTCTAACAAACAAGGAGAAAAACTATGGAACTTAAAGGCTCTAAGACCGAGAAAAACTTAATGGATGCTTTTGCCGGCGAATCAATGGCTCGCAACAAGTACACCTACTATGCTTCTAAAGCTAAGAAAGAAGGCTACAACATTATTGCCGACAAGTTTGAACAAACCGCTAACAATGAAAAAGAACATGCTAAAATTTGGTTCAAACTTTTGCATGAAGGTCAAGTTCCTGATACTATGACAAACCTCAAAGATGCAGCAGCCGGTGAACACTATGAGTGGACCGATATGTATGACCGTATGGCTAAAGAAGCTCATGAAGAAGGCTTTACCAAAATTGCTTTCTTGTTTGAGCAAGTTGCTAAAATTGAAAAAGGTCATGAAGAAAGATATAATGCTTTGCTCAATTCTTTGGTTGAAGGCAAAATCTTTGAACGCCCGACTAAAGTTATTTGGGAATGTGCTAACTGCGGACATCGTGTTGAGAGCCCCAAAGCTCCTGAGAAATGCCCGGTTTGCGACCATCCGCAAGCTTATTTCTTTGAATTGCAAGAACAATTCTAGTGGCCGCGCCACTGGCAGTGGTAGCACCACAGGCAGTGGTAGCACCACAGGCAAGTAGTTGTTTGCCAATTATGTTTTAAGCCAAACAAAAACCGTTCAGATGTTAAGTCTGAACGGTTTCTTTTTACTTTTTGAAGAAGACTTTGATGGTGTCAATGCTTTCGATAGTTCCATCAAATGTTGTTTCGATGACGGAATAAAGGCCATCTGGGTCCGGCACTTTCCCGTCTTTTTCGGAAAAGTATTTCCCGTCTTTGATATACCCCTTATCCGTTACGGAGAGGAGAATGTCTGCGGCAGTCATTGCCGAAGGCATTAGGCTGTCAATGCAGATTTCCGGCACGTCTTTTTCTAACTCTTTTTCTCCTTGTTTTACTGTGTTACAAGAAGTGGCAATAGCCATACCTAACAGGCAAATTGCAAATATTTTTGTTTTCATCTCTATAATAATTAAAGTTTGTTTTATAGTAGCTCTTTTAAGGCTTATCGTCAAACAAAAAAACACCGCTAAGAGATTATTCTTAACGGTGTTTTGGGAAAAAATTGAGCTATTCTACAACCTTTAAGTCGCCGGCAACAGTCTTTCCTTTTTCACTCATCAATTCATAGCTGATTTTTGCGCCTTCTTTGAGAGTTCTTAACCCTGCCTTTTGAACGGCAGAGATGTGTACAAAGATGTCTTGTTCGCCTTCATCGGGTGTGATGAAACCATAACCTTTTCTATTATTAAACCATTTTACTGTTCCTGTTGCCATTATCTTAATCCTTTTCACAAACAGGTTGATACATTTATTATGGCAAAAATGTCATAACAAAATTATCCTAGCTCTTTCATTTTAATATGCAAGCGCTTTTCTCAAGTCTTGCAATTCTTTCTTAAGCTATTATATTGAACGTATTGATATTGTTTGTTTTATGTGAGGAAATGATTATGAATAAAATTATCGGTGCTTTAATATGTGGTGTGTTTGTATGTCTCTTAACGACTTCTGTTAGAGCTAAGGAATATTCTAATACCTCAAATGAGAGCTCGAAGTCTTTCCAGATTGCAGACACTGCTTTAGATAAAAAGCCTGAAAAACATAGCTTAAAAACAATGAAAAAAGCCGCTAAAAAATCAAGCAGTCAGTGGTTTGCTCGTAAAAGTGCCGATATTAGTGAGGATTTTGATGAAGCCGTTTATAAAATCGGTAAATCTTCTTTGCCTCAAGAAGTTAAAAATTTGCTCCTTTCGCAAGCCAAAGAAGATAAGAATTTAGCCTTAAAACAAGCTAAAGAAACCAGTGAATTGCTTGAAAAGCAGCAAAATCGAAGAGAAAAGTACAGTCAGATATTAAATGAAAACAAACATTCTAAAAAAATCATCAAAAAAATTGATGACATTGTAAAATAATTATTTTTATTTTGGTGTTATCTTTTTATAATTAAAGTCTGATAGTTTTTATCGGACTTTTTTTGAGGCTAAAATGAATTATTGCAATCAATCCATATCAACTGAAGAGCTTAAGGAAATTACAACCTCTGAGGAATGTACTCAATTTGAAAATTGTCTTTTTACAATTTCAGAAATAAAACATATTTCATTAGAAAACAGTCGTTTTGTTAATTGCAAAATGAGTAATATTGATTTTTCTTATTCTAATTTCAATGAAGCAATTTTTAAAAATTGTGATTTGAATAATTGTATATTCAGAGGGTGTCACCTTTTTAGTGCTAAGTTTGAGGATTGCAAGCTTTCCGGAAGTGATTTTTCTGATGTCAGCAACTTAAATTGTGAGTTTAAGAATTGTATGCTTTCTTATTGTTTCTTACCGGAATTTAATTTTAAAGGACAAACACTGTACGGCTTAAATTTTAATGGAGCGGAATTAAACGCTTGCGATTTTAGAGACAGCATTTGGGAGAATTGCTCCTTGCGAGAAGCTGTTTTGCGACAATGTCGTTTTAAGGGCGCTGATTTGAGAGGTTGCGATTTGGGCTGTTTCAGCTATAATGATGCAACCAACTTGAAAGGTGCTTTCATTTCAAAATCCCAAGCTGAAGATATTTTGTCGGCCTTAGCTATCAGCGTGATATAAAATTTAATTTTGCGTAAATAACCTCTTGGCAAATAAGCAAAAAGTGTTATAGTGGTCAGGCTTTCCGCATTGGGGCGGCGAGCCTTTAATTATGTAATATTAAAAAAGGAATAAACTTATGGGATTAAAAAATACAAGAGCCGGTAATTATCCGGAGTGGTATCAAAATGTTGTCAGTGAAGCAGATATGGCCGAAAATTCTTCTTCTCCCGGATGTATGGTGATTAAGCCTTGGGGATATGGAATTTGGGAACGTATCCGTGATGTGTTTGATGAAAAGATTAAAGAAACAGATCATGAAAATTGCTATTTCCCGATGTTTATTCCGCTGTCTTTCTTCCAAAAAGAAGCTGAACATGTCGATGGTTTTGCTAAGGAAATGGCGGTTGTAACACACTCTCGCTTGTCGATGAAAGACGGAAAACTTGTTCCGGATTCAAAACTTGAAGAGCCTTTAATCGTTCGTCCGACATCTGAGGCTATTATTGCCGATTCATTTTCAAAATGGGTTAAATCTTATCGCGATTTGCCGGTTTTGGTTAACCAATGGGCAAACGTCGTTCGTTGGGAAATGCGCCCTCGCCTGTTTTTGAGAACCAGAGAATTTTTGTGGCAAGAAGGTCACACCGCTCATGCGACTGCCGAGGAAGCCGAAATTGAGACAAAGCGCATGTTGGAAGCTTATCGTGATTTGTGCGAAAACACTTTGGCTATGCCGGTGTTGGTTGGTCGCAAACCTGAACATGAAAAATTCCCAGGTGCGGTTGATACTTATTGCGTTGAAGCAATGATGCAAGACGGTAAAGCTCTGCAAGCAGGCACTTCTCACTTCTTGGGACAAAATTTTGCAAAGTCTGCCAATATCTCATTCATCAATAATCAAGGTCAATCCGAATTTGCCTATACGACTTCGTGGGGTGTTTCTACCCGCTTAATCGGTGGTGTGATTATGACCCATGCCGATGATGATGGCATGGTTGTTCCGCCGAAAATTGCACCTTATCAGGTTGTGATTGTTCCGGTTATTAAAAAAGCCGAAGATGCAGACAAGGTTATGGAATATATCTCAAACTTAGTTGCTGCCTTAAAGAAAAAAGCTCCGTTTGCTGAAAAAATTCGTATCAAAGTTGATAAACGTGACAGAGCTTCGGTTGACAAATTCTGGGAGTGGACCAGAAAAGGTGCTCCGGTTATTTGCGAAATCGGTATGCGTGATGCCGAAGGTCAAAATGTTATGGTTAAAGAAAGAACCAAACTTGGCACTCCTGAGGGTAAACAAATCGTCAAATTTGATGAATTTGTTGCCTCAATTGATACTCGTTTGGAAAACATTCAAAAAGAGATTTTCCAGAAAGCTAAAAACAGATTGGAACAAAATATTCGCCAAGATATTACCTCTTCTGAAGAATTTAAAAAATACTTCAGCCAATCTAATGTTTGGATTGAAGATGGTAAGCAAGGCAAGGTTGCTTTTGTTCGTGGCAAATGGTGTGCAGATCCGGAATCTGAAGCTATTCTCAAGGAAATGAAAATCACAATCCGTTGCATTCCGTTTGACCAAACCGGAACCGAAGGTGTTTGCTTGTTAACCGGCAAACCGGCAACAATGGATGTGATTTATGCTCGTTCTTATTAACCCCAAAACAAAAGAGGTTGTTATGAAACTGACCGTATTTAGTTGTTTATTAACATTGCTTTTCATCAATTCTGTTCAAGCTCAACAATTTGATCCGACTTTGATGATTCATGAGCAATTTACAAAAATAGATACTAATTCTGATGGGGAAATTTCTCAGGAAGAATTAGTTGAATACAAATTAGAAGAAACAAAAAAAGTTACGGCAAAGATTTTTGAGAAATTAGATACCGACAAAAACGGTACGATTTCTGAAGAGGAATATTCTCAAACCGTTGCTAATATTGTTAACCAACTAAAAAAGATTTCGGAAGGTTTGCAACAATAGCTTATTTTGTATTAAAACGAAGCACCCTTTTTAGGGTGCTTTTTTTATTTTCTTCCAGGGTAAGCTCTACTAAACAAAGGAAGTTGTTCGGTTTGAGGATAGCACCACAGACCACAAACAGTCGGTGTTTTACAATTTGTCATTTGCGGCGTGGTAAATGGAATATTTTTTATTTTGCAATAAGCGAGGTCTGCCATAATCCTAGCTTCCATATATTGTCCGCTGATGCCATATTCATCCGACCAGCGAACTTGGCAATTTTTTCCTAATCTTTGGCTTATGAGCTTAAAAATCTCTTGATGTTCCGGCAAGACTACGGCTTTCCCACTCATTAGGTTTTGAAAATCATTTAGTATTAACGGATTTTTCCAACCGCCACCAAAGACTAAAAAATGTTTTGGCATTTTGACATCAGTCGGGATGTATTGAAGCGAATGGAATAAACCATAAGCACTTAAATATTCCGCTGTTCGTAAGATATCGGACGGATTAAAAGCTTGCAAATCGGGTAAATGATACCAGGCCGGGTCGGAAGATTTAGGTGGCGGCAACAGGTAATAATTCTCTCCTTGAGGGGTTTGCGCCGCAGTATCAAACAAAATTTTTAGAAGTTCTGGCTTTATGGTTCCTTGGTTGCCATACATGCCATTTTCATCATAATTTTGTTTAAAAAACTTTTGGGTTAGCATATCTGGAAAATGATTAAATGGTCCGCTGTCCCATCCCAAAACAACATTTTCACCATTTTGTTTTTGGCTGATAATAGCAATATTGCCGGTATTGCCTCCATTACAAAAAGCAAATTCGTTTATGCCTTGAGCTTTGAGCGAGGTTGCTAAATGAGCGTTATGCATGGGGGCTAGAGGTGCACCCTCCCCGCCGTTGAGCATATCATCAGAGCGAAAGTCATAAATTACCGGTAAAGACGTTAAATCTGCCAATAAATTCGGATTGCCTACTTGGATGGTATAGGCTTGAGAAGTGCCGGCCAAAGATGGTGGCAAATGTCCGCAAGTTTGGCCATGAAAGCCAATGGCGGCAATTTCTGACTTGTTTATTTTAGTTTTTTTTATTACCTCATTGATAGCCTTAGCAACGAGGGTTGTATATTCATTGATTGTTGAGATAAATTCTTTGGTTTGCGCAAGTTTGGACAGCGACTGAGGATTGTTTTTTAAGGCTTCTTTTATTTGGATGAAATTTTGGCGCAGAGTATCGGAATAAGGAAGTGTTAGGCCTTGAATATCTTTAATTCGATTTATAGAAAACTCACTTAAGACGACATCAACCGCGTCTAACGAATTTCCGGTCATAACGCCTATGGTTTTAATGCAATCCATAAAAAAGTCTCCATATCAAACATAATATGGAGACCAGTATAGAAGTTTTGAATTAATTCTTTATTAACAGCCAAGTCGTGCCAAACATTCAGTATCCCAGCAACCGACCGTGCTGATATTATGGAGATTATGAACGTAATTGGTAAATTCACGCTTAAAGACGTTTACATCACCAAAACCTTGCTCAATATAGGCTGCGGCGGCAATATCGGCATAGGTTTTGGCATCAGGATTTAAGGATGCTAAAACATTGAGTTTTTTAATCATGAGTTGTTTGTATTTGAAGTTATCTTTACCCAATACTTTGATAGAACTTATTTCTTCCATGGTCTTGCGGACGCTTTCCGCATTGCGCCCAATTTGAAAGCGAGCCAAACTGGCATCATAGTTAACCAAGGCATCGAAATTTTTGACTTTATTGACAATACTTACAGCTTCTGCTTGAGGATATTCTTGAGTGAGAGTTTCTAACAAAAGGGAGAAAATATGCCCTTTATTTTGTTTGGCGGCGTCAATCTTTTTAATGAAGGTTTCGCCTTTTGTTTCCTTTACCAGAGCTACCATGTCAATACTCCTTCTATCCATAATGATATCTTTTACTTTATAGATTTAGTATATCATATTTTAGCCCCTCATACAACATAATTATGTAACAAAAATGCAACATTTCTTCTTTAATTGCTTATATTTGTGGAAGCCTTGGGGTTTTTAATTGTTTATTTACGAGATTTGTGTATCTTGTGCTCAGGAGTAATTTATGACACATATTTGTTTTTCATCCGAAATCTATCATCTGGACCCTAAAGATTTAATTGGGCTAGAAGATAGTAATACTCATCTCACGGCAAATTGTGAGAATGATGTCGTATTGCTCATCGGAGAAAAAGATCTTTATGATAAGACCAAACCTATTATTTATGATACACTCCTAAAAGGTCGCGATGTCATCGTTAAGGCCGTTGAAAACAATACTCCATTTATTCCGGTGAGAATTGCGTTTGTTTCCAGAATTAGTCGTTGGGACTTTTTATCTCCTCTTATCAGAGTTTTAAGATATAAATACAAAGCTTATTCTAGTAATATTTATCACATTGACCCGTTTGAAATCCGAAAGCTCAAAATTGAGCGTAGTTTTCGGACGCCTGAAAACGCCTATCAATTTTCTAACCCCAAATACATGATGCCTGAAAGTGAACGCAAAAAAATGTATAACTGGCTCAAAAACAGTATGCAAACCAATGGCTATGATGATCGCTTTCCTTTAGATATTATGCTTTGCCGTAACTTGGGGATTCAAGATACCCTCAATCAAGGACATCATCGGATGGGGGTGGCCATTGATTGCAATATTCACCGTGTGTCGGTGATGTTTTCGGCTGCAGGACAAGCTCCGAAGTTTTTACACCCTCTGTTTCGCTTGATTGCAAAGTTTAATTTATGGTTCAAACATATTCTGCAAAAATGAGACTGTTATGAAAAAAATTATTCATATTTCTAACTTTAATCTTATTCGTCTTAAGGGATGCTTTCAAGTCGGTTTCCCTTTCAAAATTTCTAACGGTCTGATACGTAACGGGTATTCGGTGCTCAATTATCCGGACAGAGATTTATGCCGGATGTTTGGGTTCGGACATATGAATTTTATTGGCAAAAGGCGCCTTAACCAACATTTGATTAATTACTGCAAAGTTGTAGAACCTGATGCTTTGTTTATCGGACATGCCGATTTGATTTCTAATGATACAATTGGGGAAATTAAAAAACTTTTTCCTCATTTGAAGGTGCTCCAATGGAGTTGTGATTGGATTGTTCCAGGCTTTGCTGAACGAAATATTAAGGCTGTGGCTGAGCGTGCAAAAGTGGCTGATGTGACGCTGATTAGTACTGGTGATAAAGAGCTCCTCAATCAATTCAGAAGACAAGGCACAATTGTCGGCTATGTTCCCAATATGACGGATGATAGTTTGGAAATTGGACGTGCTTTTGAAAAAGAAGAGCTGCCTTTTGACATGATGTTGTGTGCCACGACCGGAAAACGCCAATTTTGCGGACAAGATGAAGAATTGGATAAAATTATTGATGAAACGAATAATAAAGTTCCGCATCTTAATTGGAAATTAGCAGGCATTAAAGGCGCCCCTGCCCTTAATGGCTATGAATATATCAGAGCTTTGCAAGAAAGTGCCATGGGTTTTAATTTGAGCAGGCTAAATGATGTGTATCTTTACAGTTCGGACAGAATGGTGCACTCAATGGCGAATGGACAATTGGTCTTCTTTGATAAGCGTAATGGTTTTCAAGACTTATTCGGGGAAGATGAAGCTGTTTTCTATGAAACACCCGAAGAATTTTTTGAGAAGGTCAAATTCTATAAAAATAATCCGGTTCAACGGATGGAAATTGCAGCTCGCGGACATAAGAAGATTCACAATGAATTCAGCAATGTTAAAGTGACAAAATATATGGCTGATGTGTTGTTTGATGAAAAGTTTAAAGCCGATAAATCTTGGCAGATTTTATTAAAGGATTAGAAATGTCTTATAATCATGAAGAAGCCCTTAAATTATTTGATGATTTTTGTGCAAAACATGCCAATAACTTAACTGATGATATGCGAAAAGCTGTGCAATTTGCTCTGGAAGCACACAAAGGGCAAGTGCGCAAAGTTAACGGGGCTCCTTATGTGTCGCATTTATTTGATGTGGCGGAAATTTTGCTCAATGTGAAGGCTTCCGAAAATTTGGTAATTGCCGGAATTTTACATGATATTATTGAGGACACCCCCTTTACTGATAAAGATATTTTAGCGCTATTTCCCTCCCAAAAAGGACAAGCAATTTTACACATTATTTTGGCTGATAACGAAAGTGACAAATCAGCCTCTTGGATGGAGCGAAAGACAGAAACTATCACCTATGCACAAAACTCAGATGATGAAGAAGGTTTACTCCTGATTTGTGCCGATAAAATTTCTAACCTTTCTTCTTTGGTTGAAAATATGGAAATTTGCGGAGAAATGGTTTGGAAATACTTTAACAGCCCTAAAGATAAACAAATTTGGTATTATGAATCTCTTTTCAAAGTTTTTGAGAAGAAATTAGCTCACTATCCGCATTTAATCTGCAGATACCAAAATATGCTTAATTTAATTGCCTAGCTAGTATCTTATCAATTGGTTGAGTATCGGATCTTGATCTAGTATCTGAAGTGCGCGGGCAAAACTGTCTTTTTCAGATAATATGGTATAGAAATTTGACTTAATACTCGGTGCCATTTGTAGAGCTTTTATAAACTCTTCTTTAGACAACGGATCTTGTTTGACATAAGCAAAAAATCCCGTAGCGGACAATACATCTCTTACACCTGCCGTACTTGGGTTGTTTTGCAAAAGAGCGCATAAATAAGTGGCAATGCCGACTTGAAGACCATGCATTCTGGGGCGCTTAGAGATTGCATCAAGTCCATGAGAAATTAAGTGTTCAGAACCGCTGGCCGGACGTGAACTTCCGGCAATTTCCATTGCTATACCACTGGTAAGCAAAGAATTAACCAAACTTCTTTGAAAAGATTCTGCATTAATATCCGTACTATGCTTATTAAACAATAACGTTAATGAGTTGTAGCTCATCAGTGAGGCAAAGTCATTATAACGATCAAGTTTTCGTTCTGCGGCTTGCTTCCAATCATAAAGTGCTGTGATTTTGGAGACCATGTCCCCTATTCCCGAATAAAGACAAATTTGCGGTGAGGCTTTGATGATGTCTAAATCAACAACCACGCCAAAGGGTATGCTTGCCTTGACGGTTTTTCTTTTGCCATTAACA
The DNA here is from genome assembly GCA_949286215.1 of uncultured Pseudomonadota bacterium. Lineage (GTDB taxonomy): Bacteria > Pseudomonadota > Alphaproteobacteria > RF32 > CAG-239 > Scatocola. The sequence goes on from CASDYX010000006.1 coordinate 107,958, forward strand.
ATCAAAGATGAATTGGGGCTGCAAAAACCATCATTAGAAGTGGAAGTTGGAACGGATACAAACGGAATTTTTAATAAGTGGGCACTGAATTTTGCAAAATCAAGAGCTTTACCGCCACCGATACCAACAATGACATCCGTGGCTTTTGGTAGATTAAACGTAATTTTGGTTATTTCTTCAATATTAATAAACGGAATGTCTTGCTCGTGTACTATCGCAACATCATTTTCGCTTAATCCGGGATAGAGTTTGTCGCCTAGTAAGGCTTGCATTCCCTCACTCCAAAAAATTACAGCGTTGTTTAAGCCTTTGTCTGTCAGGTATTTGCCGATTTTTTTGATTTTTCCGTTACCGATTTTTAAGAGATAAGGAATGTTTATTTGCTTATTGGGAAATGGTGCGTAATACATCTTATAGCTCCTTTATAAAGTTATAAATATCGGCAAAAGAATTAAAGGGTTTTGTCTTAATTTCGTCTTCTTGGCACATGGATAACAACTGCTTTTTGGCAAAGACAACATCAGCACAGGAGGCTGCGGCAATATCGGGTTTACCATCGCCGGCAAAGATTACGGATTTACCACGCTTTTGAAGATTTTTAACGACCATTTTTTTAGAAATTCCGACATCTTCATCATAGCAAGGGTGTGTCTTGGGTAATTTGGTCATTTTAAGACCATTGGCATAACTATATTCTCCATGATTGGTGATGAGGTTGATGTCATATTTTTCGATTATATCGCCTAGCAATAAGTTTATGTAATAATCGCATCCGGCCGAACAAATACAAACCAAAATATTTTTATCCAAACAAAGGGAAGCAACTTTTTCAAAGTCTTTATCTAAAGGAATGGATTTGATGAACTTGTCTAAATCGGGCAAGCGACGGAGTTTTTGAAACATCTCATTTAGGGCGTCAAAATGTTTTTTCTCGCCTTTTTGATAGGCTCGCCAAGGAGCTAACATTTGTTCATCAAAATATTTTTCTGCAGCCAGCGTGAAAAAATCATCTGCGCTGATTGTGCCGTCAAAATCCGTTACCAGAGCCCATTGTGTTTGCATAGTTTATCCTTTCTGTTGATGTATTAGATTATAAGAATATTCCTTAAATTTTCAAGTTTTTAATTTCTTATAGCCTCTTGCATTTCATCTTACCAATACCTAAATAAAAATCAGAAATGATAGATTTCTTTTTGATATGGAGGATTGTAAAATGAGAAAAGATCTTATGAATAATAACCGACATCATTATCTGAACGAATTGAACTTTCCGACTAACAGAGATTTGAAAAACTTGTTTGGTAGTTTTTATAATCTGCTCGATTTGCCGGAAAGCAGAGAGGCTACAAACTGGAATAGTTTTGAACCAAAATTGGAAGTAAAAGAAAATAAAGACAGCGTTAATGTTACGGCTGAAATTCCGGGCATGAATGAAAATGATATTGACTTGCAATTGTCTGAAGACGGTTATTTGACCATTTCAGGTGAGAAGAAAAATTCTTACGAAAATAAAGAAGGCGGAAGCTATTTCTCCGAAATTAGCTATGGCTCATTTAAACGTAGCATTTCTTTGCCTTGGGATTTGGACTTTGATAAAGCCGATGCCAGCTATGACAATGGTTTGCTAAAAGTTTATATTCCGAAAAGCAAAGAAGAAAAAACAAAAATCAAAAAATTAAACATTAAAAAAGCTTCTAAATAAAATTTGGTAAATAAGCAAAAGAAAAGCCTGACAGATAAAACTGCCAGGCTTTTACTTTATATGTTACCCTTAGATTTCAAAATCAAGGTTGTCATAATAGTCAAGCGGGATGACTTTGCTCTCTCCTTGACCATATGAAACCTGGACTTTATCTCCGGGTTTGGTCCATTTGAGCTCAGGGTAGAATTCTGTACTACCGGTGAACTCAACACCTTTGATTTCGTTGAAGAGAATATAGTATATATTATTCTCTTGAACGATGGCGCGGACCGTCATTGTTTTCGTCTCATGGCTTACATCGCCGTCTTTAATCTTATCCTGAGATGTCTTTTTCAACATTCTGAGATAAGCGGCTTCGGCATCTTGTTTGGATGAACCAGAGCCTACGGCCTGACGATTATTAACCGCCACGAAGCAGTAGCCTACTACGTTGCCAGAGCTACCCTTGAATGTCATGAAGTATGTCGGGACACCTCTGACATTATACAGTACCGGGAAATTGGCACTGTACTGAGCAGCCTTGGCAAAAGGCTGATCGTTGGCAATACGCATAGCTTCCGTTTCGTTGATACCAATTACGCGGTAGAATTTTGCCGCTTTGGTACGCGTATCAACGAGCATAAAGCCGTTTGTACCGTTATCCGCTCCGGCAGATTGAATTCCAGTGTACCAGAAGCTACGACCTTTGGAGTAAACCAAAGTTGTTCCCGGTGTCGGAATTTGCACTCCAATCTGAGCCCAAGCAGCATTCCACCAACCATCTTTATATTCACCCCAGCATCTAATCTGGTCTTCTATAAAAGACTGAGGTTGGATACGGTCTATCCAAGCAGGTGCTTCATCAATGCTATAAGCCTTGAGCTCACCGGTTTGAGCGTCAACCGTGATGGGGCCTTCTGATTCTTCACCACCAAAACCGATTGTTTGGTCGTATGAAGAAAGCACCCAATACGGTGTACCGTTACCGTCAATCTCAAAGCAATGGTCGTTTAAGCCTCGAGAGGCGTAGCCATTAGCTTTGATATGTCGCTCAATGTCGTCACCAAAGGCGCCGCTTTCAAGGTATTGCAGACGTAAAGCCTGACCATTTACCTCAGTTACCAACCAACGCTTGGTGGCATCCGTGGCGTCAACGATGATGTACCCCGGGGTGTAACCATTTCTGAGCCACTTCCAAAATGAGCGGTGCTCGAGTGGAGCGACCCAAATCAGGTCGTCATCAAACACCAGCTTTTTACCATTATTGATGGTAAAACTTCCAGTCAAATTCTGGATGGTCATGTTACCGACCTCGACACGAGAGCCAAGACCAAGGTCTTCACCTAACTTATCCTCAGCAACCTTTCGTGCCAATTCCGCATCCACTGATATCATTTTTGATACCGGAATTGGATGCACATCCTTTTGGAATGTGGTGTCAGCCACCATCTCCACTTTCAGACGTTTATAATATTCGTCTGAGTGGAACATTTCCCAACTTTGGAAACCGGCAATAAAAAATGCCAAAATGGTGATTCCGGTCGGCAGCAGTCGCCAATAGTCTTTTCGGGTGAATTCTCCATCTGAATAAAGGAGATAGATGCCAATACCAGCCAGAGAGACAAAAAATGCCTCCACCCAGACGCCTTCAAATCCCCACCATTGGAGGACAGGAAGGGTATTGTAATTGACTAACCCTAAGACCACAAACACTATGATGTTGATAATGGCCCATAGTGTTTTTGGGGTCTCTTTGTGATAACTCAATACTGCGAACATTGCGGTATATACCGCAGATAACAAAAAGTAACTCATAAGATAAAAAATTTAAAATGGTTTATAAAATAATATGTTTTAGAATTTCTTTATACCATATTTTTGGCTATTTGACAATAATTATGTACAAAATTTCCTTACAGCACAAAAAAACGGCTATAAAGCAGCCGTTTTGATGATTTTGAAAGAAAATTATTGTTTTTTAGCGTCATACCACTCTTGCCATGGGGTATTTTCAATCAACAATGAGCGAATCGCCGGATGGTGATTGCGGTATGAAAACTCCAAACTCATATCTGGGCGCAGTTGATTAATGAGTTTTTCCAACTGAGGTACTATGTCTTCTGAAATATAAAAGCGATAACGTGTTTCAAAATCAGTTTTTGGGCATTTATTTTTCTCAAACTGAGAGCAATCGGTATTGGTCCAATCCGGCGTTAGGGATAGATAATGCCCTGATAAGAGGTCGCGCGGGTCATAGCCCGTTACGGCAACAGTGACACTATTTCCATACAGAATTGTATATTGTAAAGAGAGTATCCAAACAAATAAAGTAATCAGCGGAAAAAATAAGACTAATCGAAACAATATAACTCTATGCATTTGTGTTGCCTTTCATTGATTGTAAAAAACGGGTACTTAATTTGCGCCCATACCAAGCCAAGCTCAAAAAGATTACGCCGGAGATAATAAGCCCTAAACCGGTTGTCAAAAGTGAGCCAAAGACTTCGCAATATATACCGAAAAAGCGCAAAGCCAGCAAGATGCTGATTGTTTTGAATAAGCGGATGTGGTGATTTTGATATGCAAATATTCCCACAATACTTAATAAGGAAAGCATCATCAGAGCTGAAAGAATATCTTCGCCTTTGGGCAAGAAGTTTGCAAAAAATGTGTAGCCATATAAAATACTCAAGCAGATAAATGCCAAAGATGTGCGTTTGGCTGAGCTCAATTTCCATAATGCTAAAAACAGAGCTAAAGAAACACCGTAAATTTGCCATTGGGTGAAGTTCAGCGGTTGAGCATTATATTCCCACCCAAAACCAATCACATCTAACCAAAGAGCAAAACAGGCAAACAATGCAATTATCCAACCTTGCAAAGCGGTCAGAAGAGTTTTTTGTTGGAGTAATTTGAGAGATTGCCAAACAAATAATAAAACAGTCAGTGTTACGCAAAATCCTAAATTTTGATGAGGTTCAAACAACAGCTCCAAAACGGTGCGCAACTGTGGCGTCTGGTGGCAAAAATCCAAGATTGAAAGAGAAAAACCAAACATCCATAAAGCCGGAAACAATGGTCTTTGTGTGATAAACATCAGAGGGAAAGTTAATGCCGACCAAAAGAGCACGGCTTGAAGACCTTGGCTGGGCAAGTGATAGATTTGCCCAACTAACCCGATGGTGGCGAGAATTAACAAAGCAAAAAGCAGTATTAACCCTTCATATAAATAAATCTTGTTGGATGTTCTGGAAAAATAGATGCCGGTCCCTGCTCCACTCAACAAAATATAAGCTGATATTAATTTGAGGTATTGAGGAATTAACTCCCAATTAGCGGCAATGAGTGCGATGATACCAATACTAATGCAAAAACAACTCAGAAATATGAGTGAATAATAGAGTATTGGTCTTTTGCCTCGGTTTTCATATTCTAAAATTGCATTTTTTTGGTACTCAGATATAAGGTTGTGTTTTTGCCAATCTGATAACTTTGAATTTATGTTCATGGATTTTCTTTCGCTGATTAATCGTAAAAATGATATAAAAACAAATTTTATTTAGCAAGAAATTTATTGTTTATTAAACTTTATTAACAAAACATTAAAAAACGTTGTATAACCTTTGATATGTGTTTGACGCGTTTTCGCTCTTAAGTTAAAAAAATCTTGTCGACAAATTTTTAACCATGGTGGCAGATTGATGAAAGTCAAATTCTTTAACTTCAAGAGCTTAGTTACTTATGTAACGATTGTGGCGTTCTATTTCGCTACGACTCTATCTGCCCAAGCTTTACCTCTACGTCCTATCAGTTTGGCTCAAATGTACAGTCTTGCTTCTCAAGGAAACGTTCGAGCTTTGCGTGCTGCTGTTCAACGCGGTATGAATATCGATGCAACTGATAGATACGGCAACACCGGCCTTTGCCACTCAATTTACCAAAACAATTACACTGCATATAATGCTTTTCATGCTTCGGGGGCTAATCCAAGACACCCATGTATTCAAAATATTCCACCCGAGCAATATGACTATTTTATGGCTTCTAGCCGTGCAACGCCTATTACGGCAACTCCTCGTGATGCTTATAAAGAATTTGCTGACGGAGAATTTGTCTTTTCTACAACGACATGGGTTATCGGAGGTTTGCTCCTTGCCGGCGGAATTGCTGCTCTTGTATTAAGTGGAGATGATGACGATAAAAATCATCATTACTTTTTCCCTCAGGATGATACCTTTACCCCAACCGATGATAGTCTAGGTGCATTAGTTGGCACAAAAACACCTGATAATCCGACAACTTCTCCTTATGACCCTGTAAAATTTGATAAAGGTGTTAATACTGAAGATTTTACTTTAGATAATGATTCTCAAATTCTTGTTGACGGAGAACAAAAAAATCTTTCTGAAGTTATTGATTTTGGAAATTCTGTTTTAGAATATACGCCTTATCTGCAAGTTGCTATGAAAGCCATTGACGGAGAAAAGGTGGTTAACGGACAAACACCTTTAAGCGGAAGTGATGTCGGTACGACTATTACTTTGAAAAACAACACGGCGGGATTAGTGGCTTTACACAATGCTGACGCAATTAATAACAATACGCTGAAAATTATTGCTAAAAACGGCACTATCGGAATGATTGCCAGCGATAATTCATTAGCTCAAAATGTCGGAAATATTGATATTTCTTTTCAAGGAACAGCCAGTGTGGATCAAGTAATCGGAATGTATGCCGATACGTCATCTTCAGCCGTAAATGACGGCACCATTACTGGAAACGTAATATCTGAGAATTCAGCCGGTACATTAATTGGTATGGAAGGAAGATTAATTAACCAAGTCCAAAATCCGACAACGACTGCCCCTTCTCTCATTACTAATAACGGAAAAATAACCCTGAATGTAAGTGCTGCTCCCAGTCAGACTATTTCCACCGCTTTGGTTGGCATGGGAACGTACTTAGAGAATGATTTCTTAACAGGTTCCAAATTAGTACGCCGCACCGGAAATATTGATATGACCAATAATGGTCAGATAAATTTAAATGTTAATTTAGGAGACAGCGGAAGCTATGATTCCTCTCAAGTTAACTTATATGACGGAACTGGTGGTATTATCGGTATGAGAGCTGATGCTCATACAAATGCAGTAAATAACGGAGCTATCAATTTAACTATTGCTCCTGAAAGTGCTTCCTCCGTAACCAATGCTCACGCCGGTATGCTTTCCGTCCATGGAGGTAGCATTAAAAATAATCAGTCAATCTTTGTTGAAGGTGGTATCGGCGGTTATGGAATGTTAGGAATCCGTGGAAGCGGAACAAACTCTGAATTTAACACGCTCAATCCTACATTGCTAAATGAAGTAGGAGCAACTATTACTGTCAATAGTGTTGATGGTTTTGGTATGGCTACTCGCCATGGAGGAACTGTTACCAATCAAGGTAACATTATCATGGGAGAAAAAAGTACAGGTTTACAAGTAAATGCAGGTACCGGAACGAATGAAGGTTTAATCCTTCTTAACAATAGTGGTACCGGTATGGCTATCCGTAAAAATACAGCATCTGAAGAAGGAACCGTTAACAACTCAAGTACTGCATCTATTACAAACTCTAAAGGAGCAACTATTACTATCCATAAGGCGAATGGTGCTAGCGGTATGTTTATTGAAGACGGTACGGCCATTAATAACGGAACTATTAATATAAACGGCACTGCTTCTGCTACGACAACAGAATCCTCTTATGGTATTCAGGCTGAAAACGGAAAAATCAGCAATACAGGAACAATTAATGTAGATGTTTTGATGTCTGGAGATGCGCAATCTTATGGTATTTACGGTGAAAATGCAGCAACTATTGACAACTCCGGAAATATTATTTTTGCTCAAAAAGGTATCGGAACTTATACTACCAGCGGCACAAATACAAACTCCGGTTCAATTACCATGAATGGAATTGGAAGTACGGGAATGTCTTCTGATAGCGGTGCTATTTTGAATACAGGGACAATCTCTCTTGTTAGCGGTACCGGTATTCAATCAAATACAGGACAAGTTACCAATCAGGGCGAAATTAGTATTACAAACGGTACCGGATCTATTGGTATTTCATCCTCAAGTGATATTCTCAACGAAAAAGATGCCAAAATTGAAATTACCGGGGCTAATTCAACGGGTATTTTAATTGGGGAAAATGGTTCTGCCACAAATAATGGTGATATTATTTTGCAGAGTAATCAAGATAGTACTGAAAATTATGGTATCAAATCAGAAGGCGGAGCTGATGCATTCATTATAAATAACGGAAATATTGTACTCAACGGCTATAAATACGCTAAAGAAAAAGAAATCGGTTATGGCATGTATATTGCTACCGGGGAAGCTGTAAATAATAAGTCCATATCTATTAACGATATGTATGGTTACGGAATGTCCTCTGATTCTGGAATGTTAACAAATAATGATACTATTGACTTATCAAATGGCGGATACGGCATAAAAAGTAATACCGGTAGTGTATTTAACTCCAAAGGAGCAACAATTACTATTACCAATACTAATACTCAAGCAAGTTCTTATGGTATTGCCGTAGAAACAGGAACCGCTCAAAATTCGGGTACAATTAATGTATCGGGTAACTCTGAAAACACCAATAATTCCACTTATGGAATTTTTGTGAACGGAGGAAATGGAATTAACCTTGGTTCTATTAATATGTATGCGGATAATGCTTATGGCTTATATGATGCTGCCGGCGGGGATATTACGAATAATGTTAAACTTGGACAGATTTCTGAAATCAATTTGTTTGGAAATAAATCCGTAGGTATGCAAACGACCAGTGGTACTGCTCAGAACTTTGGTACTATAAATGTTGGCGTACAAGATGAAGACGGTGTTATTCATGGCGGAAATGAGTCAACAGCCATGGTTTCTGGTGAAGGAGGTCATGCTTATAATACCGGAATTATTAACCTGAATGGTAATGATTCCATTGGTATGTTTACTGACGGAGGTTCTATACAAAATACACTTAATGGTGTCATAAATGTTAACGGAAGCGGCAACACTGTATTTAAGACAAGCAATGGCGGGCAAGCTTATAATTATGGTACAATCGTTATTAATACTGATGATTACGAATTATTTACAACCACCGATGAAGATGGCGGAAACTTCACTAATGAAGGAATAATTACGGCTAACTCCTCCAGCTCTCAAGTAATTACAGCTGGTGATGGATCTACTATTAACAATTCCGGAAATATTAATTTAAACGGTAACAATAGTTATGTTGTTTATGTCAAAGGTACAGGATCTGCAACAAATTCTGGCACAATTACGATTGATGAAGGCAGCAATAATTCTTACGGACTTTATGTCGATGACACCGCCACCGGTAGTGCAATTAATAACACCAATGCAAATATAATTGTAAATGGTGAAAATTCATCCGGAATGTATATTGCCTCAGCGACTTCGACTGAAGGAATTACTAATAAAGGCAAAATTACAGTATCTGGAGATGGCTCTATTGGAATGGGTTCATCAGCGAATGCTAAAGTTACCAACTCTGGAACTATTGATATGCAAGGTGGCAGTGCTGCTATTAAAGCTTCAGGGGGAACTATTACCAACTCATCTTCGGGTAATATAATCACATCAGAAACCTCTGGAGCTAACGGTATAGCTATAAATGCAGGCACAGGTTCGGCAACTGTTACCAATGATGGTAAAATTACCATTAATGGCAGCGGCAACGGAATTATCGCTGATTCCGCAAACATTACTAATAATGGAGAAATTTCGGTTAATACGGGAGCTGGTATTAACCTAAGCAAAGGTGAAGTTTCTAATAAGGGCGTCATTACTGTTTCCGGAGATAGCGGTTCTGGTATTGTTTCGGGAGGAACAGCAACAAATAATGAAGATGGGGAAATATATGTTACTGGTAACAGTGCAAAAGGCATGAATATTACAACCAGTGGAACAGGAACAAATAATTCCCAAATTAGCGTTGATGGAGAAAATGCTTTCGGTATGAAAGCTACGCAAGGAACAGCCACAAATGAAGCAACTATAAATGTAAATGAAGAAAGTGCTGCTGGCTTATTTGCTGATGGTGGTAATGTTGAGAACTCGTCTTCAGGTGTCTTGAAATTAACTACCAGTGGTAGTGTTGGTATTTTGGTTAATAGTGGTTCAGGAACGAATAGCGGAACTATTGATCTTTCTAAGCAAGGAACTATTGGTTTACAAGCGAATGGAGGTAAAGCAACAAATGAAGCTTCTTTAACTGTGAATGGTTCGGAAGCCATAGGATTATTCGCTAATGGTGGTAATGTTGAAAATAAGGCTACAATTACTGTATCTAATGGCGGAAAAGCTGCAATTGAAGTAGCTGCAGGCTCAGGAACGAATAGCGGAACTATTGATGTTAGCGCCAGCGATGCCAGCGGAATACTCGTTACAGGAGGAAGCGCTACCAATTCCAACGCAATTAACGTATCTGGAACAGTTTCTTCAGGAATGTCTGTATCTGGTGGAACTGATATAAATTCCGGTACAATTTCGGTAACAGGAACGAATGCTGTCGGCATGAGTTCATCTGATAGTGGTTCTGCTACTAATTCAAATACAATTAATGTCTCTGTTAGTAACGGCATCGGAATGTTTGCAGATGGAGGAAACGTTACCAACGGAA
>CASDYX010000007.1 GCA_949286215.1 uncultured Pseudomonadota bacterium
GTGCAAAACCGGATACAATCAAGTCTGTGAAGAATTCGGACCAACCAATGCTAATGATTACTGCCTCAACGGCATCAAATATTACAAATCTTGCAAAACTTGTGGGGATTACGGTTATATGACCTCTTGTCCAACCGGAATTGAATGCTCTTTTGAACAATGCTCCGGAAAATATTTTCCTACCGGAAAATGTACTTCCGGTTACACCGATATATCAGATGCTTCGTGTGATTGGTATAAATATTTTATGAACTGCACGACCGCTCCTGAAAGACCTGAAGAATAACCTTATTTATGAGGAGAAAAAATATGAAACTTTCAATTATGCTTTCTGTTGGCGTTTGTGCTTCAGTTTTAGCTTATAATGCCTATTCTTTAACTTGTGGGGCTCAGCCATCTTGCTCCTCACTAGGATATACTTATTCTGGTTCCACATCAGATTGTGTGAATACTCCGATGAAATGCCCTTTCAACACATCGTATTTTAACTGTGTTAAAAAAGCTGACGTGTTTTCAATGCTTCGCGTTAATTGGTATAGTTCAACATCGTTAACTGCTAAAAGCACTTACACAGTACCCAAACCTGGTATCATTATTGGACAAGCTCAGGATATTGGTAATTATGGTTCTTTTATCACCATTAATTCCAAAAAAATTGGATCTTTGTCAGGTACTGCCAAACAACGGTCTCTTATTTATGCAAATGTCTATACGGGAGATAGAGTATATATTGATGCTCAAGATATCAAAGTCTATTTCTTACCTTATTATGGTAGCTAATAAGCTTACTTATCCAACTGTTGCAAGTCATTGGGGTAGTTGACATCCAAGAGCAAATTTTCATCGCCTTTGATGGTTTTGGTATAGTCTGAATGCTCAACCAAAACCGGACGGAGGTTGGCGTTTTCGGGCACCAAATCTGCCCCATCAAAAAGAGATTTGCTCCAAATGACAGGATTGGTCTTTACCCCTTTGAGCTGTGCGGTAACGAGTTGTTTTTCGGACTTAGCATCAAAGGCTTTTATCATCTTATTGATAAACTCAGGCGTTATGTTTGGCATATCTGCCGGTAGTAGCAAAGCACCGTCGCAGAAATTAGGAACCGACTTTAAGCCTAAATTTATGGAAGTTTTTATTCCCTGACGAAAAGCCGGATTATAAATGATATTCACATCAATATCGCTCATAGCCTCTTCAAACTCAGCGGCATGATCACCGATAATCACAAAAACCGGGCTTGCCTCAGAAAATACCGCGGCATGAACGGCTTTTAGGAAGAGTGGGGCATCATCTACCTCATAGAGCAACTTATTGCGTCCGGCGCGGCGGCTTGAACCCGCTGCCAGCACGATTGCTGCTACTTTGGCATTTTTACCTTTATCTGAAGAAGCTTTAATCAGCTCTAAACCACTTTCCGTATCAAACATTTTATCTGGGGTCAACTGGACGTTTTGCGGGTGTTTAAAATCCTCCGGTGTGATTTTATCATTAAGCAAAGCCAGTTTAATATAATGATTAGCTAATGCGTTATTTTGCGTGGCATAGTTAAACGGAAGAGAAATAATCTTTTTACCCCGTTTGAGCGCAATTAATAAATCTGATGCTCCGATTTGCGGAATTGAGGTCACAATCACTTCATCAGCGACACTTTTAAGGGCCGCTGAAATCACATCATCGGCTTGCGAATTTCTTTGGCCGGAAATAATAAAGATAACCTCCCCTTCCCCTTTGAGCGCGACTTCTAACACGTCGGCGACTTTGTCAATTTCATGCTTGGCCTCATGCTCAACGGCAAAATCTAACTTCAAATTTTTGAAATCTTTTACCAATTTGGTCACAACACCCGTAAAGTGTGCGGTTTCGAGTTTGTCATTATAAAACTTGGTATAAAGCAAGGTAGCTTTGCGCTCTTTTGGCTCGGCTACCTGCAACATGGCAATATTGCCTGACAGGCTAAATACTATCTCATCAATCTTTGACGACATAATGACCGGAACGGTTAATTCCAACTCGGCAATCACTTCTCCGGCTTTGACCTCGGAATAAGGCGGAATGGTATTTAAGATGATATCTGGCGATAATCTATTAAACTTGGCGATGCGATCATCTGCGGCTAAAAAAACGCCATCTGCTTGGGCTATAATCTGACTGGTGCCTTCGGGCGTAACGGCATAGGCTGTATTTGCTCCACACAACTTGGCACTTAAGACGCCCAGAGCGGTTGCGCCATCTAAGTCATTTTCACTCATCTCGGCACCAAAGATTTTTTTGATGCCCGAGAGTTTGAGCTGGATAATATCCTCATCATCAAGAATATGCCCTTTTTCCAAAATTAGCCCATCCAAGCGAACCGATTCAAACAAACGGATACCTCGAGCATGGTTAATGTCATATTCCTGATAAATCATTTTTATTTCCTTTGGTTAGAGCTTTTATGCTTTATTTAAGCACAGAATAAAAAAAAGGAAAGTTCAAAGTGAACTTTCCTCTTAAAATTTTATTACCATTAGGGCTTGAGGGAGAAGGCCTCCTTGGTTTGCCCGTTAAAGGTTACCATGACCCCTGCTGCCTCATTGGCTCCGGTGATGGTGACCACGATGGTGTGGGTCATAAACCGTCCTTGTACATACTCATCGGCAATCCACGTCTTTTCAAACCGATAGGTTTTCGGGGTATCCCGAGGGATGTACTGTTTTTGCTTCCATTCCCTTGTCTGGGGGTCCAGCTGATAGACCTGCAAGAATTTTGAATAGCTCTCAATCCGCAGGTTAGCCCACTGGAGAGCAATAATCTTATTCTTATTATACTTCTCAGTTGTCACCGTGGTTTGTTTTGCCGTGGTGTAGGTCTGCTGGGCATGCATATATGTCACCCCAGCGATGATGAAAATCATCATCAGAAAAAACTTTTTCATAATAGTAAAAATTAAAGGGTTAATACTCTAAATCATACTCCTCAGCGATGCGGTTGCCCGCAAGTTTGAAGAGTGCGGATTCTTCATCTTCAACAATAATCACTACCTTATAGCTAACAATACCGCCGCCATCGACTAGTGCGTCTGCCGTATAGATGTGATTACTGTCATACAGTTTAGAAATCAGGGTGAGACGGCTTCTTTCACCGTTTTTTTGACGGTAAACGTCTATCCTGTCTTTCTTATTTACAATCACCAGATTACCAATCACAATTTTACGCACTTTGGAGCGCATAAATTTTACCTGAGTGGTTTGGCGGTCATATTCTCTAACCGGAGAGAATCGTTTGAACTCATTGCCGGTATTTATTAAGCGTCGGCAAGTTTCTTCAAGACGATTTAACTGCCCAACAAAGCGGTCAAACTTGTCTTGCGCCGACAGTGAAGTAATGCTAAGCATCATCCCCACCAAAATACACAATAGCTGTTTCATGATATTAATAATTTTAGTTTGGGATGAGATTAACATAAACAGATTTAATTGTCCAGAAATTTTAGACAAAAGAAGTTTTAATATAGGCAAAAAAATAAAGCCTCTTGGGGAAGAGGCTTTATTTGGTCCGGGCTAACAGGGAGGGAATACCCGGAAACTTGATTATAAACTGTAAATATGCTTTTTGTAATTTTTTACCGAAGTTGCGTATAACATAACCGGAGCTGCTCGTTTGGCCCAATTATTACCAAACAACATATTGAGTTTGTTTTTGTATTGACGGGTCAAATATTCATCATAAATGGCTTGTTGCTCTTCACTCAAAAATCCAAATGCTTTTTGAAATGAAATATTATAGCTCTTAGCCATGGCATTGCATAATCCTTCAATCTCAATAGCTTTTGCGGTGTTGGTGTTTTGCATTTCGTTTCTCCTTATGTCAGCAATGAGAAGACTATACCATTTTTTGGAAATTCTGTCAATACGGAAATTTTGTCAATTTTATTACATTTTTGTTACAATTCTACTTTTTGTATTTTTTCTTGCCTAAAAGATTTGATTTTGTTAGTCTTTTCCTATTAACACATATAGAGGTAATTCGATGCAGGACTACAAAGAAATTGCGCAAAACAACCAAAACATTGCCTTCGAAATTATTGAAAAGTTAAAACTTAAAGAAATTTGGAACGGAGTTGGAGCTAGAGTGTATTTGGTTGGTTCTCTTAAATTGGGACTACTCTCTAAACACCTAGATATTGATTTTCATGTTTATACCCCTACTCTAAATATTATGCAGAGTTTTCAAACCATCGCAGAAATCTGTCAAAATTCTAATATCATCAAAGCTGATTTTATTAATCTCGCTGACACTGATGAAAAATGTTTAGAATGGCATTTATACTACCAAGACCAAAACAAAAGAATCTGGCAAATTGATATAATTCAAATTCTATCTGGTTCTAAATATGATGGCTATTTTGAAAAGGTAGCTGAAAAAATTTCAGCTTGCCTTTCACCAGAAACTAAAGATACTATTTTAAAATTAAAATATGAGACGCCGGATAACATTAAAATTCCAGGTATTGAATATTATAAAGCTGTTCTACAAGACAACATCACAACACTAGATGACTTTTATTTATGGCGAAAAAAACATCCTTTTAGCGGTATAATTGAGTGGTAAAAAAAAAGAGGTGCAAGTGCACCTCTTTTTGTAACTTATCCTTAAACTCAAACGATTAACGTTTAGAGAATTGGTAAGAACGACGAGCTTTCGCACGACCGAATTTCTTACGTTCAACAACACGGTCATCACGAGTTAAGAAGCCAGCTTTCTTCAAGACTGTTCTTAATTCCGGCTCATATTCATTCAAAGCTTTGGCAATACCATGTTTGATAGCGCCAGCTTGACCTGACAATCCACCACCTTTTACAGTGCAGATTACATCAAATTCGTTTTCGCGATTTGCAACTTCAAACGGTTGATTGATAATCATTTTCAATACCGGACGAGCAAAGTATTGATCAATTGATTTTTCGTTAATGGTAATGTTACCTTTACCCGGTTTAATCCATACACGTGCAACAGCGTCTTTTCTTTTACCGGTTGCATAAGAACGACCTTGTCTGTCGCGTTTTGGTTTACGAACTTCAGCAGAAGCAACAGCTGAAGATTTAATTTCTTTCAAAGAATCGATGGTTTCAGCCATTATAATGCGCTCCTTTTATTTTTCGGGTTCATTGCTGCGATGTCCAAAACTTCTGGGTTTTGAGCTGTGTGCGGATGATTTGAACCTGCATATACTTTCAATTTGGTCATTTGTTGACGGCCCAGAGAATTACGGGAAATCATGCGTTCAACTGCTTTTTCAATAACTCTTTCAGGGAAACGACCTGCCAAAATCTTTGCAGGAGTGGTTTCTTTAATACCGCCAATCCAACCAGTGTGCTTGAAGTATTTCTTGTGGGTCAATTTACGACCTGTCAATTTTACTTTGTCAGCATTGATGACAATTACATAGTCGCCGCAGTCCAAGTTAGGAACATAGCAAGGTTTGTGTTTACCGCGGAGAATCTTTGCAATCTCTGCAGAAAGACGACCTAATACTACACCTTCAGCGTCAACGACATACCATTTTCTCTGAATGTCAGAGGGTTTTGTTGCATAAGTGTTCATATTCTCTCTCTTTACAAAAAGATGGTTATTAAATTCGAGTTGAATATACAGGAAATATTTGCAATGTCAACAACAAAATTTCATTATTTTTCAATATATTAACTAATGGTATTATAATACCATTTATTAACTACTTGTTTTTGCATAATTTTAGCTATTTTATTTTGTTTTGTCTATTTTTCTGAAAATTTAATTGATTTTTAATCAAACTTGGCGTATTATTTGTTTTAGATGTTTAGAATTAACGGAGCTTTGTAAATGACAACCTATTCTTATAATGATAGCGAACTCTCTGAAATTAATGACTACTTTGAGAGAAATGCTTATTATCAGCAGGCAAAAGAAAAATATAATAAAGGTGAAGAGATTTCTTTTTTACCGATTGGGGAAAATGCAAATCCCGATTTGTTATATATATTGAATGACAAGCGTGAAGATGCAAGATTTAATGCCTTTTTTGTCAGAAACACAATCATGCAAACCATTAAAGCCGGTAATATGAAGGCTGTTAGCAAACTTATTACTTATTTAGGGCAAGAAAATCAATCTCATGCTTCTTCCTCAACACCTCACAGAGAGATGATTGAAAGTGTTGTTTCAGAACAGCTCCGAAAAAATCCTGATTGGATTGACAAACTTGAACCACAAGCCAAATTTACAATTGCCGATATCTATATGGAAAAGAATCCATACAAGTTGCGTGATTTTAATTATAGAACATTCTCTCAAATTGACGATGCAAATAGATATGCTGCCGGCGACGCGGCTAAAAAACTTTTGACAAATGCCATGCAATATAAACATCTTGAGCAAATTCCTTGGGAAATTAAAGCTCAAGCTTTGAATGTTGCGACTCTGAATGCAAATAACCTCCCTTTTATGGAGATTTATCAAAATTTACTCAATACAGCCGGCGATGCCAACCGTGAGGAAAGAGTTGCTCTCTTGTCCGAGATTGCTCAAAATGCAGCTCATTTGTTTCAATATGAAAATCACAATTTCCCTTCTAACTGGGCAGAAAAAATTCCTGCCTGCGAAGGCTCTCAAAAGCTCTTCTATAATATGATGTATTATATGAAAGCTCCAACCCCTTCCCGCTTCTCAACAAACTCTTGGAACAATTCAGCCTATACTCATGCCAAGAATGAATTAGATGCACAAAGAATTGTTGATGATGTTGTTAAATATAAAAGAGGAATTTCCAAAGGGGAATTAACCTTATTGGCTCAATATCGCCCTGAATTTTTGTTGGCGAAAAAAGATTTATCAACCGAAAACAAAATAGCCCTCTTAAAGGATGCTAACTTAAAAATCTCAGATAATAAACGCTTACAAATTATGAATGATGTTTTAGCTACGAACAAAGACATTAAAGTTTGGGATAAAGGGGCTTTGAAAAAAGAAGATATTGCTTTCTTTTTGAGCTCAGCCGAAAACATGAAAACAGTCTCTCCTGAAATGAACAAATTTTTACACGAAGTTGCACCTTTTGTGAAACAAGAAGATGAGATTAACAAACGAAATATCGCTGATTTAGAAAAAGCAAATGAAGCTCAAAAGAAACTTGATGAAGCTCAACAAACTTATAATCAAACCAATAACGCTCAAGATTCCGTAATGAGTGTGTTGGCGGTAATTGATGAGGTGCTTAAACATAAATCTGACGACAAAGATTCTTTCACAAAAGAAAGTTTGGAGACTCTGGTATTTAACTCCTTAGAAGGAAAAGAACCAAATAAGCTTGACTATCAGAAACAAGGTAAGTTGGCTTCACTATTTATGAGTTCAAAAGAAAAAGAACGTCAGCAAAAATTAGATGACGCAATTAGCAAATTTAATGCTGCAATCTTAGAGGTAAAAAATCATAAAGATGTCTTTGCTCAAATGAAAACATCTTTCAACCGTAATACATATTATCAAATGGCTGAAACTGCCTATAAAAATCTTCAATCTGCTCAAAGGGATAGAAGTGCAGCTGTTTTTGATACTACTTATCTCTCTCAAGCTATAGCTGACTATGAACAAGATAATCTTGCTCATCGTTTACAGAATTTAACACAAAACTATGAAACTCGTCGTACAACTCTTCAAGCAAAAGCCAGAGAGGCTTTGAGCTTTACTTTCAAAGGTCAGGAATTTGGTGGCGAGCCAATGTTGGCTGAACATGAAAAACGTGCAAAAGCCAGCTATAAAGCACATGCAGAAGGATTGCGTTCAAAAATTAAATCTGCTGCACGCAAAGAAATGGAAGAACGCGGTGTTTTTGAAAAACCGGATATTGAAAATCCAAATCAAACCGGCAAGCCAATGACAAAAGAAAGTGCTGCCAAAGTTACAAAACTTATGCGCGACAAAAAGCTTTACGAAAAACTTGCCAAAGACTAATTGGCTACTACAAAAGAAAACCGCCGAGAGTTTTACTTTCGGCGGTTTTCTTAAATCTAAATTTTACTCACAGAGTTGGTATAAGCCTTGCTCATCCTTACGAAAGCGCCGTTCAGACTCATTTTCATAAGTTTGCTCACCTTCATCGCACCAGTCATACACTCCAAAATGGCTGATGATTTCGCCTTCAGGTGTAATTTCTTCCAAAGTGACCCATTCCTGATGTCCTGAATTGGAATTATTCCATTTTTCAGAGCTGGTATCTGCTTTTACCAAGCACCGCATCTCATCGTCATAATATTGATACAAACCGTTATCGCAGAGAATAACGTCATCTTGATGTTTAATATACTTCCCGATGTAGTATAGTTCCGTGTGTTTCAGTAAGAATAACTCTTTATCAACCAAGTAGAGCGTTGAAACATTATTCCCTAAAAACAATTCCAAAATCACACTACTCCATGTGTTCAAAAAAGACTGATACAGATATTGTTTATCTACCAAAAGATATTTATCATTAACCAGCACGAAATCTTGCGTCTCGCGAGCAACTAACAACAGATATTTTTTATCTGAGCTGTTTGGCTCATCTTCTGCGCTCCAACAGCTTGATAAGATATCCTGCTCGCATAGGGCTTGTTCGTCAATTTCTAACGATGATACAACTTCCTTCAATCTTCTTTGGGTTACTTGGCATATTGTCAATTCAGCTTGGCTCGGAAAACACAAATCATACTCTTTGCAAATTGATTGAGCCTCATCATAGCTCAGTTTTTGACTAAATGCATGATGTAAGAGCAAATAAAACTTCGGAACAATGCTAATTGCATTAACTTCCTTTTGTTCTGTTCCCTGCCCATAAGTCAACTTCACGACCTCATGAGTGTTCTTATCCCAATAAAGATAGCGTTTAATTTGATTTTTCGGTTCCATAAAAATATAGTTTAAAATGATACAACAAAATTACTAATCACTCTGCGGGCAGAGTAATGCAATTTTGCTGTTTGTCAATCTTTATTTATGAACCTACATATATACCGAAATACAATCACAAAAATTAGAAACAAGTAATAAAAAATTATATGCGGCGTTATCATTAAGATACAAATTACAACCATTGAAGGAATCGCATATATAGAGGTATAAATAATAGTAACAAATGCGCAGATAAACATTAATGCTACCATACCAATACCTAGCAGGCTTAAGTTTATCAGAGGCGTATATATCCATTTTTCAAAAAAATTCTTATTGTCTGACTTGAGATAGTGCTTAACTTGACAATATTCATACGGTAAAAAAACATTCCCCGAATACAATATAAAATTGATTGCCACCAAAGAAAGCAAAAACATATTTTGAAAAGCATAAGGACTTAGCTCGGTGTTTAGCATAAAAATATCAGATAATGCGCTATGCAATTTATCATTTTGACTTATGACATCGCCTGCGACAAAAAAGGCTAATTGATAGTAAAAAATACCCCCCAATATACTTCCAAACAGTAAGATGCATCTATCTTTCAAAATTTGAATAAGATGTTTTTGAATTTGTTTTAACTGCTTTTGTTTAGGTGTTAACGTCGGGTGCAAATGTCTTAAATCAAATTTTAGCTCGTAAGAAGAGGATATCTGGATTGTTCCTTGCTTGCTCGTATGCCATTTGGCTTCTTTTGCGGGGAGTTTTCGAAATGCTTTATTTAAAACATCAAACCCTCGCAACAAAACAATTTGCATTAGGCTATAAATTTTGAAAGGTGAACCTTTTCTGGAAAAATAAGCAACACCTAGAATCGGGAGCAACAACATCAACATTCCCCATGAGGTTGGATGCTCTTGCAAAAATGCCTTTACGACCATTAGTATAAAATAAAAAACTATCAAACATAAAATTAAATTATAGAAGTTTCCGTGATTGTGATAATTTTCTATTTTTGATAATAGATTTTTTAATGGATTCCGGGGAGATAAAGTTTCCGCCAATTTTAAATTGGGAATTTGTTGTTTAAATTTTTCATACTCTTTGGGCAATAAAGTTTGGGGAGAAAGTTCTATCATTTGTTTTCTCCTATATGGCTGATATCTATTGAAAACGAGTGATTATTGACGTTCACAAATAAGATTTGCGGATTTTTTCTTTTGTCTGCGCTTAACACAATCTCTTTTTCTGGTTGGTTGGGATTGGGAATATAATTAATCGTTCGAGGATATGGTGGGCAGTTGAGAAATAAGTTTTTATCTTGCTTGTATTTTGCAGGTAAAGAGGTCTCAGACAAGTAATCTTTTTGGGGATTATAATCATCAATAAAGTAAATATAATGCGTTCCTTCATAATCAAATCCATTTTTAGCTTCTCCAAATGCTGAGATGCCTATTACATATAATGCCTTATTCTTTCTAAGACGCACAGCCTCGTAAGATGCCGTATATATTTTATAGGTGTTTTGGGTTTGAGTTATTAGAACATCTTTTGAAAGAAAGGGCCTATCTCCGGGGTAAGTCCAATTATGAAAAATTTCAAAAGGGAGAAGATTTGGGGTTTGCGTCTTGCATTTATTTTCTTTATCGAGATATTTAATTGATTGTAAAATAACACCTGGTGTATTTATCTGCGGATAGATAACTTCCAAGTCGGCAAATTTGTCATAGACAGCGAGTTCTGAGTGGTTGTTATATATCCCTACCCTGTATTGTTTTTCTTTTATGGGGGAAAAATTATGGATTTCTTGATACGAGGTATTAAGTGGGGTCGCCTGAGGAACATTCACATTTAAACGAATTTCTTGCTGACGAATTTTTTGTTGCCAAATTTGTTGCATCTTTGAACTTTTATAAATTGCATCAACGCATTTTATAACATCGGGCAAAGATGACTTTTCATCACACCAACTACGTGGTGAAAGCTCCAATATGTTTGCATCATAATGCCTTATTGCAAAATAATCTATTATGCCCAGAACAATCACGCTTAATATTATTAGATTACATTGTACTTTTGTTAAAGGCATTTTGCTTTCCTTAATTGGGCGTTTGGTTTAGAGATTTCAACTCATAGAGTTTTTCTAATGCCTCACGCGGGGTGAGCTCGTCTGGGTTTAACTCATCAATGAATTTTGAGACTTCTGATTTCACGGCAACGACTTCTTCTTTAGGTTTGAGCGTTGCAAACAAGGGTAAATCATCAGCGAGCGAAGCTATATTTTTTTGTTTGCCGGTGTGCTCTAATGAGTTTAAGACCTGTTCGGCACGTTTGATAACTACTTTCGGTAAGCCTGCCAATTTGGCAACGTGGATACCATAAGACCTATCAGCCGCCCCTTCAATTACCTCATGCAAAAAGATAACTTCATCATTGAACTCTTTGATTTTCATACAATGTAAGCTCATTTTGTTGAGTTTTGATACCAAAGTTGTGAGCTCATGATAGTGCGTAGCAAACAAAGCCCGGCAATGATTTGCTTCGTGCAGATGCTCTATTACCGCCCAAGCAATTGACAGGCCATCAAAGGTGGCGGTACCACGTCCGATTTCATCCAAGATAACAAAAGAACGCTCATCAGCCTGATTCAAAATACTGGCCGTTTCCACCATTTCAACCATAAAAGTTGAACGTCCTCGAGCCAAGTCATCACTGGCGCCGACACGGGAAAAGATTTTATCAATAATACCGATATGGGCTGATTTACACGGAACATAAGCTCCCATTTGCGCCATGATGGCAATGATGGCATTTTGACGCAAGAAAGTGGATTTACCTGCCATGTTCGGTCCGGTCAAAAGCCATATCAAATTATTTTCATCCAAGGTGCAGTTATTGCCAACAAACGTACCGTTATGTTCCTTTTTAATGGCATATTCCACTACGGGATGTCTGCCCTCCTCTACCTCAAAGGCTAAAGAATTATCTAACTTTGGACGCGTATAGTCATTTTCAACCGCAAGGTCAGCCAGACCAGCTCCAACATCTAATTCTGCTAGAGCTTTAGCTGTGCGTGAAATATTGTCTGAGGCGATAATGATTTCTTTGACCAGCTCATCATAGAGTTCTAATTCCATTGCCAAGGATTTTTCGGCGGCACCTCTGATATTATTCTCAAGCTCAGTTAACTCAACCGTGGTAAAGCGGGCGGCATTTAAGACTGATTGACGATGGATAAAGTCCTTATTTTCAAGCAACTCTGTTGCATATTTGCTTTGAACCTCAATAAAATAGCCAATAACATTGTTGTATTTAATCTTCAAATTCGGAATATTGACTGCTTGGGCATATTTATTCTGCAATTCCAAAATCAGCTTATGGCTATCTTCCTTAAGCTCTTTAATCGAATCTAAGGGAGGATAATAGCCCTCTTTAATAAAACCACCGTCACGAGCTAACAATGGCAATTCCTCAGCCAATGCATTTGTGAGCATATTGACCAAGTTATCATAAACACCTAGGCGTTCCACAATCTCCTGAACAGCCTGTGGCAATCCTTCATCAATAGTATCTGACTGAGAATTGAAATTTGCCAACATATTTTTGAGCTTTGGCAAAGCCGTTAAAGTGGTGTTGATGTTGGCCATATCTCTCGGGCCGCCACGACCGACACTCAACCTGGAAACGGCTCTTTCCATATCAGGGCAAGATTTCAAAATCTCACGGATATCCTCTCTTAGGCGGGGATGATTGATGAAAAACTCTATGACATCCAAGCGGTTATTAATTTCTGCCAAATCCACCAACGGGCTGGCAACTCGACTTGCCAACAAACGTCCGCCACAAGCGGTGACCGTTCTATCCATAACCGATAACAGCGTCGCTCCCTTATCTCCGGTCAGAGATTCCAGAAGCTCCAAATTCTTGCGGGTGGCGCCGTCAATCTCCATCACTTTATTTTCATAAACCTTTATCGGTTTTTCTATCCTTGGCATTTGCCCTTTTTGGGTATTTTCAACATAGTCAAGCAAAATACCGGCGGCGGTTGTTTCTGCTCGGCTAAAGCTGCCAAAAGCATCTAATGTTTCTACCTTAAAAATATCTTGCAAGCGTTTTTTGGCATTTTCACTATTAAATCTGGCTTGTGGTAATACAGAGAGCTTTTCACGATATTCGTTTAAGATATTAAAGACACGTTGATTTTGCAAATAACTATCCGAAACCAAAATTTCGACCGGACTTAAACGCGCTAAGGTAGAGCCCAAGACAACCGCTTCTTCTTTGTCTTTGAGGTTGAGTTCTTGCGTATAAAAATCTCCCGTGGATAAATCTAACCAAGAAAGCCCCAAAGTGTCATTTAATTTGGCTAGGCTTAAAATAAAATTGTTACGTTTGGATTCAAGAAGGTTGTCTTCAGTTAGAGTTCCGGGGGTGACTAAACGAATGACCTCTCTGCGAACAACTGCCTTATAGCCTCTTTTTTTGGCTTCTTTCGGGTCTTCGGTTTGCTCACAAATTGCAACCTTATAACCCTGACGAATTAATTTTGCCAAATAACTCTCGTATGCGTGGAAAGGAACACCACACATCGGAACATCATCCCCATCGAATTTGCCACGCTTGGTCAAGGCTATATCTAAGGCTTTTGACGCCGTAACCGCATCGTCAAAAAACATTTCATAAAAATCGCCCATGCGATAAAACAATAAATAATCTTTATGTTGGGCTTTTATCTCAAGATATTGCGCCATCATCGGCGTTATGGAAGAAGATGTATTTTCAGTCATTATTTTTTGCAATTATTTAGTAAATTTAAACTATCTGTATAATAGTATAATTTAAGAGTTCGTCCAGATTTTTTTAGCATTTATGGGACAAGAAGATGTTTAAGAAAAGTTCTACTGCTTATCAATTTGAAAAAAACAACAAATTTGCCGACCGTGTCTTGGTGCTCTCATTTCCTCCGGCTTTGGTATTTATTATGCTGGTGGCTCTTAAAATGCTTGCGCCGTCAATGGCTATTATCTCTTATGCCACAATCATTGTGTTCAATATTGTGTTCTTGCTCCCGCTTTCCTTTGAAATGCAACAGCTCAAAAACTATGTTAAAGGTGTGGCAAAAGGTGAAATGCCCCGTGATGAAGTTGATGTCTCAGAAAAAGACGCCAAAGAAATTGTTGAAGCCGTAAACTCAATGCATCGTTTTTGGGCGGCTAAAACCGATAATTTGGAAGCTCAGGCCATTTCCGATACCGCCGTTTTGGACACTTTGCCTGACCCGATTATGATGATTGACAGATCCGGCAATATTATCGGGGCAAATTTATCATCCCGCGTGTTGTTTGGCAAAAACATTACATCAAAAAATATAGAACAGCTCATCTCCTCTAATAATTTCATTGATGCGGTTTCAAAAGTCTTGAAAAAAGAAAGCGAATCGGAAAACTTGATTTTTTATATCAAAAAACCTATCGAGCAAAAACTTTATGCCCATATCAAACAGCTTCCCTATCAATCCAAAGGGCGTGCCGTAGCGGTGATTTCACTTTATGATATGACCAAAGCCATGAAGATTGAAAAAATGCAATCAGACTTTGTGGCTAATGCCAGTCACGAGCTTAGAACTCCTTTAGCGATTATTTCCGGCTTTATTGAAACCTTACAAACAACCGCCAAAGATGATGCCGAGGCTAGAGATAAATTTTTGAAAATTATGCAAGAGCAAGCTGAATATATGTCCTCTTTGATTGAGAATTTGCTCTCTCTTTCAAAAATTGAAATGAGCCAAGATACTTTGCCGGAAGGAAAAGTTGAAGTGAAGAAAATTATTGAAGAAGTGGCTCAAGCTCTTGAGCTAAAAGCAAAAGCCAGAGAAATTTCAATTCATACCTTCTTGGAAGATAACTTACCAATTATTACTGCTGATGAGCATCAGGTTAAACAAGTTATTCAAAATCTGACCGATAATGCCGTTAAATATGGCGTGGCTAAAAGCGACTTATTAATTAAGGCTAAAGTGGTGGAACAAATTCCGCCGTCAAAAAGTTTTAAAGTGGCACAGGGCAAGGCCTTGGCAATTTCGATTAATAACAAAGGCCCCAAAATTGCTCCCGAAAACTTAGCACGTTTAACTGAGCGTTTCTATCGTATGCAAGAGCATAAAGACCTCAATATAAAAGGTACGGGACTTGGTTTGGCGATTGCTAAGCATATTATCCTTAGACACAAAGGAAACCTGACCGTTACCTCTACCTCTTATAACGGAACGACTTTTACAATTTATCTGCCGATTAGCTTTGAATAAGAAAACGGGGTGAAAAATCACCCCGTTATTTTTTTAATCCGGCGTATATAAAATTTCAGGTTGGTCTTCAGAAATGTCTGTACCTGTTTCAAAAGTTATTTCTTCATCTGCCGAGGGCTTTTTATAAAAATGAATAAATGTTACCGGTTTTATACCTGTTGCATTAAAGACTTTTTTGCGGATTTTGGCGGCAATATATTCTTTAATAGCCTGAGGGCGATAGTTGAGCTTTACCACCTCTTGCGGGATTGCCTGTAACATCTCTTGTTTGATTTCTTCCGCCAGAGCCTTAAAATCATCTTCTTCCAAGATGTCAATCGAGGTTATCTCTAAATCTTCAACCTGCCAATTCTCGCTCAAGACTGCCGTGATAAACAAGCTGCAATTATAGGCGATGCGCCGTCTGTTCTTGACCAATTGAGACCCTAGGCTAATGAGTTTCTTCCTATCAAAACCTAATTCATCGGTTGGAACAAGTCCCACAATTTCAGCCTTATCCGCATTTATGAAAACGACATCTCCGTCGCGAACAATTAAAACTTGCCGTACTCCGCAATCTAATTCTTCAGTATAGCGTTTTTGTTGGCGGATGGCTCGTTTATCCCCGTGAACAGGAATGACTACCTTGGGACGCAGAAGAGAAAACATTTTTTTGATATCTTCTTTGGTGCCGTGTCCTGAGGTATGAACCATATATTCTTCAGACGAAATAACCTCAACGCCGGCATCGCGCAATTTTTCTTGCATACGCTCAATTTTTTCTTCATTCCCCGGAATGATTTGTGAGGAAAAGATTATCGCATCACCTTTTCCTAACTTAATATCTTTGTTCTCACCATTGACTATTCTGGTCAAACCACTGCGATAATTGCCTTGTGAACCGGCACAGATATAGAGCATTTTATCCAAAGGAATATCCATCGCTTGTTTGGCTTCAACATAGTAAGGAACATCTTTTAATATACCGCATTCTTTGGCTATGTTCATATTTTGGATTAAGCTCATTCCGGCAATAACCGGTGTACGTCCGCAAGCATGAGCCGCTAAAATCAAACTTTCCATACGGGCTACATTGGAGGCGAAACACGTTGCCACCAAGGTATTTTTGAATCTCGGCATCAACTCTATCAGGCTTTGACGGATTTCCATTTCGGATGGTTGGGTTGCGCCATGTGCCATATGGATTGAATCACCAACGTACAAATCTATACCTTGATTACCAATCTCTTCCAAACGTTGATAAGAAGTTTGCAAAAATTCAATATTTCCGTCGTCAAACCGCCAATCGGTAGCATGAAAAATCGTGCCATATTTGGTTTTTATTCTCAGCGCCGAATTTTCGGGCAAAGAGTGAACAACCGGCACATATTCAACCTCAAAATTTGCTAACTTTACTATCGGGTTCTCATTTACCGAAATGAGTTCGACCTCACCGTCTAACTTAAACTCTCTTAGGCGCGGCACAATATGCCCAATGGTGAAATCCGTTGCATAGACCGGGCATCTTAATTTTGGCCAGATATGAGCAATTGCCCCAAAGTGATCCTCATGTGAGTGGGTGATAAACATTGCTTCAATACAATCTTTATAATTTTCAAGCCAACTTGGATCTGCCAGTCCTAATTCCATACCGGGGAAATCATCATTTAAAAAGTCATATCCGGCATCAACGACAATGATTTTGCCCTCGCAAATATAGGCATACATATTCATGCCGACTTTTTCGGCTCCGCCCAGGGCTATAAAATAAAATCCTTCCTTTTGCAAAAAAGGCGGTAATTCTGCATTATCCGGCACTTGTGTTTGTTCTTCTGTTTGATTTAATATTTCTTCACTCATTGATTACTTGCTTCCTTTGGGGATAAAACACATCACCCGCATATATCTTTTTGATATCTGCTCCCTGATTGAGCAATAAAGAGCCATGCTCATCTACGCCTTCAAATATGCCGACAAGGTCCTCATTATCTAAATGAACAATAATCTCTTCATGTAAACCTTTGGCGTGCGAGAGCCATTCCGTTCTTATTGGTTCAAAACCTTGGAGTTGCCATGTTTCATAATACGAATTGAAATTTTCAAGGTAATTTTTTAAAAATTCAAGTCTTTCAATCTCTATTCCTTCATCTGCCAAACTGGTGCAAGGATACGGCATATTCACCAACTTCGGTGCTATTTTCAAATTAACCCCAATTCCAATTATCAAATAATCTCCCGCACCTTTTTCCAGCAACATGCCTGAAACTTTTTTATCATTGACCAAAATATCATTGGGCCATTTGAGTTCCACTTTTAATACGGGATTTAAATCTTGTATCGTGCGCCAAAGGCTTAGTGTAGAAATAAAGACCATGGCACCAATGTTCTTTAATTCACATTCAAGACCTTGCGAAAAAAATAAGTTGCCATCCAGACCTATCCAGCTGTGCCCTCTTCTGCCGCGACCGCTTATTTGTCTTTGGGCCGAAATGATGACCTTTTCGCCGGTAATGTTGGCACTTAATTTTTTTACTTCGTCATTGGTGCTGCCTACTTCTTCCATATCGTGCAACATCCATTCGCCGATATATTCCATGTTTTTTCCTTATAAGACGGTTGTTAGTAACGGCTCCGCATCATGCAAGAGATATCTCGGGTTCAAAACAGAAATTAAGACCAAAAACAGATTGATGGTCAGGCAGATATATACACCTTTATCAACCCGGTCAAAACCACTCTCGCTTTTATCAAAATATATGGTTTTGATAATATTCAAAAAAGCATAAGCCATAAGGAGCGTTGCCATCAGTAATATGCTTATAAAAGCATAACTTCCTTGAACAATCAAGTAATTAATTATGGAAAGTTTGCCTAAAAAGCCTAACATCGGCGGCGTTCCCAATAAAGACACCATAAAAATTAAGAATGATGCCGAAGCATAAGGAACAATGTTGGAGACACCGGATAAGCTGGTGATGTCCGTTAAATATTCTCCTTTGCGCTTAAAGGCATAAAATACCGTATATACCCCCAATAGGGCTAAGATATAAACAATTAGGCACACAAAGCCAGTGAAAATTCCCTTGGCATTAAAATCTGCAAAGCACAGTAATACGGCGCCCACATTATAAAGCGAAACATAAGAAAACATTTTTTTGAGGTTGCTTTCCCCATTGACGCCAATGGCTCCTAATATGACGGATAAAATACCGCATCCTATGATAAAGACATGCAACGTATCAAAAAGCGGGTAAAAAACATTGTACAAAACATTTATCAAAATTGAGATATATGCCAATGGCGGAATAAAACTCAAAAACATACTGACCGGTAAAATTGATACCGATTGAACGTTGGCAAACCAAAAATGAAACGGTGCAACACCCAACATATAAAACAATGTGATGATAATGAGAACAACCGATAAATATTCTCTAAAACTAGGGTGCGTAATCTGTTTATAGGCTTTTTTGGCGGCGGCAAAGTCAAACGATATGCCGTTGGAGTGCATTAAGTATAAGCCCACAATGCAAAAAATATTCATTATGACAAAGCCCACAATATATCTATGCAAGATTGGGGAAACTTCTTCTGCATCTGGATGGAGTTTGATAAAAACAATATTGAGTAAGAAGGCGATATCCAAACACCCGAGCATAACCAATAAATTTTGCGCCGAGATGCTTAAAGATAACAGAAGGACTGAGATTGTGCCTGAAATATAAAAACTCAGGCTGGAACGATTTTTGCTTAAAAACCATTTGCAACCCAAATAAAATGAAACCAATGCCAAAATATCTATAAAAACCTTTGAGGCTGTGGTATAGGGCGTATTTTTAAAATATTCCGGCCAAAAACTTTGATTGTAAAAAATAATACTTAGCACCATGCTCAAAAATATGGAAACTTTGGCAATGGTGAAATTGGTTTTTGGGGTGGATGCGCTCCGAAAACGCTCTGTCAGCATCATTATCAGGCTTCCTAATAATAACGTTATTTCGGGCAAGAGACTGATGTAATAAGTTTTCATCTTATCCTCCTATAAACCATAACGGATTAATAAACGTGACTATCAGTAACCCTGATAAAAAGATAAGCCAGCTGAACATTTTGGTGGAAATATCCATAATGCAAACCGTATCATCTGAGATTTTGGAGTTGTCTTTGAAGATGTATAACTCCTGAATAAGTGTGCCCGCAACCAACAACAGTGCAAACATTATTAAAATGCCTAAGCGAATGTTGTAGCTGAATAAATGCGACAAAATCACAAAATTATTCAAAAACAGAGAGGATACAGGCATTCCCACCGCAGCCAAAACCAAAAATGAGTAAATAAATGAGAGTTTAGGTACTCGGCATAATATACCATGAGCACCTATTGATTTATCTTCTTGCTCATCTTCCAAATAGGCGGTCAACATCTCAAGCGTGGCGGTGATGATGATAAAAGCAAACAAGGAAAAGCCGATATTTATCAAAATCTTATCAATCGGCAGCAAAGCACCCAACATATACATAATATAGTAAATCGTCATAAATGAGAAAATTTTATACTGCACATCCTTATTAATCAGCCCGATGAGAGAAATAAACAGCATACTAATGATGGCGATGATTTCCAAAATATAGAAATAATAGCTGACATTGTCGGGAGCAGCTTCGGGGCAATAGCGGATAAAACCGTAAACTCCGGTTAAAGGTATCAGATTGACCACGTTAAATACCAAAGGACTACGAACCGCCGAGTTAATAGATGATATCCAATAGTGGAACGGCCATATCGGAATACGAGATAAGAAAGAGACAAAGATTGCTCCCCAAACGCATAGCTCCAATTTTGGACTTAAATCAAGTTTGCTGACAGAGAAAAGCGAAATACTATGCCCTTCGTGATTATACAATACAGCCGTGGCAATAAACAAAAAAATTGCACCTAAAAAGTTATAGATGAAAAAGCGCGACACAATAACTTGGCGCTTGATGTCACCGAAAATGCCTATCAGCAAAAACAATGGCAAAAGCATCGCCTCAAAAAAGATGTAAAATGAGTAAATATCAGCCGAAATAAATAAACCGTTTATCATGGCTAAAAACAACAAGCATAATGCATAAAGCGATTTTTTTGCTCGGTCACGATGGCGAATACCTGCCAGACTGATTATCAAAGAAATATGAATCGCTGCTATGATTAAAAGCGAAAACATATCTATTCCAAAAACCAAATCAATTTTGGGATAATCAAGCCAATTGTAGGTTTCGGAAAGCTGAAGACCTCTCTTATCTATGTCTAAATTCAGGGCAATCCGCCACAATAAAAACAAATTTGAAACCAATGTTAGAATGGTTACGCTAAAAACATTGCGCCCTTTGGTGGTTTCATCATCTTTGGCCAATAAGGTAAACAAAAAACCTATCAACGGAACGGCGATTAATGCAGATAATAGAGTTAAGGACGTGTTCATCTTTTATCTCCCTTCCGCCAAAATATATGACCCATATATCATTCCACATCCCAAAATCAGGAAGAACGGATAAGCCCATTTGGCTTGAGTGTGTATTTTTTGAAAAAATCCTATCAGTAAATTAACCGTGTTTCGGGAGGTATAGATGATGGTTCGCTCTATTACCAAAAAGTCTATCGTTAGCCACAAGACACGTCCCAAAACCTTAACCGGACCAATCACAAAATAGTGATAAAAGTCTGAAAACAAGTCACTTTCTTGAACTTGCTCATTTTCGTATATGGGGAGTATCTTATTAAAAATTCCGCTTATTGCAAGAAGGAGTATTCCGCTTAAAATGGCATAAGATGCAATATCGGGCTTTCCTTCCAAATAAAGGACATATAGAGCCAAGATTAAGATAATTCCCCAATACACAAACAACGGATTTTTTAACATTGCTAAAACACGCTCATCTGCATTGGATGGGCTAAAATATATATGCGACCAAATTGAAGCCGTACTCACAGAAATCAAACCTAAAGCAATCATTGGTATAAAATTATAGGTTTGAGAGAGGGTATATAAAACTTGTATATAGGCCAACATGCAAAACAATGTTACCATAAACGAGAGCTTGAGATTGGCTATAAATCCGCCCATTGATGAAACGTAAATTTCATTTGAACTGCCAAGTGTCACTAACAGCAAACTGCAGGAAAGCAAAAAACCGCCCAATATCAAAGAGGCAAAAATCGGTGTATCCGGCGTGAGACCTGCTTGCAACAAAGCATACATTAAACCGGATAATATCATATTAAGATAGATAAGCTTGGAGCGTAAGTTGTCTATCAAAATGGCACCTATTCCCCCCCAAACCATAGAGGCATAAGCAAAAAACAATACCAGCGGTTCGGAATATTTGGACAGCGGCAATAGCGGCAAAGTCTTGAACAATAAAATATAACCGCTTATCGGCGTGGATAAAAATGACAGCACCATAATCGTGCGCATATTGAGAATATTCCAATTTTGCAACGGGGTTTGAAACAAAAATAATCCCGATTTGATGAACAAGCACAATAACAATAAAATGCAAACCAAATCACGGTGTTCGCCTTGCTCAAAATATTTACCCAAATCACTTAAACGGATTGATTCCGTGTAACCCCAGATTAAGGCAAACAGCATAAACAGCCCCATATCGGCCATCAGATTATAAAAGATATATTTGCGGCGCGCTGCACTCTCATTGATAATATAAAATCCCAACACATCTATCACGCAGGCACTTACCAAAAGTTGGATGGTATTTTCGCCGCAGATGAGCATTATCAGTGCTCCGAGATTTAAACAAATCAATCCGTTTTGCTCTAATTTTCGTTTTTCAATCTTACTGAAACAGTTAAAAATTATCATCACAACGCTGATGAGGAAAAACGGAAATATCTGCGCATAATGCGTAAAATTGGAAAATAGGTGTATTTTTATCGGATAGTATGGGGATGAAACCCAATCATAGGTGAAATTATCTTTGGTGCCTTGTTGCCAATTCTGATAAAAATAGCCAAGCATTAATGCCATACTAATGGTCAGCAACAATAAATACACAAATGAAAGTCTTTTCCCTTTGATGGCAATGGGCAAAACTCCTGCCACTACCAGAAATAAAAAAACCTCTATCAGCATATAAAAAACCTCTTTATAATCTAATCTTTCGGTAATATAACAAAAAAACACAGATTTTAAAGCCATATTGCCGACTAATCACCAGAGGAATAAAAAATGGAAGCAAAAACAAATGCAATGCGAATCTTAGACAAGAACAAAATTGTTTATAAACACTATGTTTATGACGCTGCCACCGCACTCAGCGGCGTGGAAGTGGCTGACAGGCTTAACCAAAATCCGGCACAAGTCTTTAAGACTTTGGTTACCGTCGGCAAATCTAAGCAACATTATGTATATATGATTCCGGTGGCCCAAGAGCTTGACTTGAAAAAAGCCGCCGAATGCGCCGGAGAAAAGTCGGTGGAAATGGTAAAAAGTAAAGAACTTCTGCCTTTGACCGGATATATTCACGGCGGATGCTCCCCGATTGGGATGAAAAAAGTTTTTCCGACATTTATTGATGAAAGCGCTCAAAACTTTGAGAGCATTATCTTTAGCGGCGGAAAAATCGGTTGTCAGGTGGAGCTGGCGTTGAGTGATTTGCAAAAGGTTGTCGGGGTTAAGGTGGCTTCCCTCATCTAGCTCATTTGGCGGGAAATCCAACACATAATCACTTCTATGATATAGCTTTGTTCATCCGGAGTTAGGACCCGTCCTTTGGGAATATGGTGCCATTTTTCCAGACAACCGCGACAACAGCAAGCCGTTGCGTGTTGCGCCACAAAAACCGGATGATTGCGCATGGGCGTTTGTTTGCCGTCGTTTTCAATATCGGCCGGAGCTAATCTTTGAGAGATAAAATCCTCGGCGTGTTTTTTGATTGTTTCCAATCCCTTGGTTGTGACATAGGCTTTATCTTTCGGGGAAAGCTTAAAGCGTGAACGAAACGGAGACTTGGAAAGCCTTGAAAATATGTCATTTTCTAACATTTATTTGCCATAGACCCGTTTTCTTTCGGCCGCCAACTCAGGATTGCGCTCAAAAACGCCTTCACTGCCGTGGGCAATGATTTCCGTATAGTAAGCAATTTTATAATTGATTTTTTCCATATGTTTTTGGAGCTGGCTCATTTGCTCTTCTAATTTTAGCTTTTGACGCTTAAACATTTCCAGTCTTTGGTTGAGGGTCGAATCGCCTTCCATATACCAATCAATATATTGCTTTATGTCTTTGAGGCTCATGCCGGTGCCTTTAAGGCATTCAATTAACACCAGCCAATCCAAATCCGAATCTGAAAAAACTCTCAAGCCGGAGCCACTCTTTTTGACAAAGGGTAACAAGCCCTCTTTTTCATAATACCTAAGTGTGTGTGCCGTCAAACCGGTTTTTTTGGCAACTTGCCCGATTGAATATCCCATAATTTCCTCCTTTGTTTTCTTGACTGTAATGGATTTTTTACCCCGCGTCAATAAAAACTCTTGACTTAGAGTTAACTCTAAAAATTATGATAGTAACAGAATCGAAAACTTGTTTGAGAGGAGATAAAGATGATTTCTTGCGCTATTACCACCTCTGCCTTAGGGAGTTTGGTCTTTTTATATTTGTTTTTTAGGCTGGTTTACGGACTGGATATTGCTTGGGCGGGCAAAGCTACTTTGTTGGTCATTATGCTTATAATGGGGTGTATTCCTCTCTTCGTCTCCTACCAAGCGGAACATATTTTAGGGAAAGTTTATCCCTTTTACCGCTACCTACTCTATTTTATTTTTATTATGGGCATTATCCTATTCAGCGGTGTTGTATTACGCGATTTAGCACTCTTGGGATGCAAGTTTATCAACTCTGCCACCTCCTCTTGGCTTAATAGCGGAAAAATAAATTTGGGTTTGATATTGGCAGCCTTTTTATGCTCTGCTTATGCGCTATATGCCGGCACAAAAGTTCCCGACGTGCGAGAAGTCAACATTGTCTCGGATAAAATCTCAAAGCCTCTGAGAATCGCTTATTTAAGTGATATTCATATCCACCGCGTGATTGCTGATAACAAGGTCAAAGCAATTGTGCAAAAGACCAATGCACTTAACCCCGATGTGGTTTTATTGGGTGGTGATATTATTGATGATGACACACAAATCAGTGCCAAAACCTTAGCCTTGCTCAAAGATTTAAAGGCGCCGAGCGGCATTTATTTTGTAACCGGAAATCATGAATTTTATAACGGTTACCAGGCAAGCATTGCCGCTCTTAAAGCTCAAGGGTTCAAGTTGTTGGAAAATGACGGCGTTTCGCTTGGGGAAGTTTATGTGGCGGGAATTCCCGATTTATTCTCGGGTCAGGCATACAAAAAAGAAGCTGACGCCCAAAGGGCTTTCAAACTTGCGAGCAATAATCAATACAAAATCTTAATGTCACACACGCCAAGTGATTTTAACAATGAGACGATATTTGATTTGGAAATTTCAGGTCATACACATGGCGGGCAAATCTTTCCTTTTCATATTCTGACTAAAGCTTATAATCCTTACTTATCCGGTTTGTATCATTTGGAAAACGGCGCTCTGATTTATGTTTCCAACGGAGCCGGACAATGGGGACCGCAAATGCGTTTTGGTGCAGAATCTGAAATTACACTCATTAACCTTAGACCCAAAGAGGAGGAGAATATGCAAAAAGCACCGATTGATACTGTTTTTGAACAAGGTGAGCCCAATCCTTACGGCAAGTTTTTTACCGGACAAACTTACCTCACCATGCTTAGCCCTAATGACAAAACCTTTAACGCGCCTATCGGCAATGTTACCTTTGAACCAAAGGCGCGTACAAACTGGCACAAGCACAGTGGCGGACAAATCTTACTTGTCTTGAGTGGTGAAGGTCGTTACCAAGAACGAGGCAAAGAAATTCAAATTTTGCACAAAAGTGATGTTGTTCGGATTGCGCCGGATGTTGAGCATTGGCACGGTGCCGCTCCAAACAGCTGGTTTACACATATTTCGGTTGAGACCAACGTGCCAAACAATGTGGCAACTTGGCTGGAGCCGGTCACGGATGAGGAATATAAGTAATGAAAGCAAAAGGACTTATTCTTTCCCTCGTCTTACTGGCGGTAGGACTTAGTTTAGGAATTGTTATCGGGAGAAATAAAATGGCTCAGACATCAAAACTTAACCAAACCGACATTGTGCAAGTATGGCAAGACTTTGTTAAAAATGAGGTTTTAGCGCAAAACAAACTCTCAAATGAGGAGAGATATTTGGTGTTAATCGTTGCCAATGTGGCCGCGCAAGGACAAGAGAGTTTTCGCCAAGTTTTAGATGAGGCCTTAGATGCTCAAATTTCGCCAATTAAACTCCATGAAGCAGTGGCGCAAACAATTCCTTATGTTGGAATGGCAAAGGCTGCTGACTTTTTAATTCTTGCCAACCAGATTATGGCTCAAAAGGGTATTAATCTTCCCTTGCCTAATCAAGCAACCGTTACGACTGAGACACGTTTTGACAAAGGATTGCAGGCACAATGCCAAATTTTTGGTGAGCAAAATATTTTAACCATGCGTGAAAATGCTCCCGCAAACCTCAAACATATTCAAGACTTTTTGTCGGCAAATTGTTTCGGTGACTATTATACCCGAACCGGTTTGGAGCTCAAGACTCGTGAATTGTTGACTTTTGCAACCTTGGTGGCCTTAGGCGGTGCTGATGCTCAGGTCAAAGCTCATGCACAAGGAAATCTCAATATCGGCAATGACAAAGAAACCTTATTTGCGGTTCTGACCCAGATGTTGCCTTATATCGGTTATCCCAGAACACTTAACGGTATTGCCGCGGTATCTGCTCTTGCCAACAACTAATTACTTCTTATTTGAAAGGATGATACATGTCTAAACAAATTTTAGTTATCTCTGCTAGTTTTCGCAAAAACGGCAACTCCGAAACTTTGTGCAACCAATTTATTAAAGGTGCTCTTGAGGCCGGAAACAGAGTTGAAAGAATCAACCTCAACGACAAACATATTAATTTTTGCCATGGGTGCGGTGTTTGCAACAATACGCACAAATGCGTGCAAAAAGATGATATGGAAGAAATCTTAAACAAAATGGTTGAGGCTGATGTGATTGTGTTTGCAACGCCGGTTTATTTCTACTCCATGAACGGGCAGATGAAAACATTCATTGACCGCTGCGTGCCGAGATATACTGAAATCAGCAATAAAGAATTTTATTTCATTATTGCAGCTGCGGATACCTGCAAGCAAAATATGCAACGCGTTTTAGAGGCTTTTCGCGGCTTTACTGAGGATTGTTTGGACAATGCAAAAGAAAAAGGCATTATTTACGGTACGGGAGCTTGGAATATCGGCGATATTCAGTCCTCTCCGGCAATGGATGAAGCCTATCAGGCAGGCCTGCACGCTTAAAATACAATAGACCTCAAATAAAATCCCCTCTTACCTAATTCTTAGAGGGGATTTTTTTATTGCTTTTATTCTGCGGCGCAAGCCAATTCATGCATCATCAATTCAGCCGCCGTTTTGCCTGAAGACAAGGCCTCCACAATCGTGGAACCTCCGGTTTTGCAGTCACCGGCATAGATAATGCGCGGATTATCAATTTTTGGGTCGGCCTTACTTCCGACAGCTTTAATCACTAAATCAAACCCAGGAAGCTCAATAGTGGAATTGGGCAAGGCTTGGAGTTTTCCTTCTTCAAAATGGTTCTTATGGACAAAGAGTGAAATCTTACCATCTTTCTTTTCAAATCTCTCAGGGCTGGTCAGCGCCGTAATGTTTACCTGACGATTAATCAGCTCCAGATATTCGTGTTTGGAAATACGCATATCCGACAAACGACGACGGACAAACATTTCAACATGTTCAGAGCCATTGGCCGCAGCCGTTAGCGCACAGTCGGCAGCAACATTTCCTCCGCCGATAATTGCAACTTTACCCGTTGTTTTATAAATTTCGGGATTGTGCAAATATTTCATATAAGAAATGCTGTTGTCTTCACCGATTATATTTAAGGCCGTGCAATTGGGCTCGCCGGTAGAGACAATCACGCCGTCAAAGCCTTGGGTCAATAGCTCCTCAGGATTTGCCACTTTAGCATTTAGCTCGAGCTTGATATAGTCGGGATTATAAATAAAAGACCAATCTTTCTCAATCACGGCATGGGGTAAACGCTCATCGGGAATTAAATTCAGCGCGCCGCCGATTTCTTCCGAAGCCTCATAGACAGTTACCTGATAGCCTTGTTTGCCCAAGGTAGAGGCTGCCGCCATTCCGGCCGGTCCGGCACCGATAATGGCAATTTTATGCCCGTTGGCGTGCGTGTTTTGATAGTCTTCAGTCGTCTTTCTAAAATTTTCTAATATGGTGGCTTGAACCTTAGGAATATTAACAGAAAAGTCAATATGGCTCCGCGTGCAAGCCTTCATGCAAAATTTGTCAGGACAAATCAGTCCACATGTTTGCCCCATGGGGTTATTACGGGTAATGGTCTTGACAGCCTCGTCATATTCTCCTTTTTTGGCATGAGAAATAAACTCCTGAGGGCTACAGTTAACCGGACAAGCGTTCATACAAGGTTTGGTTGGGCAATTTAAACACCTCTCCAACTCGGCTTTGAGCTGGATTTTGGTTAAATACAAGTTTTTAGCGGTAGTCATTGCTTTTCTCAAAATTTAATCTTGGTTTTATTTAGACTTATCCTTTCTTTTGAGTCAAGCGCTTTCTTGGCTTATCTGACGGAAAATCCCCGAGTTTTGGTGTCGGGGATTTTTCTTTAGGAACTAATCTTATTGATTAGCTTTCAGGCATTCCAAAGTACGTCTCATAATTTGCTTTAGAAAGCCGTAACAATTTCCAATAGGCGTCACGAGAAATTATTCCTGCTTCACAAAATTCACTATATAGTTCGTCTCCGATTTGTTCTATCAGTTCATCTCGCGTGCCTTGTCTGTGTTCGACAATATATTTTATTGCCGTTTGTGTTAGAATCACATCTTTCATACAATTATTTTTTAATAATTAGGCTTATGTGACATAAGTAAATTTTCTTAATGAGAATTGCAAGAATTATGGTGATTTTAACAACATATCATTTGAGCAATGCGAATCGAAAT
The DNA here is from genome assembly GCA_949286215.1 of uncultured Pseudomonadota bacterium. Lineage (GTDB taxonomy): Bacteria > Pseudomonadota > Alphaproteobacteria > RF32 > CAG-239 > Scatocola. The sequence continues at coordinate 28,347 of CASDYX010000007.1, forward strand.
TTTGTTTGAGATTTTGCTTTGATTGCGACTCGGATAAAAATATGGAGATATTCCCCCCCCTTTCTCGTCGGCGAATCTTAAATTAGTACACAAAAAACCCTAGCCAGTTGGCTAGGGTTTCTATTGGTGAGCGCGTCGGGATTGTCCTCAACAACGCTAAAGCGTTGCTCGTTCTTCTGCGCGCGCTCGGGCTAAAGCCCTCACCGGCAGACAATGTCTGCCTCTTGCTTGAATCCGAACCCTCTGTCTCGGGTTCGAATCTTAAATTAGTACACAAAAAACCCTAGCCAACTGGCTAGGGTTTCTATTGGTGAGCGCGTCGGGATTCGAACCCGAGACCCTTTGATTAAAAGTCAAATGCTCTACCGACTGAGCTACGCACCCAATAATTTGTTATCAACAACGAGGTGATATATAAAAGATAAATGATACTTAGTCAACACAAAAAATCATTTTTTTGCAAAAAATTTATTTTGTAGTATATTTGTTAATAATTATATGCTATCGTGCTTTTAAATTTTGATGGTTCATTTTATAAGGAAACTTATTATGGCAAACAAGAACAACTCTGAACAAGAAGGCAGATATGATATCTTGCAGAATGCTGCAGGTGAAATTTTGATTATTATCAAATATCATCAAGGAGGTCCTGAAAACCCACGTTTTGTTTATGACGGCGGTTCAAGTGCCCTTTTATATCGTAGCAGAGAAAGCGCTATTATGCTGGACAATATTAATGAAAAAGCCAGATCTCCTCTCAAATCAGTTGATGAGTTGCTGATTGTTGAAATTGAAGATGATGATGTCGCCAGAGAATATAAAGTTCCGGTTAGACATATTCAGAGTTTGGATAAGTTTTTATAATTTATCGTCTTTTTAATAAAAAAACTCCCAATTCTTTCGAATCGGGAGTTTTTTTTTGATATATTATGCAGCTTGAGCTACTTTGTTTGATAAAATCGACCAGACGTGTTCCGGACCATCCACCTGAACAACAACCGTATTGCTTAATTGGCGCAAGGCTTGGGCTAATTCGTAGTCATTTCCACCCTTAAAGATCTTATCGCCAAAGAACATGATGGTTTCTTGCGGATAGCTTTGGCGAAGATGCTCGGCAATTTGCCCTTTACCACAGCCTTTTTTAACAATATCGATAGAAATCGATCCACCTAACACAAAATCATATTGCGGATAGCGAGAGCTCAAATACTGACTGACTTTTAGTCTCTCCTGATTTTGACTATCCCATTGATTGTATCTCTCACGCTCCTCGTAAGGGCAATCGCGTCCCAAAATGCTAAAATTTAACATTCCGGTCCGTTTTTCAATATAGTTTGGATAAAAAGTATAAGGATATTGGCTATTTTGGCGCAACATTTCCAAATCGGCTAAAAGTTCCGGTTCCGGAGTAAAATCCTTATGATAAAGAAAAGCTCCTTGATGCCAAAGGTCATTACCCATAGCGCAATACACGCCGGAAAATTTATCAAGAATCGGCTCTGATACTTGCTCTTTTACCTTAGATATGTCTGAGCCTGTGGCAATAAAGGCTGTGTTTTCAGCCAACCAAGAAGAAAAACGAGTTGCAAAATCTGCTTCCATCGGTTTGCGTGGCGGGGTTAATGTCCCATCCATATCAAATACATATATCGTCATCCAATGTTCCTTTTTTTGAAAAATGAAGCACTCTCTAGTGTGTTCATATCTAGAGAGTGCTATTTAATTATAAGTTAGCCACAAAATCAATTGCGTGTTTCATGCATACATCATGATTGTGATGTTGGTGTTCACCCCAACGACCAATACCATACAAATGTTTGGGCTTAAAGTAATCCAAAATTGCCGTGATTGCTTTGGTGCGGCCGACAAGAGGTATCGGATATGCGGCCGGCGTGGTATAGTTAAACAAATTGCGGCCCTTAAATGTCAACTTATCAGCATCAAAACGATTGGCATTGGTTTCCGTAAATACGCCATAGTTCTTGCTGTCTTTGACAAAGTTGCTGATATAGAGCTCACGGTGATGTTGTTGATCCATTTCAGGACGATAGCGCCAATGATAATTCGTCGGGTTATCGTCTGTTTCAAATAATGAAACAACAACTTTATTATATTTGATTTTATTGATGTGTTCACGAATAGCTTCAGGCTTACCCATAGCTTCATACAAATCCGGCCAAGGTGTGGTATTGATGATGTTTTTGGCTTTAAATTCTTCATTAACAATCCAAACTTGCTCACTTTCATCAAAACGTAATTTGGTTACTTTGGTATTAAATTTAATATTTGGCAACTCATCTTTAGCAATGGCTTCCATGACGCGGCCATAACCACCTGACAAAGGATAATACGGACGATTGTGACACGGATATTTTTCGACATCTTGTTGGCGCTCTAAAGAATAGCGCAAAACTTCTTCGACTTCTACCCGAGGAATTTTATAAATCCAATCAACATCGAGTTCATCTGGCGTTACGCCCCATAATTTGGTATTATATGGCAATAGGTAATTATCACAAATCATATCACCTAATTTCCATCTAATCCATTCTTCATAATTTTTCGGTTCCGGTTTGCCCAGAGCTTCACCATTACGAATTACCGAAATCAAATATTTGATTTGTTTTTCAACCGGCAGCTGCCATAAATTTGATTCCAAAGGATAATCAACATCCATTCCTTCAATACTGATTTTAGAGATACGTGGGTCAATTTTATACATTTTCTCTTTTGGGAAAGAAGAAAAGACAAATTCCTCAACATCCGGATATTTGGTTTGGAAGAAGTGGCCCCCAATATCCATAGCATGCCCGTCGACATAAAATGTGCGGCACAAACCACCAGCTTCTTTTTCAGCCTCTAAGGCCAAAATATTGGTTATGCCTTTTTGGCGCATTTTTTTGAGCAAGGTTAAGCCTGTAATACCAGCTCCTAAAATCAGATAATCATACGTCATTGTCGTTTCCTTACTTTTTCTTAATTTTCATGATTGGTAAAAAATTAAATAATTTATATGATTTGCTTCCGTTTGCTTTGGTTTTTACTTTGAGCAAAGGCAAAAAGTTAAATAAATTATAATGTTTTGTGTTATTTTTATTTTTGATTTTGAACAAAGGAAGAAAAGAAAATAGCTTTGCTGTAAGTTGGTTACTCGTTACTTTCATTTCACGCAACACATCTATAGCTTTCCTCTGATTTTGCTTTTCCAGTATCAAATCAAAAAAATCAAAGCATTTTTTATAATCAAAATTTTTTAAATCTAGAGATATTAAATAATTTTTTAAGGCATATACAAACAGAGGTGTTGGATTTTGTCTTAATATATTATATTCTTCTTTTTTCACTTCCAAAGGATAAAATTTTCTATAAAAATACTCTAATATATTATAAAATTCTTTATTCTCTTTAGAAGAAACTCCGCCTAACCGAAAACATAAAAAATTATAAGGGATGTATAAATATTTAAAATCATTTAAAATTAAGTCTATTTCAAATTTAAAATCTGCACTTGGACCGTACTTTTTTATATCCCCAAATGTTACTTTGTTAAAAATACTCTTTTTAAATATTGCACCTTCATGATTGAACGGAATATCCATCCAAAAACAGTGCATATTATCTGCTTTTTGAAATTTAAAATTTTCGTCATAAATGCTGGGAAGTGATTTAACATCTATCTCCTTATTTTTTTCATCAATGAACAAGGTATTTCCAAAGACATAATCAACTTTCTCTTTTGTTAAATATTTCATTTGGAGATATATTGCATTTTTATCATATAAATAATCATCACTATGCAATATAATTATATAATCACTATCTGCTTTTTGGATGCCCTTATTCATAGCGTCATAAGGTCCCCCATCTTTTTCGCTATAATACTTAATATAGCCTTTTTTTTGATATTTATCCAATAGCTCTAGTGTGCCATCTGTTGATTTGCCATCTAGTACTATATGTTCTATATTTTTGTAAGTTTGACTTTGAACGGACTGTACCATCTGTTCAAAATATTTAACGCGTCCAGATTTTACCAAATTATAGACGACTGTAATTATCGTTACTTTTTCTTCTAACATTAGATTTCTCGACTATTTTATTTTTTTGGTTAATATAGGAAATAGAGACAAGAACTTATATTTTTTACTACCATTGTTTTTACGCTTTATGGTAAGAATAGGCAAAGTTCCCAATAATTTATAACTTGTAGTTCCCTTTTTATTTGTTTTTATTTTCAGAAAAGGGATTCCCATAAAGCTATATTTTTGCGTGGTTGGGTTTAGTGCTGATATGTTTTTAGAAGATTGATTTTCTACCACAGCATTCATTCCGTTTGATTGCCCAATAACAACATTTTCTCCCATAATATTGGCACAACCATGATCTTTGGGTAAGGTATCTAACATGCTACACCCATAGTTATCTATCCCCGTTTTTAGACCCTTAAATCCATCTTCTATTCTTTGGGCTATAAAGGCATTTTTTAATCCTTCAATATATGGGGTTTGAGAAGCATAGAACCACCATTCATTAAAGTATTTTACAATTCTTTTTTCGTCATAAAAAGAATGTTGGGTACGCCATGGTTTATTGGGCGAAAAGTGAATGATAACAGGATGCTGCCATTCTTTAGCAAAATATTCTTCAGATAATTCGGGATGAATATTTTTTACTACGTTTTCTCTTTCTCCTAGATTATATCTATTGGGAAGTTGCTTATAATTGTTGTTATAATATAGCATATTTAATGCATCCTGATGGAGGCAATTAAATTGTTTACCATATTTTTTTCCAAGTTCTAAGCATTTCTCTGTTGTGTTATCTTTCCGCCATTTATCGCAATCAATTAACAACATTCCCAAATTGAAATAAATATGTTCTTTGGATGGGAATAATTCAGATAACGAACCAAAAGCTATTTCTGGACATCCGCCAATTGCATAGCTTTCCAAATCTTCATTATATAATTTGGCAATATCATCAACAACAAGGGTATCACTTTCAACATGAATAACTTTCTTGACTTTTGGGAATGCTTCGGGAAAGAGCAACATAGCCCAAGCGTCTAACATTCCATAATACCAAACGTTTAGTCCTTCAAAACGTTTCATGTCAACTTTTGAGAAAGAAATTGATTTTAAGTTTGCAAACTTATCTTTCAAGGTAGAAAGTTGTTTTTGGTCAAAATCTGAAAGGCCACAATCCATAATATAAAAGTCTATATTTCTTTTAGTATTATTGAGGATACTCACCATTGTCGTGGCTGTATAACCAACCATATCCCAATTGGTTACCATAAATACAGGTATATTTTCGTTCATTATTCTTCCCCGTTGTTACCTTTGCGTTTTATTTTATTTTTATACTTAGGAATGGAATACAATTAAATATCTTAAAATATTTTCTTCCCTTTTTATCTGTTTTAATTTTAAGGATGGGAATTCCCAAAAATTTATATCTTTGAGTAAAACATTTTGGTATTTGCACTTTATTTTCGTCAATTTTTACTTCTTCATGCCTTGTGTCATTAATCAGGCTATTTTTAAAATTTGTTACATCCTGAAAAAATTGCTCATAATTAAAATTTTTAAGCTTTAATGAAATCATATACCTCATTAATTTAATAAAAAATACTTCGTCAAATTTACCACCAATATCCCACATATAATTTTGTATAATTCTTTCTTCATCTAATCTTTCATCAAATTTACTATAAAACCACATATACAATTTTGCTAGTCTTCTATAGTGAAAATCATAAAAAGATGTAAGTGTTTTTTGGTCATATGATGCGCCACCCAATCGGAAATTCACAATTGTTTTATCGACATATACTCCTTTAAAATCTTTTAATATCAAATCTATAACAAAACGATAATCTTCCACTGTATCAAAATCTGTTCGATAATATCCCAATTTTTTAACTACAGAATTTTTAATCATAATAGTCGGGTGATTAAAGGGCATATAACGCCAAAAGATTTGCGGTTCAGACTTACCTGTCGCATGAGAACCGTCTACACCCCAACATTCCTGATCTCCATAAACATAGTCTGCGTTATTTTCTGTAATTGCTTGTACCATATTTTCAATTACATCCTCTGATGCATACCAATCATCTGAATTGAGAACTAAAACATATTCTCCCTGAGCCCTTTTATGCCCCTTATTCATAGCATCAAAAATTCCTTCATCAGGCTCTGAATAATACTTTATCCATCCTTTTTCTTCATACTCTTTTAACATGTCTAACGTTCCATCATTAGATGCGCCATCTATGAGTAAATGCTCTATATTTTTGTAGGTTTGATTGTGTACAGATTCAAAATTTTGAATTAAAAAATCTTTTCGGTTATTTTTTATAATATTGTAGCATACTGTAATAACTGTAACTTTGGGTGAAATCATAACTGCTCCTATCTCTTTATATCTTTATCTTAAGCTCATTGAGTTGTAATATTTGTTTAACCAATTTATTGTCCAATAATATTTTTTTAGGGCGTTTCTCTGTCCAAATTTTGGTATCATTATCCATTGAAATCGGGACGACCAAATTTTTATCAAGACTATATTTTTCAGCCAAGCGAAGCGCAAAGTCGTATTTGGAAAGAGCTTCGTCCCCTGCTATATTCACTATCGGATATTGGTGTGCAGCAGGTGTTTCAATTAAACGAACCAAGGTTTGAGAAACCGTATCAAAATCTATCATTGAACGCCATGAATCCGTAAAGAATTCCATTGATTTTCCGGCTTGAAGATTTGAAACAATATCATCATAAAAGTGTTTTTTTACTGCCGATAAACTTGCCCCCATCATAACCGGAAGACGAACGACATTATAGCCTTTTGCTTCGAGCATGCGTTCTTCTATCGCTTTGTGGCGAGCATAGTCATTCATCGGAGTAATTTCATCATGCTCGGTATAAGGGATATCTCTATCTTCTTTATAAAGCATGTCCGTGGAAACGCCGTAAAAAACTGAAACGTCATCAAAAACATCTAAGAATCGAGCAAAACTTAATACGTTAACATTCCATGCTATTTTGTCATTCTCTGGATTTTTATTAACATTAAAGAATACCGGAAGATAGATTACTTTTAGATTTTGCTTATCTTTTACATATTCTTTCAATGCCATAACGTCTTTCTCATCAGTTATGTCACAACTTTTCCAGGTTAATCTTGGATGTTTTTCTGTTTCAACATAATTCACATCCGCTGCCACAACCTCATCATTGGTCATGGATAAGATATTTTTTATGAGATAGCTTCCTAAAAAACCTTTTGCTCCGACTATCAGATACATTGTGCGCTCCTTTATGCTGCGTAAATATCTTTTTGACCGTTGGCCTCCTCAACGCCTTTGTCATAGAGGGCGACCATAACAGTGTCTTTTTTGAAATTAAATGAATGAACGGCATAAGGTTTCAAAATGAAAAAATCACCACTTGTGACAGTCACATTTTCTTGCTTGCCGTCTTTTGTCAGATTAATTTCTATCTCACCTTCAATTATGTAGAAAGCTTCTTGATTGTTTTTATGATAATGTCCTCCTCTGAAAACTCCGGCTTTGGTGGAAGTAACATTTATCTGCTTCCAACCTTCACGGCAGAGTTGAACCAAAGCCCCTCTTTCATCTTGAAAGCTGAAATCAGGTTTTATAAACTCAATCATTTCAGTATTCATCTTAGGCCTCGCGCGGGGTCAGAGTTTCATAACCGTTATCGTTTAATAACTTTTCTTTTTGGGCTAACTTATAGTCTTCAGCCACCATTTCTTTGACTAAGGCAGCGAGGTCATAGTTTGGCTTCCAGCCTAATTTGGTTCTGGCTTTGGTGGAATCGCCCAAGAGCAACTCAACTTCTGCTGGACGGAAGAATTTAGGATTAACTTCAACCAGGACTTTACCGGTTTTCTTATCAATACCTTTTTCGTTTACTCCCTCACCTTGCCATTCAATATCAATCCCCAATTCCTTAAAGGTCATGGTGCAGAAATCACGAATAGATGTTGTGGTACCCGTTGCCAAAACAAAATCTTCCGGCTTGTCTTGTTGCAGAATGCGCCACATGCCTTCAACGTAGTCTTTGGCGTGGCCCCAGTCACGTTTGGCACTCAAATTACCAAGTTGCAATCTTTCTTGCATTCCCAAAGCGATACGGCAAGCTGCCATGGTGATTTTGCGAGTAACAAAGGTTTCGCCTCGTCTTGGGCTCTCATGGTTAAACAAAATACCGTTGGCGGCAAAAATACCAAAGCTCTCACGATAGTTGACGCAAATCCAATAAGCATAAAGCTTGGCGACGGCATATGGCGAACGAGGATAAAACGGAGTGGTCTCCTTTTGAATGGGTTCTTGGATTAAACCAAATAATTCTGATGTTGAAGCTTGGTAAAACTTGGTCTTTTTCTCTAGACCACAAATGCGAATCGCCTCCAACAAACGCAATGTACCCAAAGCATCACTATCGGCCGTATATTCCGGACAATCCCAAGAGACTTTTACATGTGATTGCGCAGCCAAGTTATATACTTCATCCGGAGCTATCTCTTTCATCAAGCGAATCAAATTTGAGCTATCGGTCAAATCACCGTCATGTAAAATAACTTTACCGGCTAAATGATCTATTCTACCGGTGTTGAACAATGATGAACGACGTTTTAAGCCATGAACTTCATAGCCTTTCTCCAACAATAATTCAGCCAAATATGAGCCGTCTTGTCCGGTGATACCGGTGATAAGTGCTTTTTTCATTTCTTTTCCTCGTTAATGAAATTAATTCCTAATAGTCTGAAAGCTCTCCGTCCTTTGCGGGTTCTGATTATCAAAAACCAATAACGGAGTTGTTTAAGCTGTTTCCACAGCGGCATATTTTTGAAATTTAACCAAATGTATGGGAATTTATTCTTGATAGATGTCTTTTGTAATAAAAGGAAAAACAATTTCCACGGAATATAGTGAAACAGGTGAATCTGCTCTGCTTGCTCAAAACTCACACTATAATTATTTGCTTTAATTGTGATACTTTCATTATTTATTTTGGTAGGATTATTACCAGTTAGGCCGTCCAAACTAAATACAGCATACATTAGTGGAACTTTTACAAAAGTGGCCTTTTGCAATAAAGCCCTTAAAACAAAGTCATAATCAGCACAAATCAGAAAATCTAAGCTATGATATCCTATTTTAGAAAACAAATCTTTTTTGAATACCATTCCTTGATGGCTTCCTGGCATGTAATAAAATGCGTTACACATACTAAGAGTAGCCTCGTCAGTAAGTACTATTTTACCATTTTGCTCATAACCTACTGGAGAATAGGAAAAATCTGCATTTGTTTGCTGCAAATAAGATAATGCTGTTGCTAAACCTTGAGAGTTTTGCAAATAATCATCTGAATTTATAAAGCATACATATTTGCCTGTCGCTTTTTTTACACCTTTATTAAAGGCATCATAAATTCCTTTATCCGGTTCAGAATAAAGTTTTATCCAACCATTTGCTTCATAAGGCCTTAAAAATTCTAAAGTGCCATCGGTGGAGCCTCCATCTATTACTAGGTGTTCCACACCACAACCCGCCTGAGCATGTATGCTTTCTAAACATTTTTGCATTTGCTCCTGACGCTTATTCTTTAAAAGATTGAAACTTGCCGTTATTACACTAACGGTTGGCGAATTTGTCATACTAATTCTCTTTTTTCCAATTGGCTAAAATCCAGGAAGAGGAGTTGGCTTTATTTTCTCCGCCGACACCAAATTCCAAAGCTACGTTCAATGCCTTACAAATAGGAGATTCTGGAATATTGTCTTTGGTTCTATCTCCGCCATTGGCAAATACCAATTCACAATCTGAATATTTGGCTCTGGCTCTTTTGATACCATCACTTGCTGAGTTATCCGTATCATCAAAAGACAAAACATCTACTACACCTTTGAGATTTTCACATATTACTCTGCGGGTGTTGTAATTCATAAAATTTTTGCCTTTTTTACGGCATAACCATTCATCGGAATTAAGAAGAAGAATCACTCCATCACTCTTGGCGGCCGAAGCCTTTATCATCTCTATATGACCTTCGTGAATTGGATCAAATCCACCGCTGACGATATAATATTTTGTCATTATTGCTCCTTTTACTCTCTAATATGGAAAATTATGTGCGTGAAAGGATGCAACATATAACACAAATGCGGTTTGTATCAGTCTCTCAGTTTTTTGACACATAGCAACATTCCATATTATGTCTGTTTATACACTAAAACCACCCATTGGGTGGCGAAGTTTTAAACACTCATGTAAAGAAGATATGAGAATATACTCTTTAAAAACTAAGAGTTACAAATGTTACAGATTACCTTATAGAATAATCTGTATTAATATCCCGATTTTGCTTTACAAGAGCCGTTCAAAGCCCCTAATTGCATTTTATGTAAAAGTTGAACTTTTACATACCCGAAATAATAATGTAACCTGTTTTTGATTGCAAGTATATTTTATGGCTTATTAATAAAATTGTGGCTTTTTATACTTTTTCTATCAAAAGTTGCTTCAATCTTTTAGTGTTTCTAGTTGTTCTGAAACAAATATCCATTGATTTTCAATATCTTGCTGTTTTTTCTCTATTTCAGAGAGTTCTTTTTGATTATTTATCAATTCATCTACACTTAATTCTTGCAGAAAACGTGCCTCTACTTGCTTCTTTTGCTCTGATAATTGTGCCAATTCTTTCTCTAAACGACGAATTTGAGACTGCAAATTTTTCTTTTCCTGCCAATTATTAGCTTTTGATTTTTCTGTTTCTTTTATTGCTTTACTCGATGCAACGGATTTTTCTTTATCCTTTATGGACAGCAGATATTGACGATAATCTTCCAAATCGCCTGCATAAGGTTTACAAGTTTGCTTTTCAACTAGCCATAAATTATCTGCCGTTAATTCCAAAAAATATAAATCATGCGTGATGAGTATGACGGCTCCATCATATTCGTTCAAAGCTTTTACCAGAGCTTCCCTACCCTGAATATCCAGGTGGTTGGTCGGTTCATCCAAGATTAAAAGCTGAGGAGCATCATAAGTCATGGCGGCAAACAGCAAACGCGCTTTTTCCCCTCCCGACAAGCGCGAGATTTGTGTTAACGCTTTTTCCTTATCTAATCCGAATCCGGCCAAGTGAGACCTGATTTCGGTTTCTGTTTTTGAGGGCATAAAAGAACTCATGTATTCATAGGCGGTCAAATCCATCGGCAATTCTTCCGTCTGATGTTGCGCAAAGTAGCCTATCTTTAATTTTTGAGAAGCCTTTCTTTGACCATTTAATAGCTCCAAACGTCCTGAAATTACTTTTGCCAAAGTCGATTTACCATTTCCATTGGCGCCCAGCAAGGCTATCTTATCATCTTGTGAGATTTGCAAATTCAGTCGTTTGAGTACAACTTTATCCCCATAGCCGGCTACCCCATCCTCAATACTCAAGAAAGGCGATGCTAAAGCTTGGGGTTGCGGAAATTTAAACACGCTTTGGGCATCATCTTCCAACAAAGCTATGTCTTCTAATTTTTCAATCATCTTCATGCGGCTTTGCGCCTGTTTGGCCTTGCTCGCTTTATATCGAAATCTATCAACGTAAGACTGCAAGTGGCGCCTTTTCTCGGCAATTTTTGCGGCTTGCTTGGCTAAAACCTCTTGTTGCAAACTTCTAGTACGGCGAAAGGTATCATAATTTCCTGAATATAAAACCAGCTTTCCGTGGTCAAAATGGACAATGTGGTTACATAAGTTATTTAATAAATTTTTATCATGACTGATTATCAGCAAAGTCCCCTTATAGCGTTGAAGGTGCTGTTCCAACCACAGTGATGCCTCCAAATCCAAGTGATTGGTCGGTTCATCCAACAACATTACATCCGATGGACGAAATAAGGCCGCGGCCAAGGAAAGGCGCATTTGCCAACCACCAGAAAATTCTTTAACCGTTCTTGGTAAATCATCTTGTGAAAAACCCAGACCGCTCAAAATTTCTGCTGCCCGATAAGGAGCTGTGTCAGCTCCTATTAGTCGCAATCTTTCATGTATAAAATCTAACTCTTCGTTTGGTGCGGTTTCTAATTGAGTTAACAGAGAACTTCTCTCCTTATCTTGGCTTAAAACATAATCCAATATATTTTTAGATAAATCTTCTTCATGAAACTCTTGCTCGACAAACACAAACTTTTGTTCGGTTGAAAAATCTATACTGCCATCTTGAGTTTCTACTTCTTGTTTGAATATCTTAAACAAGGTGGATTTACCACAACCATTGGGGCCGACAATTCCTACTTTCCAACCATCGGATATTTGAACGGTGGCTTGGTCTAAAAGTATTCTTTCTCCAAGACGGAACGTTACATTTTTGATATTAATCATTTAAATCAATCTTATAGGAGGAGTTACCATATTTTATTAGTGCAGAAGCAGGATTTTCTCTTCTATCTAAACTCAATGAGAAATTTTTTATATCATCATTTATCTCATCATAAAAATAAAAACGATATCCCCCACAAATGTATTTTTTTGATGAGCTAAATTTATCTGCCGAGCAAAATGCCGTGAGACTTCCTATTAATAAATCATAATTTCCTTTAAGCGGAACCGCTTCCATACTCAATACATAAAAGATATATTTACCATCTTTTTGGCTGATTATTATATCATGATATGGAAATTTATAGCTTCTGCTAAAACGCCATAATTTACTGGCCGGAATATTATTCCAAAAACTATTGCTTCGATTATAGGTATAGCCTTGAGTATCTGATTGTAACCTAATATAGGCCACTAAATCTTGGTAGGAATCTATTCTATAATTGTTATTTTTTATATGAACTTGGCAATTATTCTTGTTGCTGCAAGCCTTTATATTACTAAATGCCGAAAACTCAATATTGGTATCCCTATAGAGTTTATTGAGTTTGGCTCCGATATAACGCTCCGATAATCCTTCGCTCCAATCCTTGGTATATGCATCAAATTTCATATAATTTAGATTGATGCATTCAATAACTTTGTTTATATCCGTATTCACGTGGCAATCTACCGGTGCGCCATAACGGCGTACCGATACGCCTAAATATTTTTCGCTAAAGTGAAAAATACTATAGCCGATAATTAAAAGTAAAAATATGAAACTAACTTTTTTCATTAACCTACTTCAATTGTGAACGATACAAAGACCGATAGATACTATCTTCTCTTGCCATTAATTCATCATGACTACCAGTTTCTACTATTTCACCATAATTTACAACAACAATCTTATCGGCGTTTCTGACCGTTGACAGTCTATGGGCGATAATAAATACGGTTCTGTCTGCCATTAAATTATCTATGGCTTGTTGAACTATTGCTTCTGACTTATTATCAAGAGCTGATGTAGCCTCATCCAAAACAACAATCGGAGCATTTTTCAAAAATGCGCGGGCAATTGCTATTCTTTGTTTTTGTCCTCCGGAAAGTAATACGCCCCTCTCCCCGATTTCCGTATTCAGGCCTTTATCCAATGAAGAAATGAACTCATCCAAACAAGCAGCTTTAACGGCTTTATCTATTTCCGCCTGAGAAGCATTTTCGTTGCCAAGCAAAATGTTTTCACGGATTGTTCCGGCAAATAAGAAATTATCCTGAAAGACTATGGCTATTTTGTCACGCAAGCTATCTAACTGAATATTTCTGATATCAACACCATCAATTAATATACTACCAGATTTCACATCATAAAATCTTGGCAACAAATTTACCATGGTGGTCTTTCCTCCGCCTGAATTACCGACAAACGCGATTGTTTGACCAACATCTACTTTCAAATTGATGTGTTTTAGGACAGGTTTGCCCTTAACATATTCAAAACACACATCTTTATATTCAATGCTTTTGGTAATTTTTTCTAAAGGAACTGCATTTTCTTTGTCATGAATTTTTGGCGTTCCTTCCAATAAGCCAAAAACACGCTCCATAGCCATTAAAGACATTTGTACGCTGTTAAAATTATTACCAATGCTTTTTATCGGGTTATAAAGCATAATCAGCGCCGCAATAAAGGATACAAAATTTCCGGGTGTAATGGTATGGGTTACAATCAAATAACTTCCCAACCAAATGATAATGGCAATACCCAAAGAGACAACAAAATGCATTAAAGGAGACATCATACCAGTACGTTGTATCATTTTGATGCCCAATTTGAACACATTATTCAAGGTCGTCCGAAAACGTTGCAATTGATATTGGTATAAATTATACGAAGTTACGATGCGGTTACCATTAAAGGTTTCGTTATAGTGCGTCATTACGGCTGAACCTGAGAATATGGTTTTATCCATCAGCCCTTTGATTCGACGACGAACCGTTGTTAACGGATATAGAGCTCCCAACAAAACAATAATTGCTACTATCGCCAATTGCCAAGAGTTATAAATTAAAACACCTATCAAGGATAAAGATGAAAAAACGCGAGTGGTGAATAACTTCAGGTTATTTAACAATCCGGCACAAGCCATATCTACGTCATAATTAAAACGGAATAGGATATCTCCCGAGGTAGAGCTATCAAAAAATCCGGCATCATAGTGCATTAATTTTTCAAACAAAGTTATTTTGAGGCCTTGAGATATTTTTTGACCTACCCACGTATTGAGATAAGTAGCCGTATAATTCAAAAGACTTTGTGCGCAGCTAAATAAAATGATTAAAAGTGGGATATAAGATGTTGAAGCTGTGTTCTTTTCCATCATCACAACATCCATATAAGGTTGTAGAGCCCAAGCTATAACTGCATCCATCGCTCCTATCGGAATGGTGATTAAAACGCCTAACAGACCTCTTACCCAGTAAGGTTTGACATACGGCATGATTTTGCAATAATTGCTGATTGTGTATGTTCCTTTTAGCTTTTTGATGAGTTTAGCAAACAAACTTTTAAACATTTTTATCCTTATCTCAGTATTTATTTCTTATCCAAACATAAAACATTATTTAGCCTATTGGCAAGCATAAAACTCAAGATATCAATTATTACTTGCTATTTATTTGCTTTTTGACCTTATTTTTGCTTTATCTTATTATTTTTTTCAATTATAGTTCCAAGGTCAAAGAAAGTAAAAACTTTGAATTTTTATATTTCTTTGGTGAAGGTTATAACTTTTCACTTAGAGGATAAAAATGAAAATACTCGTTGGAATGAGCGGCGGCGTTGATTCTTCCGTGGCAGCGGCTCTGTTAAAAGCTCATGGGCATGAGGTTATCGGTGCGACCATGTCTATTTGGGATAAAAATCAATATTTTGCCAATATGACCGGTAAAGAAGGATGCTTTTCCCCTCATGAGGAACAAGATATTACTGCTGCGAAAAAGGTCTGCAATGACTTAAATATTCCTTACTATGTTGTTGATTGTACTGAACAATACAAAAAAATTGTCTTATCCAATTTTAAGTCTGAATATTTGGCAGGACGAACGCCTAATCCCTGCGTTTTATGCAACTCAAATATCAAATTTAATGCTTTGCCAATGGCTGCAAAAGACCAAGGCATCGAGTTTGACAAGTTTGCAACAGGACATTATGCCAAAGTTGGCTTTAACTCACAAAATAATCGCTATCAGCTTTTATGCGGAAAAGACAAACAAAAAGATCAGGCCTATTTTTTATATCGCCTCTCGCAGGCTCAACTTTCTCAAATTTTGTTGCCGCTTGGTGATTACACAAAAGCCGAAATCAGAGAACAAGCAAAAGCTATCGGCTTAGACGTGTGCGACAAACCAGACAGCCAAGATTTTTACACCGGCGACATTAACGACATTATTCAAGCTCAGCCCAAAGTCGGTAATTTTGTTAATCGTGACGGAAAAATATTGGGCAAGCACAACGGATTTTGGAAATATACTATCGGGCAACGCAGGGGGCTTGGTGTTTCTGCTGAAAAGCCCTTATATGTTCTTGATTTGATACCTGAAAAAAATGAAGTAGTACTCGGTTTTGCCGATGAAACTTTGCAAAAAGGCGTTATTGCTACCTCAATTAACTGGGTTTCGATTGAACCTTTAAGCAAGTCAATTATCTGCACGGCTAAAGTACGTTCTTCTCAAAAACCGGTTCACGTTCAGGTTACGCCTGTAGATGATAGCTTGAGAGTTGAATTTGAAGATTTACAAAAGGCCCTAACCCCCGGACAATCCGTTGTTTTATATAATGATGATGTTGTTTTGGGCGGAGGTTTTATTCAATCGGTCTTTTAAGCAAAAGCCCGCAATTTGCGGGCTTTATTTTTTATCTGTTAAACTTCCCAACTTCTGGAAAATTCCTCATCCTTAAAGAGTGAGGCTAGGCCTGTTATTTGTTTTAGCCTTAAGACCTCATCTGCCGACATGCCAATATTTTTGCATATCCACGCATCACTTTTACCCATTTCCAAAAGTTCTGCCACAATATTGCTCATTAAATCAACATTGTGCGAGCCTCTGGCGCGGTTGTGCCGAATGGTTGATGCCATTCTGTCGCCTAAAGGTTTATCAATAACAACAACCGGCATGAGACCATTTTCTCTTTCATAAATACGTTTGCTGGTTAACATCGTGGTATAACGGTGAAAGCCATCGACGACAATATATTGGTCTTTTTCTTTATCATGATAGCAAACTATGGGCTGCGTATAGCCATCTTCCCAAATAGAGAGTTCCAAAAGTTTCATTTCCGGAGGGGCTACTCTATTGGGGTTATAATCATTGGCTTTGATTTTTTCTACCGGTATTGCCTGAACATTATAAACCGGGCTTTTAAATTCACTCATCTGCTTTTCCTTATAAATTTCTGTATTTTTCCAATAATTCTCTTTCTCTCTCGGCTTGCTTTTTGGTTTGCGTAAAGCCCATATATTTGCATAAGTGGTCATTCTTTAATATGCATATTGCCATACGTTTCCAAGAGGGAATATCGATTGTGGATTTGATATCATCCGTATTATCCGGAGTGCCCAAAAAACGGATTTTATCCTTATTTTTGCTATAATTACTTCGTCCGTTGTGGCGAATCGGATAATTACATTCTTCCAACTCCTTGAGAGCCGCTTCGTTCACAACCCCTCCGGTCTTCCACCAAAATTTGATAGAAGTCTTAAACTTTGCGATATAACTTTCACGCATACTCTCAGGCAATGTGGCCAGCAAAAACTTTACATAAGACCGCCAGGTATGCCCAGGGGGTAAGGTAAACTTTCTGGCTCCTAAGGCTTTGGTATTACCATAAATCGCACCAAAATTAGCGCCTTGCACGCGTCCGACAATCCGAATCCAGGTATCGGGCTCTAATACCCGATATAAATTCAAGCTATCCTTGGCGCTTTCATGGTATGGACTGGCAACGCGCATTTGATTGATTGAAAGACCTGCTTTGTAAAACAAGTCATAGATATGATTATAGTCAAAACCAAATTTTCCGTTTGCGACCCAAACATCTTTTGTGGTCCAGTCATAGAGAGGATAAGCGTGATATAAGTTCTTACCCATTTGCGTGGTCCATTTACCATCTCCTAAACTTATCTTTTTATCATTTGCATAAGCACGGTAACGGTTTAACGACTCATCTGCTCGTATGCCCAATAAGCAAACTGTTGTCCCCTCATGAACTCTCGCATACCAGTGACTAAACTCTGCATAGAAATCTTCTTGAGACATTCTATATTTATAAAAATCAAAATGATGATTGTTCAAATTGATAATATAATCTTGTTTAGGCATCGGGCGAACCCAGGCACTTTCCTTATCTGGGTCCCACGGATACCAATACATTTGATAGTTACTGACGGCACAGCGTGATGCTTGAGGAATACAAACCCAGTAAGGCTCTATGTCTTGAATGTTATTTTCAAACATGCGCGTCACAAAATCCGTTGTGGTTTGATATTGTGCCTCAAAATCTTGATGAAAGACCCCTACTTTCTTGTCTATGTTATGACGGCGTTTATAGTCTAAGACTAGATTCAGTAAAAGGCCGCTGTCCTTTCCTCCCGAAAAGGCAACATATATGTTATCAAAATTTTCAAATATATATTTTAAGCGTTCTTGCAGTGCTTCATATACATTTATATCTAGATATTTTTTCACAACTGTAATACCTCCTCTTTTGTTATCATACGGCATAAATTAGACAGGACATTTTTTTTCTTCTCTAAATTATCACTAATTAATTGTTCTAGATTGGTCTTAACCCAAAAATCATAAATATTAACTTTGCGTCCTATCCCTTTAGAGTTTACACTGTCCAAACCTTCTATTTTACTTTTATAGTCAAATGTCTGCGAAAAATAAATAATATTATTACAGATTTGCATATCTAATCCAAACTTATCAACACCATAAGTACAAAACATTATATCTGCCGTGCGCTCAAAAGCCTTTATGGCTTTTTTCTTATTGGTTTTTCCCGTTAATTCTACGCAATTTATTCCTTCAAAATAGCGACTCTCTCGTAAAAATGTAATTTCATCCAAAAATTTCAAATAAATGATGGCTTTTTCCCCTCGTGATAAAATTTCTTGAACCAAATCATGTAACGCAATTAATTTGTTTCTGGATAATGTATACATTCTTTGAAAATTTTGAACCACATCCATAAAAACTAATTGATCTCTACGTTGCAAAAATTTGCATTTTTCATCTAAATAACTCTTTTCTTCTTGAGGGGTTAAATCAAAATAATGATTTTGATGCTTGATTTCTAATTTTTCTCCGAAATCAAACCCTAAAACATACGGTTTCATGTGGTTAAAAACTTTTGCTTCATCTTCAGGACGCGACCAGCGCCTCATGGCAAGATAATTACTATATTTATACGGCATAAAAATATGCCCAAACTGTTGCTCATTCATGCGCAAAATTTTTGGATTTAAAAACTCTATTTGAGAATATAAATCTATCAAACCTTGACTCAAGGGAATGCTACTTAATATAAGACGATATGCAAATTTAGAGCTTAACGACAATAATCTTTGCGTGCGTCCCGCTTCCGTGTTTTTGATGGTTATGCTTTCATCTACTACACAAAATATCTTAAAATTGTGAATTAAATTATAAATCTCCAAATATTTATTGTCTGATGATGAGACGCTTTCTATTGAATAAAAATATATGCGATGACGAAAAGTCCGATTATTCTTTTTGATTTCATTAATATATAATTTTGTAGCTAAGAAGCTGGCAGGAGCAATCCATAAAACAAAATCTACCTCTTTTAATTTTTGTTCTACCAGAGATAGTGCCATTTCCATCTTTTTAGCAAGCTTATTAATATATAAAATTCCTGATTTTAATTCTGTTAAGGTTTGGTGTGCTTTTTGCAATGTCGTATCTGTATTCATGATTTGCCTGCCTTTATTTAAATACATCTCAACCAAACCTTCTCACCTCTCTTTGCATTTTTTGGCACGATATTTGCATATATTGTCTTAAGTTTACTATAAAGTTGTTGAGGTTTGATTAACATGAGAACTTTTTTATTTAATAAATCTGTCTTCTGGGGTGTGATTTGTTCCTTAGTGTTCAACATCAATACCGCCTTGGCCAGCTCCAGAATCAAGGATATTGCAGATTTTGAAGGCGTTCGCGAAAACCAGCTCGTCGGATACGGTATCGTTGTCGGCTTGAATGGTACGGGTGACAACATCAAATCCATCAACTTTGCAAAAGAAAGTTTGATTAGTATGTTGGACCAACTCGGAATTAATGCTCGTGATGGCCAGCTCAAATCCAAGAATATTGCTGCCGTTATGGTTACTGCCAGTTTGCCTCCTTTTGCTCGTCAAGGTAGCCGTATTGACGTTACCGTCAGTGCTATGGGTGATGCCAAAGATTTGCAAGGCGGAACTTTGATTGCTACGCCTTTAAGTGCTGCGAACGGTGAAATCTATGCTTTGGCTCAAGGACAAATCGCAACAGGCAGTGTGTCAGCCAGAAGCAATGGCAATTCCGTTACCAAAGGTGTTCCGACATCAGGAAGAATTGCAAACGGTGCCATTATTGAAAATGAGGTCGATTTTTCTTTAGAAAGTTTGAAAAATATTCGTATTGCTTTACGTAATCCGGACTTTACCACCGCCAGACGCGTTTCCGATGCAATTAATGCTATGCTCGGACAACCAGCGGCAAAAGCTACCGACCCCACTACCGTTGAACTGGAAATTCCTGCCGAGTATCAGAACAAAGTCGTCGATTTGATGACTAAAATTGAACAACTCCAAGTTCAACCCGACCAATTGGCAAAAGTTGTTATTGATGAAAGTTCGGGTATTATTGTTATCGGCAAAGATGTTAAAATCAATAAATTAGCCATTGCTCAAGGCAATTTAACCATCAAAATTTCGGAAACACCTGTCGTTTCCCAACCTTTGCCTTTCTCTGATGGCGTTACCGTTACACAAGATTTGACCGCTATTGATGTTAATGAAAGCGTTAACAGTAAGCTCAGTGTGTTAGATTCAGGTGTTAACTTACAAGAGCTCGTTGACGGTCTTAATGCCTTGGGTGTAACACCTAGAGATTTAATCAGTATTTTGCAAGCCGTTAAAGCCAGCGGTGCTTTGCAAGCAGATATTGAGGTGATTTAAGATGACTAACTTAACAGCAAATATCAATAATTTTGATAGTCAGGCTATGCTTCTTAACATCAAGCCCAATACGTCACTGACTGGAAATAAAACCCTCTCAAAGGAAGAAGCTAAAGAAGCAGCTCAAGACTTTGAAGCCTTCTTTATGACAAAGATGATGGAAAGCATGTTTGACGGAATTTCTACCGAGGGAATGTTTGGCGGTGGACATGCCGAAAAAATTTATCGCTCTTTGCTCTTAAATGAATATGGCAAAGCAATGGCTAAAACCGGCTCAATCGGCGTTTCGGACGATATTATGTCGGCTATTTTGAAAATGCAGGAAGCTGCATCTTCTCAACCAAGTGACAAAATTGAAGTGAAATTGTGAGGTGGGTCATGACTGAAACGATTTCTCAAATCGAGATGAAGAAAAAAATTGATGACTATGTAGATGTCATTACTCAATTTATGGCTTTGATTCAACAAGAGAATGAGGCTCTAAGAGCTTATAATGTTATTAAAGTCAGCGACTTATATCCGCAAAAGGCAAAAATTGTTGCAGCTTACCGCAACATGGTCGCTTTTTTCATCAAAAATCAACACATCCTGCATTCTATGCCTGAAGAAGAACAAGAAAATCTGAAGAAGATTTCTACCGGTTTGGACAGTTTATTGCAGGAAAACAACGTATTATTAAAAACCAGAATGGAAACCAGTGAATCTGTGATTGGAAGCATTGTTAATGCGGCTAAAGCCTCAACCAAAACCAATGCTACTTCCTACGGGGCTCATGGACAATTTGCTCGCGTGGATAACCATCACAGCTCTATGGCTATTAACAGTACATTTTAGGAGTTAAGACCATGGTTATGTTAGCAGGATTACAGACTTCTCTCAGCGGCATGAAAGCTGCTCAGAACCAATTAAACATTGTCAGCAGCAACATTGCCAATGTTGACACGGTTGGCTATACCAGAAAAACCGCTGCACAAAATAACGTGGTATTGGGAGGCTCCAGCGTCGGTGTTCAGCTCGGAGATATTACGCGTACGGTCAATGAAGGTTTGCTTAAGAGTTATCTCGCCTCTAACAGCACCACCAGTAATTATAGCGCTAAGAGCCAATATTTGGAAAAAGCCGAAACGCTTTTGGGTACACCGCAAGGAAACAACTCTATCGCCGCGAACGTCAGCGATTTGCAATCGGCTATTGAAACTTTTGCCTCTGATGTAACCTCTGCTTCTGGAAGATATACTCTGCTCACTCAAGCCAATACTTTGGCTAATCGCTTGAACTCACTGACAACCGAAATTCAAAAATTAAGAGGTGATGCAGACCTTAATGTTTCGTCATCTTGTGACAAGATTAACGACTATTTGGATAAGCTCCAAGAACTCAATGACCAAATCGTTAAATACAAAGTTTTGAACTATGACGGCGTGGCTGATTTGGAAGACCAACGCGACCAAGCCTTACGTGAACTCAGCGGTTTGATTGATATCTCTTATTTTAAGCGCGAAAACGGTGAAATCGTTATTCAAACAACAGGCGGTGTGACCTTGCTTGATAGATATCCTCACTATCTGTCACACAGTGCCGTTGCTCAAGCCAGCCCTACAAGTTCTTATGCCGGTGGCGGAATTAACGGAATTATGGTTGATGGGCAAGATATTACCAATTCTATTAAAGATGGTGAGCTCAAAGGTTTAATCGACGTCAGAGATAATTTATTACCATCTCTGCAGTCTCAGCTCAATGAATTGGCAGGTGTGTTAAAAGATAACATCAACCAAATGCATAACCGCGGTACGGCTTATCCGAATGCTCCATCGGAATTAACCGGTACCAGAACCTTTATTGATCCTGATAATCAAAATATTCAAATCTCTAACGGAGATGTGCATTTTACCATTTTTGACTCAGAGGGTAAGCAAGTGGCAACAACGACTTTGCTTGGGGGATTAGGATTTCCTGATGCGGGTGGAAGTGTTACTGACATGGTCAATTTGCTCAATAATTGGTTGACCTCTCCCGATGGGGCAAATTTACCGCAAGCTTCGGCTCAAATTAATGAAGACGGAAAACTCGTTATTAATACGGGTGACAGCAATTACTCTTTTGCAGTTCAAGACTTAGCTTCATCTACTCCGGGAAGCGAACAACAAGATGTTTCCATTAAATATGACGTTAACGGAGACGGTGTTGCTGACCGCTCAATGGAAGGTTTTTCATATTTCTTTGGATTGAATGACTTTTTTACAAGTACCGCTAATGAGCATGTTTATGATTCTAATGTTTTGAGCTTGACGGCAAATCTCGGGGTTACCGAAAAAATTACTTTGAATTTTGCAACCGGTAATGATACCAACCTCGGCTCAATTACCATTTCTCCGAATGATAATTTGCAAACCATCGTGAACAAAATTAATTCAGATCCGAATTTAAACGGGCAAATCAGAGCCTCACTTATTCCGAATGGAAACGGTTATGTCTTGCAAATTAACAATACTTCGGGCGAACAATTAGAAATCAGCGAACAAGCCGTAAATGGTCAAACATCCGGCTTCTTGGAAAGAATCGGTATGCACCCTTCTAATGCAGATGCTGCCGGCTCAATTGCAGTTCGTGAAGATTTGATGCAAAATCCGGCGTCAATTGCCGCTGGTTCTCCGGAATTTAACAAAAATTCCGGTGAGTTTCAGCTCAACCCTGCGGCTAATAACATTGCCAATGATATGGCTTCGGTTTTCAGCGAATCTTTAACTTTCGGCCAAGCAGGAAATATTGCACAAACCAGCACTACTCTTGCTAACTATGCATCAACCTTTGTCGGCTCGGTTGCTACGGAAACAAGTAGTGCTCAGGCTAACTTAAGCTATCAGCAAGAGCTGACCGACTCTATTTCTATGAAAGAGGCTACGCTTAGCGGTGTTGACCAAGACCAAGAGTTGGCTCAGCTCATTATCTTTCAGCAAAGCTATGCTGCTTGTGCGCAAACATTTACCGCGTCTAAAGAAATGTTAGACATTTTACTTGGTATGCTTTAATTGGGAGGATTGAACGATGAGAGTACCTACTTATGCAACTTATATGAGTATGACCAATGATACCATTGCTAATAAAAAATTGGTCGATCTGTATAGTTATCAATCCATTACCGGATTAAAAGCGCAAACCTATTCAGGTTATGGCATGAGTGCCTCCACAATTGTCTCGTTAGAAGCAATGCTTGGCGTTACCAATAACTTTATGGAAAATAATAAAATTACAGAAGTCGAAATCAAAACCATGAATACCTCCATGGAATCTATTCAAGATGCTATTAACGATTTCAAAAGCGCGTTAACAAGTTTTAGCGGTTTGGTAACGGGAAGTACATCAACCTCCATTACTGATGAAACCGGCGGTGAAATTACTTTTACCAGTAATGATCCGGCAGATTATTTGGGCAAAACGATTGTTGTAGATGGGGTGACCTATACTTTTGCAAATAACGCCACGGATAACAATATTGATATTTCGGGTGCGGCTTCTGCTCAAGATATAATGGATGCATTGGAAAACAAACTCCCAGCTAATGCTGATTTTGACTTCAACGGCACCACCTTTACCTATCCTTTGGGAACTGTTGCCAATAGTTCTACCATTATCTCGGCTAACGGTGTCACAACCGGTGAACCGATTACGACCACCTCCGGCGGAAAGAACCTTACGCCTGACTACCTTGGCGGTGAAATTACTTTCACTAATAACAATGTTGCCGATTATATGGGAAAAACCATCACTGTTAACGGTATTCAATATACCTTTGCAGACAATGCAAATGGTAACAATATTGACATTAGCGGCGCAACCGATGCCGAAGGTGTTATGGCTGCTTTGCAGGCAAAACTTCCGGCTAATGCAGATTTCTCCTTTAATGGCGCTACTTTTACTTTTCCAAACTACACCATTAACGGTTCGTCTAGCGTGCTGAATGTCAGCGGGGTTGAAACCGGTGAGCCTTATACTATGTCTGCCGACCAATTCAGAGAAATGCAACAGCTCCAACAGCAAGCTTTCACCACATTAAAAATGTTGGTAGATAGCTTGAATACTTTTGCAAACGGCAAATATTTGTTTGGCGGCGGCGTTTCTAGCCAACCTCCGGTTAATTTTCCTTTCTCTACTTTGGATGAATTTCAAGCCTATTATGATGGAATTAATATTCAATATCCATCTAATGCAAGTGCTGATTTATCCGATTTTTCAGTTAATGCCGATGATACGGGTGATATTACTTTGCAACTTAATGGTACCAACACCAACCAAGGTACGATTACTGCCGCTAATGCCGGTGGGTTCTTAAAACCGGTGTTGACGGCTAATGAAAAAACAACCGGAACGCTTACCTTTGATAGTGACAAAAATACACTTAACTCAACGCAATATGGTGCGTTTGATACATTGAGCGCTGGTGATACAATCGTGTTGGGAGGAGATGTTGCCGGTAATAATGCAAAAGCTTATATCATCAAGTCGGTTTCGGCTGATGGTAAAACCATTACCTTTGATGAATCAACCCCAATTAATGAAGATGCTGTCGTTAATCCAACTAATAACCTGACAATGAGCAAGTCTTTCCCTGTTGGGTCGGTTATCAATATGGAAGGATTCAATAATAACAATATTGCAACCCAAGTTCAGGTTACAGGAATTAGTGATGATGGTACTCAACTTTATGTTACGGTTGACCCGTCTCGTTTCCCGACAACCACCATTCCGGCTTCAAGCTCTTGGAGCATGAGCAATGAATCTTATTATAAAGGTGGAGATTTAGATTCTCAAAAACGTATTTCTGAGAACCAAACCCTTAACTTTGACATTAACGCCAGCGACCCTGCTTTTGAAAAAATCTTCCGCGCATTGGGAGAAATTGCACAAGGAAATTTGGTTGATACCAGAAATCCGGCTGATGAGTTTGTCGGTACGATTGATTCTCAAAACCCGCTTGACCGCGTCAATGAAGCTCTTGA
The DNA here is from genome assembly GCA_949286215.1 of uncultured Pseudomonadota bacterium. GTDB lineage: Bacteria > Pseudomonadota > Alphaproteobacteria > RF32 > CAG-239 > Scatocola. Next base: position 53,975 of record CASDYX010000007.1, read on the forward strand.
TTTAATCAGTGAAGCTCTGTTTAATGCCGGCGAAAATGCGACCGTGTCAAATGCCGATATCTACTCAATCTCAGCCAAAATTAATGCCAACTATGTGGTCTTGAACCAAACTATGGAAAACCAGACCAACTTGGCGGCCAATATGGAAAATAACATCAGCTCGCTCAAAGATGTTGATAAAACTGAGGCGGCAACAAAGTTGCTTTTGGCTTCCCAAAATTTGGAGGCTTCATACGCAGTGCTCCAACAAGCGATGAGTTTGAGTTTGCTCAATTATATGAAATAATTCATATTCTTAAGAACAAAAATCCCCGCTAACACGGGGATTTTTGTTGCTGTTACAATCAAGATTAATATTTAACCACCGGACGAACGTAGTCTCCTGTAGTTTTTCCTCTGTGATAGTCTCTAGAACCGCCTCCCATACTAAGCTCCCATGGACTATAATTTGTACATTCGGTAGAAGACCAATAATAATCATCCATAAACTTACTTGCTTTTGAGCCTAACTTAGTCAGTACATTTGTCATCGTGGTTTTATTTACATATATGGTATATAGCTCCTTCATACTTGGTAAAAACCATTTTCCTTGTTTGCAAAAATCTTTGTTGCAACCATTTATAGAGTATGTATTTACAGCAAGAGCTGCGGTAGTTGTTCCTCCACACCCTCCGTTTGTGGCTAAAATCGCATCTGTATTTGAACGACCATTTAATCCACAACTTGTTATTACAGTATTTGTATTGTTACAATTATCTAAATTTGGTGTATCGCAATAACCACTTGACCAAGACATTTTCTCGCTTCCAGCCGTACCATCTTTTTTGACATCGGTTAAAGCAATAGCTAAACGACCACTAACATCAAAAACTATACCTATTGGCGTTAGATTCGGATCAAGATTATCCGCACTTACAGCACAAGTTCCATCTCCATATAAAATATCACCAATTTTATCACAAGTTTTTGTTAATTGTTCTTTTTCACAAAAAACTTTACTTGTATCAAATGGACATTTAATTGCAGCAACACCTGAACAATCACTCGCGGTCTTGGTATAGCCCAAAGTAGCGCAATCCGGTGTCGGCGTGCAATCAATAGCATAAGAATTGGTTGTGCTTAATATCAATCCAAATGCGGAGGATATTTGCAACATTCTTTTATATAACTTTCTCATTTTCTTTCTCCTTTTGAATTAATATTTAACAACCGGACGAACGTAGACAGGGCTGTTATATTTGTATGTAGTGAATAGATTTCCATCACCCATGTTAATCTTCCATACTTTATATTTGTCATATTCAGTGGAAGACCAAAAATAATCATAACTACCTATTTTTGTCCCAACGATTAAGGATTTATTTATGGTGTTTATACTTTTATATAAATTGTTTAAATCTCGGATACTTCCTAAAAACCATTCACCTTTTTTACAAAATTCTGATTGACATCCATTAGGTTCATAGTTATTTACTAATTGCGCAGCTTTTGTCTCTCCTAAACAAGTACTCTTTAGAATATTAAAAGTATTGGTTTTCCCATCAACACCACATGTTGTTACCGTTGTTGCAGACATACAATTAGCTAAATCAGGAACATCACAATAACTTTTTGACCAATAAATTTTTTCCTTTCCTGCACTTCCGTCATTTTTTATATTTGTCAAAGCTATAGCTAAGCGATTTGCAGTATCAAATACCACACCGATTGGTTTAAGGTTAGGAGCTAAATTTTCAGCACTAACTGCACAAGTTCCATCTCCATACAAGACGTCACCAATGGTATCACATGTTTTCGTTAATGGCTTTTCTTCTTGCTCTTCTTCTCTTAGGCAAAAAACTTTACTTGTATCATATGGGCATTTTATGGAAGCTACGCCATCGCAATCGCTTGTTGTTTGGGTATAACCCAATGTTGTGCAATTGGTTTCTGGGGTGGTGCACCAATAGGTATAGTTTGTTGCGCACCCAATATCGCAATATTTTTGTGAACAATCTTCATAATCACAAACGACGCCATCCGGACAACTGTCTAATGAGCATTTGAATTCACATGTTTTACATTCATTGTAATATTTAATACCATTTAATAAACAATAATCACTCGGTTTAACCGGGCCTAATTCAGGACAAGTCATAGTGTAGCCTGCTTTACATTGGCAGGAGGTATACTTGGTTGTTCCGTTATAGGTACAGCCCTCGCCGGCTCCTTCTTGGTTTGTTCCTGTGCAAGTTTGATTATAGTTACTCGGACATACACATTCTGAATAATATTTTGTTCCTTCTTCGGTACAGCTATCATTTGAAACAACTTGTGGTGAGGTGCATTTAGTAACCGGATATAATGTTCTATTGCAAACACATTTATATTTTCCACCACAACTATCCGTACTTAATTCGTTAGGTGAATTACATGTTGCTGAGGTATATTTATAGCTATCGGAACAGCATGTTTTAAAATATTTTAAGTTATTTAAAATATTTTAAGTTATAGGAACAGAAATCAAATTTCCAATATCCAGCGTCACAAGAATCTTTAGTATATCCTAAATTTTTACAGGTCTGTTCTGAGGGATCATTAAATTCCACATTACCGAAATCTATATTATCACCACCGGTGATGAATTGGACTGAAGCCGTTTGGAAAGAATGACGATTGGGCAAGCCTATTGCTAGGCTTGCCCCTGATAAGGGTTCAAAGGTTTGGTTTTGACAAGTTCTTACGAAGTGTACGTATGTTGAGACAGCCTCTTGCGAC
>CASDYX010000008.1 GCA_949286215.1 uncultured Pseudomonadota bacterium
AAGGTAACGTGAGCATATTTTTCGGTTTCGGCAATACGCAGTTGGGTTAATCCATGTTCGGAAATAACTTCACCGAAAATATTTTTGAGAGCTTCGGGACCAAACATGGTTTTCATAAAGCGGTTATGGTCAACCGAATATTCGGTCATGCCGACAGCCATTGAGAGCTTAAAGGTCTTTTTGCGTTCAAAACCACTAAATTCTTTGTCAGCCAAAGCATAAAGAATTTCGCGGGCTCTGTCGGCTCTGAAGTTGCACATCAAAACAGCATCGCCGTCGGCAAATCCTTTGTAGTCACCGATAACGCAAGGCAAAACAAATTCATCGGTAACTTTTTCGTTATAAGAGTTTGTGATAGCTTCATCAGCGGTTTGAGCATGCTTTCCTTCAGCCAAAGCAATTGTATTGTAGGCAGCCTCAACTCTGTCCCAACGTTTATCGCGGTCCATAGCATAAAAGCGTCCTGAAATTGTAGCAATTTTAACGCCCTTAAAGGAGCTGATTTCTTTTTCAAATTCAGCCAAATATTCTTTAGCTGAAGCCGGAGGAGTATCGCGTCCGTCCAAAAAGGCATGAACATCAACCTTAATACCTTTTTCAGACAAAACTTTGCACAAAGCCACAATATGATCCATTGAGGAGTGAACACCACCCGGAGACATCAAACCCATAACATGGCAGGTTTTAGAATTTTTATGCAAATCATCAATTAATTCATTGAGTACCGGATTTTGAGCAATACTTCCGTCTTTAATGGCTTGGTCGATTCTCGGCAAATCTTGCATAACGACACGACCGGCACCCAAATTCATGTGACCGACTTCAGAGTTACCCATCTGCCCTTCAGGAAGACCAACGGCCAGACCATAAGTTTCAATTAAGCTATGCGGATATTCTTTCAAATATTGGTGCCAATTAGGAGTTTTGCCGTTTTCAATGGCATTATCAGGCGTAACCGGACGACGGTATCCCCAGCCGTCCAAAATCAGTAACATAACAGGTTTTTGTGTCATTTATAACTCACTTTCAACAATAAAAAATCTTCTGCCAAAAAGCAGATTTTAATCAATTAAATCTGTAGCGTATTATATATAATAAAAACGAATAAAAAAGCACTATTTTTATTGTTCAAACACAATTTTTATTGTGCTTTTTACTCCTCGGCTTGCGGGCTGTGCGCCGCCAACATGACTTTACGCCAAATTTCTGCGGGCAAAGAGCTTCCGCCAACGTTTCTCATTGGCGAATTGTCATCATTTCCGACCCATACGGCAGCGATATACTTATCGGTAAAGCCGACAAACCAAGCATCGCGGTAGTCTTGGGATGTACCGGTTTTTCCGGCGGCAAAGAATGGAAGTTTGGCTTTTCGTCCTGTACCTTGGTTAACAACGGCTTCCAGCATTTTAGTCATTCCTTCCACGGCGTCTTCATCAAAGATTCTATCTGCCTCGGTCACCTCACGCATATAGAGCTGGTAACCGTCTCTGGAATAAATTTCTTTAATGGCATAAGGCCAGGTTGCAAAACCGCCGTTGGCAATGGCAGAATAGGCCACGGCCATGTCAATGACTTTGACTTCGGATGTACCTAATGCCAAAGACGGGCTGTTTTGAATAGGGGTGGTAATGCCTGCTTTTTTAGCAATTTTGATAATGCTGGAAGAAGAGAGCGATTGCGCCAAATTAATCGTTGCCAAGTTATATGATTTTGCCAAAGCTTCCTTAAGAGTGACTTCACCATGATATTTTTTATCAATGTTTTCGGGTTGCCAATCACCGATAGAAATTGGAAAATCGCCGATTTTATCTTCGGGTTTGTAGCCGTTTTCCAAGGCGCAAAGATACACAAACGTCTTAAACGAAGACCCCGGTTGTCGCAAGGCGTTTATGGCGCGGTTAAACTGACTTTTGTGGTAATCCACACCTCCGACCATGGCTTTGATTGCGCCGGTCTTGTCCAACACCACAATAGCCCCTTGGGTCACATTTTTGTTTTTGTTGGCTTTAATGGTTTGGGTCAAAACTTTATCCGCTGTTTCTTGAATATATTGGTTGAGAGTGGTGTACACGTAAATATCATTTTCTCTTTCGCCGATATAAGCATTCACATCACTATATACCCAATCGGCAAAATATTTTCCGCCCTCGACTTTGTCCGAGACAAGCGCACCTGTTTTCATCTTAAGAGCTTGCTGGCGTTCTTCTTCCGAGATGTAACCCTCATCGACCATATTTTGCAACACAACGCGAGCTCTTTCTTCAGCTCTTTCGGGGTTAGCGGCAGGATTATACCTTGTAGGTGCCTTAAGCATGCCGGCCAAAATTGCGGATTCTTTAAGGTTAAGGTCAGCTGATGTCTTTTGAAAATATTTGTTGGCGGCAGCTTCAATGCCATAAGTTCCGGCACCCAAATAAACTCGGTTCAAATACAAGGCCATAATCTGGTCTTTGGAGAACTTATATTCGAGCCAAAAAGCCAAAAGCAATTCTTGAATTTTGCGTTTGATATTTTTGTTTGGGGTTAAAAAGAGGTTTTTGGCTACTTGTTGGGTGATTGTACTTCCTCCTTGGGCATACCGTCCTTTGATGAGGTTCACCACCATCGCTCGTGAAAAAGCAATCACATCAAATCCGAAATGCTGATAAAAACGCCTGTCTTCAGTGGCAATAATAGCTTCCACCATGTGTTTGGGCAAATAATCGGGCATCACGATGGCCGAATAAACTTGCCCATAAGTCGCCACTTCGTTGCCGTTTTCAGCAGTAATGGTGGTGGAAGGTTGTCTGGTTCTGGTAACCGCTTGTTCAATATCGGGCAAAGTAAAAAAGCAATAAGCCAAATAGCAGGCTAAAGTTATCACCAAGCAAGCAAAAATTTTTAAGAGAAAGAGCCGATTCGCAACCCTTTGTTTTGACTCTCTTTTTTTCCGCTTTTTTGTGGTTTTTTTCTTTTTCGTAGTTTTTGCCATAGATAAGTCCTTGCGCCGATTCTCAAAATATTTTACAACTAGACCTATAACCTACCACGAATAAGTTAAAGGAAAATTTATGAACACTGTTTCTGTTTCACTTTCTGCCGATTTGTATGAAAAATTACAAACTCTTTCTCAAAGCCATAACTGTTCGGTTGAAGAGAGTTTGAAACAAGCCGTTGCGGAATATGTTGAAAACAATGAATTGTCTTCTGATGTGAACAGTGTTTCTTTGGCTGAGCGTTCGTTTTTTTTCCAAGCTGCGGAATAAGTTCGAACCAACGCTTGGTATTTTTTAATTTCTGCATTATATTGAACGCATAATTTAATCAATCATCCCAATCAAGTGAGATAAGATGACCAAAAAAGTATGCCTAATTGATGGCTCGGGATACATTTTTCGAGCATTTTATGCCCTTCCGCCTTTGACAAGTCCAGAGGGAACACCCGTAAACGCGGTTTATGGTTTTACCAATATGTTTATGCGTTTAACTCAAAAGATTAAAAGCGACTATTGGCTGGTGTTGTTTGATGCCAAAAGGCAAAATTTCCGCAACGATATTTTTCCTGATTACAAAGGCACCAGAAAAGAAATTCCCGAGGATTTAATCCCTCAGTTTGAGATTATTCACCAAGCGGTAAATGCGCTTAATTTGCACTTTTTGGATATGGAAGGCTATGAGGCTGACGACCTAATCGCTACCTATGCTGCCCAATCCCTGCAAAAAGGCTATGAGGTCACGATTGTTTCGGCCGATAAAGATTTGATGCAGTTAATACGCCCCGGTGTTGAGTTTTTTGACCCGATGAAAGACAAATACTTCACTCCTGAAGATGTGCGTGAAAAGTTTGGTGTATATCCCAATCGCGTGGTTGATGTTCAGGCGCTTGCCGGCGACAGCACCGATAATATTCCGGGCGTTCCGGGCATTGGGCTCAAAACAGCCGCCGAACTCATTAATCAGTTTGGCTCCCTTGGCGAGGTTTTGGCTCGCGCTGAAGAAATCAAACAAAACAAACGCCGCGAAACCTTAATCGCAAATAAGGACCAGGCGGAAATCTCACTCCAATTGGTAACCCTTAAAGCAGATATTCCCACCACCCAGCCGATTGAGGATTTTCCTTGTCAAAAACCAGACCTGGGTACCATCATGGATTTTGTCTCGCGCTATGGGTTTAATTCCATTCGTCCAAGGGTTGAAAAATGGGTTTCTGAACGCTGTTCCGAAGAAGGTGAAAACACTGTATTTAAAACGCAGCCTCAAGAGATAAAAGCCAATTACCAACTTGTGCAAGACGAAAAGACCTTAAAGCTCTGGGCCGAAAAAATCAAGCAAACCGGCTATTTTGCCTTTGATACCGAAACCAATGGACTCAATCCGCAGTTTGACAAGATTGTGGGCTTTTCTATGGCGACTTCTGCCGGCGAGGCTTGCTATGTTCCGCTCAACCATTTCAAGAGTGACGAAAAGTCAAATTTAGACCTCTTTGGCTCTAATCAAACAAATGCTCCGCAACAATTAAGCTATGAGATTATCGCCAAATATCTCAAACCCTTGTTTGAGGGCAAGTCGATACTCAAAATCGGCCATAACATCAAATTTGATATGCACTTTATGCAACAAGTTTTAGGCGCTGATTGCATAATTGCGCCTTATGATGATACGGCAGTTATTTCTTATGTCTTAGATGGTACCGAACACGGCCATGGGCTTGATGAATTAGCCAAAACCTATTTTGACCACCAAATGATAGCTTATGAGGAGGTTTGCGGCTCAGGCAAAAACAAAATCACTTTTGATAAGGTTGAATTAGACAAAGCCTTGGCTTATGCCGCCGAGGACGCAGACTTTACCTTGCGTTTGCACCAAGTCTTAAAACCACGCCTGTTTTCGGAGCACCAAATGAGTGTTTATGAAGACCTTGACCGCCCCTTGGTTCGTATTTTGCAAACTATGGAAAGTGCGGGCGTAAAAGTCAATCGTGAGAATTTACGCCGCTTGAGTGCTGATTTTGCCACCAAAATGCAAGATTACGAGCAACAAATTTATCGCCTTGCCGGAGAGGAGTTTAACATCGCCTCGCCAAAGCAAATCGGCGATATCTTGTTTGGTAAACTAGGTGCCAAGGGCAAAAAAACCGCCACCGGCGCATGGCAAACCGGTGCTGAAGTACTAGAAGATTTAGCCGCCGAAGGCAATGAACTCGCCGCCCGCATTTTGGATTGGCGCGCCTTGAGCAAACTCAAATCCACTTATACCGATGCTCTAACCGAGCAAATGGATAAGGCAGATCGCGTCCACACCACCTATAATCAAATCACCACCTCAACCGGACGTCTGGCGTCCAATAACCCGAATTTGCAAAATATTCCTATTCGCAGTGAAGAGGGCAAAAAAATTCGCGAAAGTTTTGTTGCTTCCAAGGGCTGTAAGATTGTTGCGGCAGACTATTCTCAGGTTGAACTTCGGCTCATGGCGGTGGTGGCCAATGTCCACGGGCTCAAACAAGCCTTTGCCGAAAACAAAGATATTCACGCTTCAACCGCTTCAAGAGTTTTTGGCGTGCCTTTGAGTGAGGTCACACCCAATCAACGCCGCCATGCCAAGGCCATAAATTTTGGTATTATTTACGGCATTTCGCAGTATGGCTTGGCCAAGCAGATTGATGTCTCCACCGAAGAGGCCAAGGCGTATATTGATGCTTATTTCCGTGAAATGCCCGAGATAAAACAGTTTATGGAAGACACCAAAGCCTTTGCTCACAAAAACGGCTATGTCCTAACGCCATTTGGCCGCAAATGCACGGTAAACGGCATAAACGATAAGAATAAGCGTGTTTCCATGAACGCTGAACGTGCGGCCATAAATGCACCGATACAAGGCGGTGCGGCCGATATTATCAAAATGGCCATGAACGCTGTATTTAAAAAATTGCAACAAGGAAATTTCAAAACCAAAATGCTCTTGCAAGTACATGATGAATTGGTGTTTGAAGCGCCCGAAGAAGAGGTTACCGCCGTCTCAGAAATGATAAAAGAAACCATGCAAAACGTGGTGAATTATGATGTTCCCTTTATTGCCGAAGTCGGTATCGGCGATAACTGGACCCAAGCGCATTAAATCCTTAAATCCATCACAAAAAAAACCGCTCACGAAGAGCGGCTTTTTTGTGCTTTTTAAGCGGATTAAATATCCAAGTTTACAACGTTTAACGCATTGTCTTGAATAAACTCTTTACGCGGCTCAACCACATCGCCCATCAAGGTTGCAAAGGTTTCATCCGCCTCATCCAAATGCTCCATCTTAACTTGCAGCAAAGAGCGAGCCTCTGGGTCAAGGGTTGTTTCCCATAATTGTTCAGGGTTCATTTCACCCAAACCTTTATAGCGTTGGATAGTGATACCTTTTTTGCCTGAGGCCATAACCGCATCAACAAAAGCCACCGGTCCTGGAATTCTGGTTTCAACACCGTTTTTAGAAACCAAAACCGAAGCCTCGGCAAAGTTCTCAAGGAGCATACTGCGCATTTCGTTCAAAACAACAGCTTCAGGACTATCCATAACCGAGTTGCCGATAATATGCTCTTCTTTAACGCCTCTCAAAGTTCTATGAACCGCAAAAGAGCCGTCTTCTTTAAGCTCTGCTTGCCAGCCCTTGTCATACTCAGCCTCGTGAGAATCAAGTGCAACCGCCAATTTGTTAAGAGATTGCTTAAATTCCTCTTTGTTAGCAAACAAGTTCTTGTCAAACATACCGAGAATAGCCATCTGTTCAATGATTTTCTCCGGTGCTTTCTTGCCCAAAGTCGCAATAAGACTACGAACTTTTCTGGTGTTTTCAACCAAGGCAACCAAGTCCGAACCGCCGATTTGCTCGCCGTTTTTCTTTTGCAAAACCGTATCTTCGCAACCGCCTCTGATGAGGTAATCTTCCATTTCGCGGTCGTCTTTAAGGTAGAGAATAGAGTTACCTCTCTTAGCCTTATACAAAGGCGGCTGAGCGATATAAACATATCCTCTTTCGATTAATTCCGGCATCTGACGATAGAAGAAAGTCAACAACAAAGTTCTGATGTGTGAACCGTCGACATCCGCATCGGTCATAATCACAATCTTGTGATAACGGCACTTATCGGCATTAAAGTCATCACGTCCGATTCCCGTACCCAAGGCTGTAATAATGGTGCCGATTTCGGCAGAATTAAGCATCTTATCAAATCTGGCGCGTTCAACGTTCAAAATCTTACCTCTTAACGGCAAAATAGCCTGATTCTTACGATGTCTTCCTTGTTTTGCAGAGCCGCCTGCTGAATCTCCCTCCACGATGAATACTTCGGACAAAGCAGGGTCTTTTTCTTGGCAGTCAGCCAGTTTTCCAGGCAAAGATGAAATATCCATTGCGCCTTTTCTTCTGGTCAAATCGCGAGCCTTACGAGCGGCTTCACGAGCCGTAGCAGCCTCAACGATTTTTCCGACAATAATTCTGGCATCGCTTGGGTGCTCATCCAACCACTCTTTGAGCTTATCGCCGACCACGCTCTCAACCACCGGACGAACTTCAGACGAAACCAATTTATCTTTGGTTTGAGAGGAGAATTTCGGGTCAGGTGCTTTAACTGACAACACGCAAGTCAGACCTTCGCGCATATCTTCACCGGTGATGGCGTTTTTATCTTTTTTGAGCAGACCGTTTTCGGCAATATAGTTGTTAATTGTGCGGGTCAAAGCACCTCTAAAACCGGCCAAGTGCGTACCGCCGTCTTTTTGCGGAATATTGTTGGTAAAGCAAAGCATGCTTTCGTTATAGGCATTGGTCCATTGCAGAGCAATATCAACCTGAATATCGTCTTTTTCTCCGCCGAAAGCAATAACCGTTTCATGCAACGGAGCTTTGGATTTGTTCAAGTGCATAACAAAAGCTGTCAAACCACCCTCATAGTGAAAATCCACTTCTTTTGGTTCTGCACCGCGGTTGTCAATCAACTTGAGGTAAACACCAGAGTTCAAAAAGGCTTTCTCGCGAATGGCTCTTTCCAAAGTCTCAAAACTAAATTCGATATTAGAGAAAGTCTCTTTAGACGGCAAGAAAGTAACTTCCGTACCATGTCTTCCGCCGGATTCGCCCAAAACAGTCAAATGTTGAGTAACATCACCTCTGGCAAACTTGGCCAAATGCTCTTTTCCTTCACGCCAAATGCGCAAGTCAAGCCAATCGGACAAAGCATTAACCACCGACACACCCACACCGTGCAAACCGCCGGATACTTTGTAAGAGTTATTATCAAATTTACCGCCTGAGTGCAGCTCGGTCATAATAACTTCGGCAGCAGACACACCTTCTTCTTTGTGCATGCCGACCGGAATACCACGCCCGTTATCGCGAATGGTGGCCGAACCGTCAGGATTAAGAATAACTTCGGTTTTATCGCAATAACCGGCCAAAGCCTCATCGATTGCGTTATCCAAAACCTCGTAAATCATGTGATGCAAACCTGAACCGTCGTCTGTATCGCCGATATACATTCCCGGACGTTTTCTAACAGCGTCCAGACCTTTCAAAACCTTAATGGAATCAGCGTTATACTCGGCTTCTTCTTTTTGAATTTCTTCTTTGGTCATTTCACTCATTACAATATCCTTAATTTCGTATAAATTTAGCTGACAAGACTATACACCAAACCCAAAATTTTACCAAGCGATAAATTAAAGATATCAACGGTTCAAAGGATTTTTTTTGCATCTTTTGCAACGAATTTTTAACCATTTTGGTTCTAGACAAAATTTTCCACTTATGCTACACTCAAGCTAGTAAGTTTTAAGGAAGAACCCATGAGCGATTTTGACGAATTATACAACGCTTTTATCCGTACGGCACCTGCCAAAAATGCAATTGCCGAAATCAAACAGCTTCACCCGGGGATTAGTGCCAAAGATGCGGCGCAATCAGCCAAGATAATGGCTGAAATGGCTTATAATTTAGGTTATATGAGCTACTTTAACCCCGAAATCAAAGAAGGAACAGTAAGCAAAAACTGGAACCAAGGTTTTAGACACTTAAACGAGCTCCCGCTTGATGTGTTACAAAGCCTCAAAAGTTATTCCGAACTTTTTGCCGACAAAATTATGCCCTCAGCCTCAAGTGAGAGTGAAGAAGCGCTGTATCGTAACATTTTTGCCCAGTCAGCCAAATCCATGCTGACCTATGCTCCCGATAAGATAAATGACAAAAAACTTCAAAATCTGATGTTAAAAGCCGCAGAAACCATTACCAATCCTGACAATGGTTTAAGCGTTCGCGATAAGTTTCCGTTATCTATGTCGGCTTTTAGCTCGCTTTATGAAGGGGATTCCAAGAGTTATTTTAACAAACTCAAAATTCTCACCCAAGCCTTGCTGAAATTAAAAAATCCGCGAGATATTGAAAAATTTGGCGAAGAGATAGACAATGCCTATCAAAATGAGGGCAAAATAGATGATGTAATGGCGCAAGGTTTTGTTAAGAATGTCGTGCCTTTTGCCAATAAGAATAAAAACTTCCAAACCTTAGTTGGGGAGCATGATTGCGAATTTGGCGAATATGGTTTGATGGGATATAATATCCTTCTGCAAACCAGCCGCTGGACGCCTTTAGCCTTAAACAAAGCCTTAGGCGTGTTAAAAGAAGTTCCCACTCCGGATATGCAAAAAAGAGAAAACATCAGAACTCAAGCGATTGCTCTAGAAAATGCTGATTTTAGCGGTTTACGAGATTTTATTCATAGTGAAAACATCGGAACCGAGGAACTTGTAAACCATATGTTGGATTACTACCACGCCCATCTTTCTTCGGATGAAAAAGCCAAAACTCAAGCAGCCGAACACATCAAAGCTGACTTGAAAAACTTTGGTAATGATGAATTTTTGCCATCTTACTTAGACATAAGTCGTTATGAGCAAATAGTTGACTATGGTACTAATCAAACCGCGGCACAAACCTTAGAAATTATTGCCGCAAATATGGAAAAAGAAAATACGCGTCCGCCTCTGACCGGCGATATGAGCTTAGACACACTCTCTCAAGATTTTAAGCTGGAAGGATACACCAACACCAAGCAGTATGGCGTCTTTTTAAGACTTCTGAACCATAAAATCATCCAAAATATAGAATCTCAGAAAGTTGGTATTTCTCCGCAAATGGTTGATTTACTGCATTGGTGCGACCAAAAAAATGCCAATATTCTCAAAAATCGTGATTTTGAATATCAATGTGGCGACTACAAATCCGATTGGTTTAAGCAAGTAGCTTTATTTGCCGAGCTCACCAATTCAACGGAAGAAAAGTTTAACCTAAAAGGTTTTGAGGCCTATTTCAGTCATCTTCCCGAACAATCATACTTTTTTGACGCGCACAATATTTTGCTCAAACGCCAAAGAAACAATATTTTCAAACTCTTTGCTCACTCAAAAGAGGAGCAGCAAAGAGCCACATCTATTTTGCGCAAAAAAAATAAAAATTTGTCTTCCGATGAGCAAGCTCTTGCCGAAGAACGCTTAGCCAATATGTATGACCAACGTCGCCGTCGAATGGTTTCTGGTAATTTGATAAGTGAAATGTTTAAGCTGAATGATTTCAAAAAGCCATCGACCCGTATGGGTGAAAGACACGCCGAAGATCTGAAACATCTCTATACGGTAGAGCGTCCGATAGAGAAAACCTTGCTCAAACTCTTTAAAGCCGGAAGCAAAGGAAAATAACCATGAAAAAACTGATTTTGGAAACACCGGCAGGCACGCCGCCACACTGTAAAATTTGGGCAAAGGAAGCAGCTCAAGAGATGCTATCTATGTTTCCTGAATATAAATCATCTTTTCAAATAGAGTTTGATGATTGTCATCCCAAAAACAAAAGCGAAATTTCGGTTGCGGAATATACGGCTCTGCCTAATGATGAACTAAAATCAAAATATTTCAAACTTCCCAATGGCAGGTATTTGGTTCCTTATGCTTCAGAGGCTTGGTTTTTGGCTGTGGCTTCAGAGCAAAACAAAGCCAAAGGAATTAACGCGGTGGATATGGAGCACTATGCCCGCCTCAAGGCCGAAAAGATGGTGCGTGAAAATTCGCAGGATTTGGTTGTAACTTTGCTTAACCAAACCATAGAACCGAAATTTTACGGCTATGGCATAGAAAAACTCAATTCTGTCATCTCGCTTGAAAATTGCACCGATAAAGAATTGTTTATCACCATTTTTATTCACGAATTCGGACACATTCTGAACGCCACACACGCCGCTCGTTCGCATATTAAAGAAGATCCTGATTTAGGTGTCCACTGCACCAATAACAAATGTATCATGGGAGAAAGCGGCTTTATCGGACTAACTCAGGAGCGATTAGACCGCAAACAAAAAGGCCAGCCACCGTTTTGTGATGAATGTATCGCCTCCATGCGTGAAACTTTGGAAAATATGCCGGGCTTGGTCAAAGCCGTTACCATTACGCACCAAAACAACCTACCTGTCTTGCCGCATAATAACGATAATTGGAAGGACGGTTGGCGTCAGCACCTCAAAGCCGTGGCCGCCAGAGAGAATGCGACCTATAATGAAGACCTTAAAAACCAAAATTTTGTGGCAGACATTACCCACGCCGATGGCTCAAAACTCAATATTGAGGCCAATAACGAATATAACCTCTCTCTAGGTGCGCAAAATGCCAACGGCGAAGATGATATTCCGTCAATTAAGGACTTTAGTAATATTGTCGCCAAAGCTGTTAAGGATAATTGTCAGATAGAATTTGCCAATATAGAAGATGATGAGTTCAAAGCTCGTTTACTGATTGCCTGTTTGGAATCTTCTCCGCGGGTCAAAACCAAGGGAGCCCCGCATATTTCTAAAGAATTTTTGCAAAACTTAGACGCCAAAACCAAAACGCGTTTACAAAGAGCTCTTGGCCCACAAAATTCTAATCAAGGAAACAACCGTCCGACCAATCCCAGACGTCGCCAAACACGCCCAAATAACTTTCCTCGAGGAAGAGGTAGAAGCTAGAATTTGAGCTTATAACCGCCGTTTTCGGTAATGATGAGTTGAGCATCTACATCATCATGCTCCACCTTTTGTCTGAGGCGGTAAATATGCGTTTCAATTGTATGGGTTGAAACTTCGGCATTATAATCCCACACATCTTGTAACAAATCGGTTTTGCTGACGATTTTATCTTTTGCTTTGTAAAGATATTTAATCACCGCCACTACTTTTTCGGTGAGTTTTATGAGCTCATTATTGCGCAGGTTCAAAATCTCTTTAGCCAAAGGGTGAAGCTCATAGTTATTAAAAGTCAAATAAGCATCACTGCTGTTTTCAAACTTGTTAATACAAGAGCGTAAATTGTTCAAAAACTCATTGAGCCGGAACGGCTTTTCCACCAAAAAGACTAAATCGCCGTTTTCTCCTAAGCCTTCAACATTTTTCTCCAGTAACACGATTGGTGATTTTACATGTTTTTCTCGCAAACGAGGCAAAAGCTCTCTTTTTTCATCTAAGATATAAATATCATAGGACGCATCATCATCTTCTCTTTCAATAGAAAATTCTGGAGCATAGAGGTGAATCTGCCCGCATAAATCTTCAGCAAATCCTTCATTGTCAGATAAAAACAAGATACTAGGCATTACATCTCTCCTGCTTAAAAGTGCAAACCGACACCGGCCACAACGCTGTAACCTTTGTTGTTGTTTTCAATATCTTTATTTGCGCCTCTAAAGTTGACTTGCGCCCCGATTAAGTACAAATCAACATATTTGTTGAATTGGTATTGTTGCGACAGCATAAAAATATCATCTTGGTTATAGGTATTCTCAGCCTCGCTGTGTAAATATGATAAAGCCACGCTGTAAGGCCCGATTTCATATCCGATTCCAACATCCCATGCCTGTCCTTCGCGGTAGTTATCAAACAAATCGGGCAGTCTCGGGTTGTTTGAAACTTCCGTAATCGGAAAGTCTCCGCCATCCACATAAGATTTACGATAACTTGTTCCAAGTGTCCAACCGCCTTTATAAAAACTCAAACCGGCTGAAAACTCTTTATCATCTTGGTGAAAAATACCATACCCCAACGCAGCCGACATATCCGCAAACCCAAGGTCTTGCTCGGTATATAAAGAAAATACGTAGGCGGAATCATCTTCATATCTGGCAAATTTATTAACCAAACCGCGGCGGTCATAACTATCCGGCGCATACGAAAAACCAAACATCGTGTTGTAAATTTCAGGAGTGATGTAAGTGATTTTCGGAGCAACACCATCCGTGTTAATAGAGGTAGAATTGAGTGTCTGAAAACTTGTCGTGTGCTTATCTCTAATCCAGTTTGGATTCGTCATAAAGTTAACAATATCGGAATCATTAACCCCCATGGCACCTACGCGCGGTGCTCCTACTTGAAATTGATAGGCCGCGTTATAGGTTTCACCCAACATAATCCGCCCGAACACATCATCATAAATCGCATATAGCTCTTGCCCCCAGTTGCCGTTGTTATAATTATACATATCGCGGTTAATTCCGGCATTAAGGTCGGCATAAAGCCCGAGTTTGCGCACGTCATTAAACTCTTTTTCCCAGCCCAGATTAAGGCTAAGGTTGTAAATGGTCTTATCTCTGGGAGAATTATGCTTGTAGCGGTTTGAGGGCATATTATAGCCATACAAGGCATCGATTCTTCCCTCATAAATAAATTGTGATTCTTCAGCTTTTGCTTGAGTGGCATTCAAGGCAAGCATGGCAAAACAAAATATTGAAAACTTAAATTTCATCAATCTGACCTTTTTTATGTTTATCAAGAGTGTAAAGAGAGTTTTTTCTTAGGTCAATCACAATTATAAAAGGAAGTTATTTTTTTATTTCCACAATCACCGGAACGTGGTCGGATGGCCTTTCTTGCTCACGCATAAATTTACAAATTTTAACCGAGACGATTCTATCCTTTAAGCAAGGTGAAACCCAAATATGGTCAAGCCTACGACCCTTATTGTTTGTCTGCCAATTAGGGTTGCGATAACTCCACCAAGTAAATATCTTTTCAGGCTCGGGATGAAATAGCCTTATGGTATCGACAAAGTCCAAAGAGTTTTTCAAACGATTTAAGCGAGAAACTTCCACCGGCGTATGTGATATGATTTTGAGCATTTGCTTGTGATTCCAAACATCGTTTTCTAAAGGAGCCACGTTAAAATCGCCGCAAACAATCATTTTTCTTTTACCATAATCGTCTTTGTGGTTTTCCCAATATTCAGCCACATCGTCCATAAAGGTAAGTTTGTGTGCAAAAGAAATATTTTCAATCGGGTCGGGAATGTCGCCACCGGCAGGAATATAAATATTGTTGATTTCCAAATCATCAAACACGCGGGCAATAATATGTCTGGCATCGCTTTTGCCGACCCAATCTTTTTGCTCGATTCCTTCCAAATGTGTCTTGGATAAAATTGCCACGCCGTTGTAGCCGGGCATACTGTACAGAGCAATATTTTTATACCCCAAAGCCTCAATTTCCTCAAACGGAAAATCTTCTCTTTTGGCCTTAACTTCTTGAATGCAAATAATATCGGGATTTTCTTTTTCAACCAAAACCTTTAACAATTCCAAACGAATGCGAATGGAATTTACGTTCCAGGTTGCGAGTTTGAAAGTCTTTTCCGAAGCCATAATTAACGGCGTCCTTTTTTATAGCTTTTGGGACCTTTATTTTCTTTTTTGAACTTGAACAAAGAGCTGTCTAAATCCACGTCTTTTTGCGCGTTATAAAGAGATACCGTTACCTCCACGCTTTGCGGGTCAACAATACTCCATTGTTTGAGCTCAAACGGATTGTTGTTAAAAGTCAGAGAAATCGGACCGATATCTTCTTTTTCCTGATATTGCACTTTTATTTTTGTAATTCCGGCATCTTGATAATAGTCAATTACTTTGAAAGCCTTGCCGTCCAATTTTACATCATTTGCCAAAATCAAACTCGCCGGAATATCATCATAATCAATATTGGTAACTTGGTCTAATTCTTTATCATGATAGACGATATAATCCCCGTCACCAATGATATTCACATCAACCGGCGGATTATACTCCATACGGATTTTGTTTGGTTTTTGAATATATAATTTTCCCTCTGCGGTATTACCGTTGCTGGCAGTCTGTACAAAGGAGGCCTGCATGGTTTTGATGTTGTTAAGATAGTTTTCAATTTGTTTTAAGTTTTCTTGTTTTTGCGCCAACACCGGATGAGTACTCAAGAGCAAAACAGCGCAACAAGCCGCCCAAATTGATATTTTCATTTTGCCGTTCCTTATTCTAAAACACAAACATCAACTAATATAATCAATAATCAGAAATAGTCTAATAAAAAAATCTCCCCGACTGAAAAGTTGAGGAGATTTTTTTTATTTAAGGAATAGGCTTATTTATTGCAACTTTCTTTTTTTGTAGAAGCAGATTTTGTGGAGTTAGAAGAGTTAGAAGAATTTGAGTTGCTTGAAGCAGATTTAGTAGTTTTGGTATTGTTATTATTGCAATTACAAGACATGTTTTTTCTCCTTAAAGGTTATGATTGAACCATAATTGGTCCTCTGAAGATGTAATATGTTATGTGAGAAAAAACAGGTTTTATAGACTTATTATTAAATTTATCCGTTACGAGCGCGAAAGATTCCGTTTTCATAACCCTGAATTTCAGGAAATTCTTCGGCTAATTCCAAGCGTTTAAGTGCCAGAGCGACATATTCTTTTTCTCTCTCAATAGCAATAAAGTTGCGTTTGAGTTTTTTTGCGGTAACGGCGGTGGTTCCCGAGCCGACAAACGGGTCAAACACCACATCACCCTCATTGCTTGAGGCCAAAATAAGTTTTGCAATCAGCTTTTCAGGCTTTTGCGTGGGGTGAGGGGTATTTTCCGGCATTGACCAGAAGGGAATTGATATATCTGTCCAAATATTTGAAGGAGCCGTTAAGCGGTATCTTTCATCATCGTTCTGCACCCAATCTTTTGGCAAGCCGGATTTATCCCGATAAGGGGCAATCACCTTACGTTGGATTTTAACATTATCCAAATTAAAAGTATAATCTTTCCCTTTGGTGAAGAACCAAATATCTTCCAGGCAATTTTTCCAGTTGTTGGAGGCTCCTCTGCCTTTTTCTCTTTCCCAAGAAATTCGGTTTTGCAACAAAAAATATTTTCCGGCAACTTCCGGTATGGCAATAGAAGTTTTCCAGTCGGCACAAATATAAATCGAGGCATTATCTTTAAGAAGCCGCACCGTCTTAGATAACCAAGAATCCAACCACTCTTTATAAGAATTCAGCCCCATTTCTTTGAAAACGGATTTCCCAAAGTTTTTAGTCAGATTATATGGCGGGTCAACAATCATCAAATCCACCGAATTATCAGGCAATAAATCAATCGCCTTAAAAGCGTCTTGCCAAATAATTTGATTTAGGACTTCATGAAGGCTAGCTAGTCTTTTGAGTTTAACGGCTTGCGCGGCGTAAGTTTGAGTTTGCGCCCTATTGAGCTCCAAAGTTTTATTACGGGGAGCTTTGGTTTTCATTGACTTATTCTTCGCCGAACTTACTGTTAACCAATAATGTTAAAGCATCCAGAGCTTCTTTTGCCTGATTTCCCGAGCAGTTAACTTTAATGGTTGTGCCTTTGGCGGCAGCCAACATCATCAATCCCATAATTGAGCAACCGCTCACTGTTTGGCCGATTCTCTCCACGGTTACATCAGCATCCAAATCTTCAATAGCTTTCACAAAAGCGGCGGCCGCTCTGGCATGTAAACCTTTTTTGTTTTGAATTTCTAAGGTTGCGGATAAAGTTTCATCAGCCATGACTTACATTCCCAATAATTTAGAGGCTACATTAATATATTTTTTGCCGGCATCTTGAGCGCCTTCAACGGCTTCTTTTAAAGACTTATCTTTGCGCAAAGAAGCAAGTTTAATCAGCATCGGCAAGTTAATGCCGGCAATGATTTCCACCTTTGCTCTGTCCATAATAGAGATTGCCAAGTTAGAAGGAGTTCCGCCAAACATATCTGTCAAAACAATTGTTCCGTCGCCGGAGTTCACGTGTTCAGCCTTTGAGAGAATTTCATTTCTTCTCATTTCCATATCGTCTTCCGGACCAATACAAACAGCCTCAACTTGTTCTTGCTTTCCGACCACATGTTGCATGGCCGAAATAAATTCCAAGGCAAGATTTCCATGGGTAACTAAAACTAAACCAATCATATTTTTTCCTTAACTATTTATCACCGCAAGACCAAATTTTAACGGCGCCAAAAGAGTTAATAACATCTTCTCTGCTCTTGGCACGAACCAATTCGTCAGCACGGGTTTGTTTGCCCCTAAAGGTAATTTCTTCAACATTTTCAACCGGAACACCATAAGTGCGTTCAACCATTTTACCCTGTAATTCCACAATCATCACAAACTCAGCTTCAGCCAAAGGACCTTTGGTTTCTTCATCAATATTGTCGAGCTTAACGGCTAAGCGGTCATCTCTCTTGAGCAAAGCGGTTTTTTTGCCGTCAAATTCGAGAACCGGATTAACTGGAGCGCCTTCTCTGGCATCAATAAAAATTGCCAGTTCGCCGAATTTGTTTTCAATGATTTCATAAAAATCTTGTTTTTCAATCAGAGTGTAATATTGGTTTTCCATGGTATTTATCCTATTAAAAGCGCTTTAATATCATAAAGCCTACATTGCAAACATAATATTACAATAACCCGAATGTGTCAATTTTGAGTTAATAAGCGGGAGTTTTTATTATTTACATCTCAATAATCGAGTTGTTTTTGACTTGCCAAAACTGTGCTTCATCTTTAAGAGAGGTAAATAAATCAGGATTTGTTGAGGTAATCCAAGCTTGAACTTTAAGATCACGAATTTTTTCAAGCAAAGCCTCACGTTTTATGTCATCAAGATGCGCCACAACCTCATCAAGCAACAATACGGGAGCAAATCCTTTATCCAAAGTTTGGCACTTTGTTTGTGCTAAAATAATGCTGATGAGCAAAGACTTTTGCTCGCCGGTTGAGCAAAGTTCGGCCGGCATTCTTTTCTTCTTGTAATAAACCTTAAAATCTGTTCGATTAACACCGTCAACAAAGTCATTATACAGAACATTTCGCCTTTGTGCTTTCAGGCTGGCGCAATAAGCTTCTTCGGCATCAAGCGCCGGCATTTTATCCAACATTTTTTCAACCATGCCGTCAAGCTCAAGCAAAACATTAGGGAACACATCATCTGGCTCATGTTCAATAAAAGTGTTGAGCTTGGCAATTTGTTCACGTCTTGCCGCGGCTATTGCCACACCTAGTCCGGCCATTTCTTCTTCTAAAGAGCTCAGCCAAAAGTTATCATGTTGCCCGCTTTTCAGGAGCTGATACCATTGTTTATACAAATGCTCAAAGTTTGATGTGCGTTTTGCATGTTCCACATCAAAAGCATAAACCAATCGGTCCAAAAAACTTCTTCTGGGTTGTGAACCGCCGCGAAACAGCCTGTCCATTTGCGGAGTAAGCCAAATAGCAGAAATATAACGCCCTAAATCAGCTTGTGAGTTGGTTTTAATACCATCTATTTTAACGATTCTTCGGTCAAAACTTCGGGTGTCGTCATCATCATCACGAATGGATTTTTCAACGGCAGTCCCGATTTCGATATCATCATCATTATTACGAACGGTTGCCGATACTGCCCAGCTGGTATTGCTGATAGCGGTGGGAGCATATTCATCATCAACCAAGCAAGGGCTAATACGTCTAATATCAGAGAGTTTTGCACTCCGCATACCTCTTCCCGGTGTTAAAAAAGAGATAGCTTCCAAAATATTTGTTTTGCCGACACCGTTATCTCCGGTAATAACAATCGGCGCTAAGTCTGCGTTAATGCGTAAATGCGCATAGTTTCTGAAATCAGTTAAAGTCAGGCGGGTAACACCTGACTTTATCTGATTAGCAAAACTTAATATTTCGGCAGTATTGTCCAACTTACACTCTCATCGGCATCAAAACATAGATTGCGCTTGAATCTGAGGTGTCATGGATAACAGACGGAGAAGAGCCGTCTGCAAAACTGATACGAACACTCTCGCCTTTAACTTCAGCCAAAATATCCAACAAATAGCGGAAGTTATAGCCGATTTCCAGAGCTTCACTGTCATATTTAGCTTCGATTTCTTCTTGAGCGCTGCCAAGATCAGGACTTGAAGTTGTGATTGTGACGTGGTTTTTAGCTGTCAACATTTTGATGGCGCGTGTTCTTTCTGCCACAACAGATACACGGTCAACGGCAGCGGCCAAGTCTTTAACACCCAATTCCAAAACTTTGTCATTATCAGTCGGAATAACGCGTTCATAATCAGGATAAGTTCCGTCAATGAGCTTTGATGTTAAGGTAATATCTTCCATTGTGAAACGGATTTTGTTTTCAGACAAAGCAATTGCAATTTCTTCAGCGCTTGTATCGTCTAACAATTTGCGAATTTCGCCAACAGTCTTTCTCGGAATAATAACGCCGACCATATTTTCAGCGCCTTTTGGCAAAGGAGATTCAACGCAAGCCAAGCGGTGACCGTCAGTTGCAACCACGCGCAAAACTTTTGCTTCGCCTTCGTTTTTGGCATGCATATAAACACCGTTCAGATAATATCTGGTTTCTTCAGTCGAAACGGCAAATTTTGTGCGGTCGATAACATCTTTTAATTCTTCTTTTGCCATAACAAAATTGGTTGGCAATTTATCACCGGAAATAACCGGAAAATCTTCAACTCCGATGCAAGACAAAGAGAACTTAGACTTGCCGGAAGCAATTGTTAATTGTCCTTTTTCATCAGGGAAGGTGAGTTCAACATCAGAACCATCAGATAATTTTCTGACGATATCATAGAGCATGTGTGCCGGAGCGGTTGTTGCACCGACTTCTGATGTCTTAGCATCAACAATTTCCGTAATTTCGGTATCCATATCGGTAGCCTTAAAGCTGATACCGTCTTCCATAGCTTCGATTCTCACGTTAGAAAGAACGGGAATCGTGTTCCTTTTTTCCACGATACTTTGGACGTGGCTTAAAGATTTGAGCAAATTTGTGCGTTCGATAGTAAATTTCATTTTCTTCACCAAAATTTTAGTTTCTAATTAACTCAATTTTAGCACATTGCACCAAAAGCATAATAAAAAACACGGCTTATCAACAGTTTTTTGAATCCGATTCGGCAAAAGAAAACCCCGTAATTTAATTACGAGGTTTTCTCATTGTACTTTTATTTTAAGAAAGAAGATTAAGCCTCTAAAGAGCGTCTTAAAGCATCAACATTTTCTGCCAAAGAAGCATCTTCCAAAATCAACTCCTCAACTTTGCGAACGGCATGCATAACGGTTGTATGGTCTCTGTCAAACTTGCGTCCGATTTCAGGCAAAGAGCGAGAAGTTAATTGCTTAGCCAAATACATAGCAATTTGTCTTGGACGAGCGACTGTACGAGCTCTGCGAGAAGATTGCATTTCTTTAACTGAGATGTTGAAGTGCTCAGCGACTTTCTTTTGAATTTCATCAATTGTAGTGCGCTTATCAAAAGAGCGAAGCATGTCTTTCAAAACATCTTGTGTCATGTCCAAAGTGATTTCTTTGTCAGACAAGAGTTGAGAGTGAGCGATAACTCTGCGTAAAGCACCTTCCAATTCGCGAATGTTAGAAGTAATCTTTTGAGCTAAAAATTCAGCAACTTTTTGAGGTAATTCGATACCTAATTGACGAGCTTTGTTCTCCAAAATACCCATTCTCAAATCAAAGTCAGTCGGGTGAATATCGGCAACCAAACCACAGCCGAGGCGAGATTTCAAACGAGCCTCGATTCCTTCCAAGTCAGAAGGAGATTTGTCGGCAGAGATAATGATTTGGCGACCTTCTTCAATCAAAGAATTGAAAGTATAGAAGAACTCTTCTTGAGTGGTGTCTTTACCGCCCATAAATTGAACGTCATCAACCATCAAAACATCAACGGAACGGAATTGTTCTTTGAAGGCTGTTGTATCTTTGTAACGCAAAGCGCGAACAAATTTATACATAAACTTTTCAGCAGAGAGATAAACGATATTTCTGGTCGGGTCTTGTTGTTTAATATGCCAAGCAATTGCGTGCATTAAGTGGGTTTTGCCCAAGCCAACGCCTGAATATAAGAACAACGGGTTAAAGGAAACGTTTCTGGATTCGGCAACTTTTCTTGCTGCGGCATAAGCAAATTCATTTGTTTTGCCGACAACAAAATTGTCGAAAGTATATTGCGGATTTAAAGGCACAGACAAAGATTGTTGTGAATCACCGCTGAGTTGAAAATCGTTGTTGTTAGCCAAAACGGAGCTGATACCGCTTTGGTAAATGTTTGAAGGAGAAGGACTTGAAGAAATTTTCTTCAGTAAAGAGCGGCAGGAAGGATTGTAAAGACCTTTAGCTTCGTCCTGCATAGCTTGAACCACAAAATTAACGCTTTTAATGGCGGGATTTTTCTTTTCCCAAATTTTGTGGATTCTGTCGGAGTAGTGGGTGATAACCCAGTTACGCATAAAGCGTGTCGGTACGCAAATATTCATAACACCGTCAGAAAAAGAACCCGGAGTAAGTGGTTTTAACCAACTGTCAAAAGCGGTTTCACCAACTTCATTTTTTAATTGGCTGCAAATCTGTCCCCATTGGTCTTGAACAGAATTGTTTATTATAGTAGCTTCGTCAGCCATTTTATCTCCCCATCTAAAAAATAAGTTTCAAACTAATAGACTTTGTAGAACAACTCGGCTTTCCCCAAAACCTCAAACGTCATTTACAAAATCAAATTTCAACTTTCGTTCTTTACCTAAAATAATATTATCTCATTCCTTCTGTAAAAGCCCTCAAAAATCCATTAGTGTTATCCCCATAATCACATCATAAATTTTTGATAAAATCTCTTAAGGAGGTTTAAGAGAAAGAATTTTAGAAAAGATTCGAAAATTAAAATTTACGAGGTACTTCTCTAAAGTGATTCGGATACTAGCCTCACTCAAAAATAATTACAACAGAACATTTTAAGAACATTGCAATTAATTTTCTTGACACGGGATTCTTATCAGAGTCGTTGTGATTCGTAGGATTAGCGCATAAAAAAACACAAACCAAAATTTCCCTTAGCAAGAAAGGAAAGAATGGTTTGTGTTCAAAAACACTTCTAAAAAAGTGAAATTAAAGAGCCTTAATTTTTTTAGAAAGGCGAGAAACTGTACGAGAAGCGTTGTGCTTTTCGATAACACCTTTTTGAGCAGCTCTCATCAATTCGGATTCTGCAACCAAGAAAGCAGCTTTAGCAGCTTCTTTGTTGTTTTCCAAAACAGCAGCGATTACTTTCTTAACGAAAGTACGAACACGACTTCTGCGAGCACCGTTAATAACGGCTCTTTTATTATTTCTTTTAATTCTGGTTTTTGCCGATTTATGATTGGCCATAATATTAATCCTGTCTTAAAAAGTTAAACAATATTAAATTCTGATATGCTTTATAAACTCTATGAAGGGTTTAAGTCAACACAAATTTTTGCAAAAAAGTCTGTTTTTTGGCTTTTTTTAAGCTCTTAGGAGTGTTTTGCAATAAATTCGTTAAGGGCGGACTTAAATTCTTCGCTGTTTAGGCACATTCTGCAGCTTTGCGCTTCGGCAACGAGTCCGGATTCTAAAGGAGCATTTGCGGCGGCTTGTTTGATAACTTGTTTTGCTACTTCAACAGCCATTGTTGACTGGTCGGCGATTCTCTTAGCAACCTTATATGCTTCTGCATCCAAATCAACTAAAGGAATAATTCGGCTAACGAGTCCGCACTTTTCGGCTTCTTCGGCATTAAGTGCGCGTCCGCTTAAAATCACTTCCATAGCTTTTGCTTTGCCGATAGCTTTTGTGAGGAGCTGTGTCGCACCAAAACAAGGAATCATGGCAAGGCTGAGTTCGGGTTGACCGAATTTTGCATTATCAGCCGCCAAAACAATATCGCAGCTCAAAGCAATTTCGCATCCGATTCCCAAGGCAAAGCCGGCCACTTCGGCAATAATTGGTTTGCGTGTCATTCTAAAAATGCTCATATATTTATGCATCTTCATGAGTTCGGTGTCTTTGGTATTTACTTTATCAACCAAATCTCTGACATCGATTCCCGTTGCAAAGGCTTTGTCGCTTCCTTTGATGATGATGGCTTTTATTCTATCGTCTTCATCGAAAGCCTGAGTTTGTGAAGTGAGTTCTTGAAGCATTTCTTCGCTGACGGCGTTAAGGGCTTTAGGTCGGTTAAGGGTAATAATTCCGACATTTCCTCTGATTTCGCTGACAAGTGTATTTAATTCCATTTTTGCCTCTATAATTTGTTTTTAACCGTAATTCTGACTTCCAAAGGTTTAGCGGATTCTCTCACAATTTCGAGCATCTCGTTTTCACGGTAAAAGAGCAAGGTGTTGCCATCTCTGCCTTGATAGTTCCAACCGAGTTGCGGCAAGGTTTTAACATAAAAATTTTCAATAGCCTTAAAACCGATTCTCGAACTGGTAAAATAAGCCTCAACAAAGCGAGATTCCTCATTTCCGAAACTAATGGTGTCTTTTTGAATTTGGGTAACGCCCTCCATCAAAGGCACATCTTCCAGTCCGTCAATAAAGGTTGTTGCCCAGCCTTTACCAGACATAAACAAGATACTTAAACCGCAAATCGTTATAATTTTGTAAATATGTTTTTTCATCTTTTCTCACTTTTGTTTTTCAGGACAGAAAAATGTGGAGCGTCCGCCCAAAACAATTTTTTGTACGCCGCCGTTTTTTAGACCGCAAGTACAACCAGGGCAAGGCATTCCGGTTTTGTTATAAACGCAATGTTGGTTTTGAAAATAGCCAAGGCTTCCATCCGGCTTTTTATAGTCTCTAAGAGTTGAACCGCCGGCTGAAATTGCTTTTTTCAAAACATCTCTGATGGCATCAATTAGGGCTTTGCATTCTTTTAATGTTAGAGTTGAAGATTCTCTAGAAGGTAAAATTCTTGCTTCAAACAAAGCCTCTGAGGCATAAATATTTCCGATTCCATTAATGATTTTCTGGTCAAGTAAGGCAATTTTGATAGCAATTTTTTTATTTTTTAGTTTTTCATGCAAAAGCTGAGCGGTTAATTTTTCATCAAACGGGTCCAGACCGGAATTTTGAAAAATTTTGTTTTGAATAAGCTCATCTGTCTTGCAATAAGTGAGCAACCCAAAACGCCTTGGGTCGTGGTAAATCACGATTCCGTTGGAAGTTTCAAACACCACATGGTCATGTTTTTCAATTTCAGGCATTGTATCGCAAATTTTCACCCTGCCGCTCATGCCTAAGTGCCAAATAATGCTGTAACCGTTATCAAGTGAAATCACAATATATTTAGCGATTCTTTGATAATCAGTAATTTGGGTATGGATAACTTTTTGTGCGAAATCGTCAGGAATAATTTGCCGAAAGCGATTGTCGTTTATGCGAACATTGACTATATTAGCATAACCGATAGCTTTTTTAAGAGCATTTTTAATTGTTTCGACTTCGGGCAATTCGGGCATATTAACCTCTGAGGTGGTGATTATTTTAAGGTAAAAACCTTAAATTTAAGGGTATTATAAATGATAAATGGATTTTTACAATTCTTAAAAAAACAAAAGTTAGCAATTCAACTGGCAAAAGAAGATATGCTGTTTTTGCTTTATCCGTTAGAGATGTTTCAAACAACATTACCCTTATCTCGATTCTTTTTAAAAAAGTCGTCTTTATCTCCGGCTCAAAGAGTTGAAAATTATATCTCAACCCATCATGATACGTTGCTTTCGCTCTATTCTACAACGCTTGCATTAAGCTATAATATTCAACCGCCGCGCCATGCTTCAGCAACACTAAAAGGCGACATAGAAATCAAACAAGCTCTCTCCTTGCAAGACTATTCCTTAGGCGAGGAATTAGTGCCGGAATTGGTAAGCTCTAATCCCACGTTAGATGAAGATTATTTGCTAAACACTTTGGAACTGAATTCGGATATGCGTTTATATGGTGCGGAATTATCAGAACTTCAAACCTATGCATCGGAATGTGGTGAAGCTATCCCTATAAGTGTTGATTGGCAGCAAACCTCCTCAGATAAATTATTTGTCTTTTTTGAAGATGAAATAACCGATTCTGTAAGCTTGCCCACAAATGCGCAGCATAATTTAGCCGCAATATTTTTTCATCTTCTGTATCATAAAGCATACTTGGTTTTGGATTGGCAATCGGTTCTTTATAATAATCAAGGAAAAGTCTTTTGGCGAGATTTTTCGGTAATTCGAAATTTAACTCCGGAGTTGCAAAAATATGCGTTGCAAAATATGTTGGAAAAAACGGCTCCGAAAAATTCTGATGAACATAATGTAAAGCGTGCATTGGATTTGTTGCGTTATTATTGTCCGCAAGTAAATTTAGTTGAACTATCCAAGCAAATCGGCGGTAAGATATTGTCTGATTTCAAAACCCATGATAATGAATGGAGCAAGATAAACTCTCCTCACTTGCAGCAATTAAATGCAGGCGATGGGCATAATAGAATTCCGCTATCAAGTAAAAATCTCTATCAGCTTCTCAAATCAAAACCAATACCTAAACATTGGGGGAAATCGTCATTGTACTATTGGGGACCTTTGATTTTGGCAGCTTTTTTGATTTATTACTTTCTTTAGTATGGGGAAGATTTTCAATTTTTTCAAAAATTTTAATGGCTCTGCGAGGAAAGCAATTTCCTTGTTTGCATAATACTTCATCAGCAACATCTTGATAATACATCAACATAAAAAGTCTGGTCAAATACGTTAGTCCCAAACCATAGTCAGGCAAACTTTCCAATACTTCAAAAATTTTGTTACGATTAATTTTTTCATGTTTGCAAATATTATCTAAAGCGCCCCATTCTTCCTGACACAGGCGCATACTTGTACGTCTCTTATTAATGATAATAACGCGGTTAAGTAGTTTCGTCATCTAATCATCCGTTTCTTGATAAAATAGATTTTAAGATATTGCTTTAAATTCTTTATGCGCTAATAATAGAACATAAAAAATTAAAATACAATTAAAAAGAGTAAATAAAATAAAAAACAAGTAAATGAGAAAGATACAACGCACCAAAAAATACTTTGCGCCGCAAACAGATGACAAGGAGCGCAAATGCGATCACCCCGGCTGTGATAAGGCGGGAGAGTACCGTGCGCCCAAAGACCGCTCGCTAAAAGAGTATTATTGGTTTTGCCTAAAACATGTTCAGGAATATAACGCCAAGTGGAATTACTATGCCGGCGAGATTCCCGATGAAGACGAGAGCGAAAAGGCCAGAATGCGTTTTAGTTTTCGCTCTAAAGTTCGTTACAAACATGGCTATACTTTTAAGGATGACTTTGGCTTTTTTGGCGAATACGGCACAGCTTACAGTAGTGCGCAAGAAGAGAAGTATTTTAGTGCCGAAGAGCGAAAATGTCTGGAGATAATGGAGTTAAAAATCTCCGAAGTCAGCTTAGAAAGTCTTAAAAGACAATATAAAAAACTGGCAAAAAAATATCACCCTGACGCAAATCACGGTGATAAAGATGCTGAAGAAAAGTTCAAGCAGCTCACCAATGCTTATAGTCTGCTGCTAGCCAAACTTTCCTAAATTTATTTAATGCAAACATCAGGAGCGCGCAAATAAACCGGTTTAGGATAATCGGTTGTTTTTTTCTGAAATTTGCGAATAGCACATAAAGCCAAATCTTCAATATCCAAATGTGGTTTCATCAAAATGGAGTGGAGGCTCAAACCGGTCGGCGTCGCCAAAAATCTTTCCACGCCGTCGCCGATAAATGAAACTTTTTTACCCCTGAGTTCGGCAATAATATCTTCTCTGTTGAGAGCATTAGGCTCAGTGATTTTGTTAAGGTGTTCATCAAAGAGTTGAAAGTAAAAATCCTCTCTTTTGGTTTCAATAATCACGGCATTAACCGGTGCGATTTCTTCAGGGGTCCAAGACAAAGAGTAAGCATAAGCATCAAAGGCAGAAACCCCCGTCACCACCATTTTAGGACAAGCAAAAGCAAATGCTCTGGCCGCTGAAATGCTGGAGCGTACACCCGTAAAAGACCCAGGTCCCGTGCAAACAGCCATCAAATCCAAATCTTTGACTTGCAGATTGTGTTTTTGCAACAAATTTTGAATAGCCGGAATAAGCACCTCAGCTTGGCCAAAATCCATTTCCTCCACAAATTTGTCGAGGCATTTTTCATCTTTCATCAAAGCGACCGAACATCCGGCAGCAGTAGTATCAAAAGCAAGACTATACATAATTTTGTTCACTTAGTTGTTTTTAGTGTTTGAATAATTTGTTTTATATTATAAATTCACAACAGATACAATAATTTTATGGTATATTTGCGTTAAAATGAACGAAGCCTTACTGATAAATATGTTTTATGCCGCACCGGAGCTTTGGTACACTCTGGGATTAGGACTGGTTATATTGCTGGCATATCTGGGCATGCGGGAAATAAAAATCTTAAAATTAAACCAACGCAACTATTTTTTGAACCGTGACCGAGAGCGTTATGCCGAAACGCTATACGCCTCCAAAGACGGCTATTTTGCTTTTATCTATCCAGACGAGAAAGTAAACGACCCGAGAAAGACCATAAAAGAGCATTGTTCTCGTCGCTTAGCGGTTATTATGAATTTGCCTTCTGGAACAAAATCAACTTTTGAAGATATTTTAAAAAATTTTTCTAAGGAAGACAGTGCCAAAATTCAAAAATACGTTAATTTTTTGAAAGAAGAAGGCATTTCTTTTGAAGACGAGTTTTTGCTCAAAAACACCAATAAACACCTTAATCTTTCGGGCTGCCGTATTAATGCGTTGGATGGTAATGTTTATTGCGATATGATATGGTTTCGTGATATCAGCCGCGATACCAATAAAATTTTGGATTTGGAAGAAGAGAAAAATAAAGCTCTCGCCAAAATCAACCGTTTAGAAGATTTGATAGATAATATTTCTTTCCCTATTTGGCTGAGGGATGAAAATCTCCGCCTTCAAGAGGTTAATAAGAAATATCTTGAATTTACCAAAGAAAAAAGCAAAGAAGATGTGATATCAAATCAAACCGAAATTCAAAATTTGAATAACGAGAGTGTTTCTGCCAACTTGGCATTGCAGGCCCAAGCCGCCAATAAGGAGCGCAAGCAAACCATAAATTTGGTCAAAAGCGGAGAACGTCGCAGTTTTGAAGTAATAGAAACGCCGTTTCACGGAGAAGAATTGGATAAAATCCACACCGCCGGCGCTTTGATAGATGTAACTGCGTTAGATGAGTTAAGACGCAATTTCAAACTTCACCAAAACGCGCATTTAGAGATTTTGGGCGCATTAGGAACGGCATTTGCCGTATTTGATAATTCCTACAAATTATCATTTTACAACAAATCTTTTGTGTCTTTTTGGGGTTTGGAAGATGTCTGGTTGGAGACCCATCCGAGCTATGCCTCATTTTTAGATGTTATCCGTGAAAAAAGATTGTTACCGGAAGTTCCTGATTTCAGAAGCTACAAGTCCGATGAGCAAAAAGACTTTTCAAGAATCATCGAACCCAAGGAAGATATGCTCCACCTGCCAAATGGTAATACGATTCGCCGAGTTCGCGCGCCATATCCTTTGGGCGGACTTGTCTTTGCTTTTGAAGATGTGTCAGACCGCTTGGCAACAAGAAGAGCGTACAATTCTTTGTTAGCAGTCCAACAAGAGCTGTTAGATAATTTATTTGACGGTGTGGTAATTTTTGGCTCCAACGGTAGGCTGAAATTTTATAATCAGTCGTATCTGAAACTGTGGAATTTGCCGGAAATCTTTTTGCAAAAGGAACCGAATATATCAGAGCTTTGGGAAGCCCATCAAAGATATTTCACTTATGTTGATAATTGGCCGGAGCTTAAAAAAGATATTATCAATCACATAATGAGCACCACCACCAAAACCTTTAGCTTAACCCGCAATAACAATACGGTGGTAGAGGTATTGTCATCTTTGCTTTCGGATGGCTCAATTATGGTAACTTGCAAAAAAGAAATAGCAAGCTAACGGCTGCTTTCAGAGTTTAATTTGACAAAAAAACATTTTTATGGCAAATTATAGATGTTTGTTGCAGATAACTATAAAAATGGAGCAATAAATGACAGATAATTCTTCTAATCCCAATATAGAATGGAAGAAAAGCGGTTTTGGCACCACAGAAAAGCTCAGCTTAAAGATAAACGCTCGTGAAGCGATAAAATACAATGCCAAAAACAAAAATGTAATTCAAACCAACAATCCTTTAACGCCGGCTGATTTACCTGCCGGACTGAAAAAAATCCGCAAAAAAATAAAAGATGTTTTTGATGAAGACGAAGATGAGGACGAAATAATCATTGCCGCACCGGTTCAGTCTTTGCAAGAGAGCAATTCTTTGTACAATGCACTTAATGACGAAGAGAAGAAAATTCTCAAACAGCAAGAAACCCTACAAAACATCAAAATGCAGCAAGATGCCGGTAAGCTAGAGGCCTTAAGCTTAGCCGCTCATACTTTGCAAGAAAAAGGTGTTGAAGGCTTGAGCCAACAAACGGTAGCAAGAGTTATGCAAGATGCCGCTCCGATGAACAAGTCGCTTGAAAATCTGGTCAAAAAGGACTTGGTAAAAGGGCTGAAGTTAAAAGATGAAAATTTATCTGAAGGGCGCTATATTCAAATTTTGCGAGGCATAAACAACCTCAAACGTGCCGGAGGTATCAAGGCTGTTGAAGGCTTGAGTCTTCGAGAAGTAGAACGCGCATCTGATGAAAAGCAAGTTGCCAAAGTTTTGCTTGAAAAAACCGGTCGCAAAGAGCCCAAAAAGAAACGCCAACTTGAAAAGCAAATAGATAAGAAGCTGCAAAAGAGCGAGAAAAATAATCAAATACAAGTATCACGCAAAAATTTGTCTTTTCATTCTTTGGAAGAAAAAGCCCGTCAAGAGCGAGGCAAATAGCCTAAGCAAAGCTAAGCTGTCTGGCATCATAGTTAGCCAATATTTTGGCAATAGTTCCTTCCAAATCTTCTTTTTGCCGCGATTCGATGAGCTCAATAATTTCAATTTCTTTTTTATCTAACCGACGATTAATTCCAATCGAGTCATAATACTGTTTACTCAAGGTAAAGAATTTTGCGGCTTGCAGGCTGTTTCCTTGCGCATAGTAGTATTGTGAAAGAATTTTTCTGGCATTAGCAACGAGTTGCGGCGAGAGTTCTTCATCAGCCATATCCAAAACCTTATTATAAGCCCAAATTGCCTTTTGGTTATTTTCCAAAATGTGGTACATATCAGCTAATCTTCCCCAAGCAATAAGGTTTTGCGGTGCGAGCTCTACGGCCAACTCAAAAGAGCCCGTTGCCAAGCTGACATCTGACAAGGCCGCAAGAGAGCCAAAGGTTGAGGAATAATAGGACGTTTCCATAAAGATTTTGTCGCGTCTTTCGCCGACTGGCATGGTCGAGGCAATTTCGATATTTTCATCCATCACTGCCTCCATAAGAGCCAATGCGAGCGAGGCATCTCCCATTGCCAAATGATATAAAGCCTCATCTTCATCAGGCAGTTGCTTGGTCTGTTTTGCTTTTTTGAACTTTCCGCTCACGGCCAGAGCAATAAAATCCTTAATTGCGGTAATGGTTTGCAAAATATCATCTTCGGAGTTTTCGCCCTGATTCCGAAACATGATTGTCTGAGCTATTTTGAGCTCGTCCACGCCGCGCCCAATCATATCAATAATCAAGGCCACTAAGTCGTTTAGAGATTTCTTGGTTTGTTGGTATTTGAGCAACGCCGGATCGAGTTTTGAGTTATCATCGGCAAGGTCGATTATTTTGCCTTTTTTCCAATCCAAATCAATCATATTGTTTTTGGTTTCTTTGTTTTCTTTTTCGGCAGATTTTTCTTCTTTCTGGTTTTCATTTTCTTGCGGAAGAACTTTTAGGTCGGTTTTTTCCTCCTCATCGTCAAAAACAAAGCTATTATCTTCTTTTGAAAGGTTCAGTTCGTTTGCAAGCTCGCGTTCAAGCTCTCTTTCCTCATTTTGCTCAGTAACTTCTTCCTCATTATTTTCTTCTTCATCTGTATATTCGGTATATTCAAAACCATCTTCTTCCGTATCAGCATTTTTTTTGCTTTCGCTTTTGAAAAATGCGATGATTGATTTGACATACAAAGAAATGATGAGCAACAAAAACAGTGCCACGGCAATAAGCATTAAGACAATGGAGGCCACACGCAAGGTGTTGGCTCCGTCCCAATAGCTGGCAAGAAAGGCCAAAACAGAGTTTATGTCCTGAGCGATAATTTTAAGATAGTCTGAAGATGTAATAGTTATTATCCGTTCAAGCATAATTTTACAAGGCACCATTTACAAATTAAAAATAAGTGATTAATATAACGACAAACAATAGGGAAACTTTAGCAGAAATAAATTAATAATGGGTTACCTCAGCCAAAAAAAACACCACGAACGGATAAACATGTTGCTTAATGTATCATTAGGCATCATCAGCATTACCACCCTGTTAGCTCTAATGGATAACGCCA
Organism: uncultured Pseudomonadota bacterium; assembly: GCA_949286215.1. GTDB lineage: Bacteria > Pseudomonadota > Alphaproteobacteria > RF32 > CAG-239 > Scatocola. The sequence goes on from CASDYX010000008.1 coordinate 31,682, forward strand.
CGGGCTTTAGTGCTTTTATCAACCAATGGCAGTTTCAAATATATGTTTATTTGCTGATAGTTTTTGTTTGCGCGTTGTTTAATAAATTTTTCTTGCAAACCTTTTTTGCATTCTTATTGATAACGGTTAATTACACCCTTATTGCCTCTAGTGCCAATTTATTTAACAGCAGTCATAGCGATGGCGCGGGACAATTGACGATTCTTTATCAAAACCATACCAAATCGGGTGCAGATTTAATGCGCCAAGCCTCTCACTCTCAGGCAGACATCGTTGCACTCAATCGTGCGCAAACCAAAAATTTTGGTCTGGAGGCTGAACCTCAGTATCATTTATATAACGAAGACCAAGAGCAAGGTTTAAGTTTTATCATCAGTAAGTTTACACCGCTTCGTTCCGGCAAGTTGATTTTATCTGACAGATTCGTCGGTTCATATATGGAATTTTTGGAAGGTTCTCAGCCTTTGGTTATTATTAATGTTGACTTTAGCGGAATTTCCAGAAAAGAAGAAAAAAGTGTTTATAAAAATTTGAGTAAATTTGTCGTCATGCAAGACAATCCGGTAGTCATTGTCGGTAATTTCGGCATTCCGGCTTGGTCTGATACATTCCAAAAGTTTTTAAACAAAACCGGATTAGAGGTCAAAAATCGCATTATCATGAGCGATGGCTCTGTCTGGTTTAATCCGTTCAGTGTTCCGAGCCTAAATGTTTTGGCTTATAAAAAATTCGGGGTTAAAAATGTAAGTTTCTTGCCCAAAGAAAAGAATAATTATCACCCCTTGCTAATTGAGTTGAGTTTTTAGTTTTTGGAGCTCTTTTTCCAACAAATCGGACATTTCTTTGTCGCCTAATTCAAGTGCTAAATCTTGAGCCGCTTGAATATGGTTTTTGGCTTGTTCGAGCTGACCGCTTCTCAGTTCCAAAAAACCGATATTTGCATAGTCGCAAGCTTGCCCGCTCAGGCGATTATTTTTTTGCTCTTGTTCGAGTGATTGTTGGAACAAACCTTTTGCGCGATGCAAATCACCTTTTTGCAAAAAGATAAGTCCCAACAAGCTGTATGCATTGGCTATATGAAAACAAGAGGCTTCTTTTTTTGCTTGTTGGATAATTTTTCTCAAAATGGATTCGGCATCCGCCAGCAAATTTTGCGCATAAAAAGCCTCTGCCTGCAAATAAAGACAGTTTAGCCGAGCCGCAACATTTTCATCTTGTCTGTAAAGGCTTTCCGCCTCTTTGGCTTTTGCTAAAGATTTGTTGAAATTTTTTTGCGCAGCCCAAAAATAGCTAAAAAGTTCGGCATTAAGAGCTTTGCCGGCGTATTTGGGCGATTCCTTAAATATTTTTTGAGCCTCAACAAGGGAACTCTTTGCTTTTGTAAAATTTTTGCTCAACAAATGCAGTAATCCGATTTGGTTAAGAATTTCAGCCATATCTTCCGTTGCCTGAGCGTTTGCGAGCAAAATTTTAGCTTCTTCAAAATATTTTTCAGCTACGTCGAAATGTTCTCCGGCAGTATTTTGCATGCCCAAATTTGCCAAAGCCAAGGCTTTTCCTTGCGGCAAATGGAGTGTGTCAAAAATTTTACCGGCACTTCGAAACATTAATTCGGCCACATCATCAACAAAAGACACACGGTAAATTGTCCCAAGCAGCAAATATGTTTTGGCAAGTAAAAAGGAAGCCCGAGATTTAATAAAATATTTTTCGGCTTTAACGCAAGATTGAGAGGCGGCCAACAAATCCCCCTCTTGCAAGCAAAAATGCGTTTGCGCGTAATAATAAATTCCGCATGCAAAAGGGGAGCATTTTTTCAAATTTATATTTTCCAAAATCGCCCAAGCTTTTGCAAATTGATTTTGTGCCAGATAGAGAGCTGCCAATAAGGCTTTTGCTTCAGTGCTTTGCGGAAAGAGGCTTAAGAATTTTTCTAAGCCTAAACGTGCTTGATGTTGGTTAAAATGGGCTTTGAGCGCCAAAGAGAGCAAGGTTTTGTGCTTTTTTAGTAAATACTTTTCACTTAAAGAATATTTTCCCTCACATAAAGCCAGAAGGGCAGGTTTGTTCTTAATAAGAATTTTAATTGCCTGATACAAAAAAGGCTCGGCAAAAAACACTTCCAAATTAGAAAACTTAGCTTTTTTCCAAATAGCTTTTTGAGTGAGCTTAAAGAAATAGTCATATTTTAAGCGCCGCCAAAAACACCATACCCAAATTAGAGAGGCTGAAATCAAAAAAATTATGATAAATTCTAAAAATGACATCAAAATCTTTACGCTAAATTAGTTATTTTCGAGTTATGTTGAGGATAGTATTTCTAAAATTATATGTATAGGGATTTTTTCAAAATGACAATCTCGAAATTAAGCAGAGACGATCTTTATCGGGTATGTGACCCCAAAAAGTTCAGTTTTACCAGCACGGCCGACTTGGAAGAAAGACTTTCAGCTTTAGGTCAAGACCGAGCCATCAGTGCGGTTGAATTAGGTATCAACATCAAATCCAAAGGCTACAACTTGTTTTGCTTAGGGCCTGAAGGCACGGGCAAAACCAGCTTAGTTAAAAGAATATTGGAAAAAGAGGCCAAGAGCCGTCCGACACCTGATGATTGGGCTTATGTTTACAATTTTGAAGAACCCTATCGTCCGAAGGCAATCAATTTTCCTGCAGGCGAGGCCACGGAATTTGCCAAAGATATTGATAAATTAATTGAGGAACTAAACACCTCCATCGGCGCAATTTTGGACAGTGAAGAATACAAAGCCGCCGAAAACATCATCAAAGAAAAATACAAGCAAAAGAAGGAAGAATATGTCCGTATTTTGCAAAAGAAAGCCAAAGGCAAAAGCGTATCTTTGCTACATATGCCGGTTGGCTTGGTTGTTGCTCCGGTCAAAAACGGTGAGGTGTTAAGCCCTGATGCCTTTGATGAACTGCCTGAAGAAGAGAAAAAGTCATTAATTGAAGACTTAAACTATATGCAGGCCGAAATTGAGAACACGGCACAAGACCTCCCCAACTGGGAAGAAAAACAACGCAAAGAATCTCAACAACTGCGTGAGAAGTTTATCAAAGCCGCGGTAAAAAATCCGGTTGATGAGCTTCGTCATAAATATAAAGCTCACAAAGGAGCTGTTGAGTTCTTGAAAAATGTTCAAAAACACATCGTTGATAATATTGATGAATTTTTGCCGGCCCAAGAACAAGCTCAAGCAGGTTCCGGAGAGGACGACCCATTATCTGCACTTTTGAACCGTATGAACAAGTCAGATGATGACAAGTTTGCCAAATTAAAAGTAAACGTCATTGTCAAAAATGAGAAAGATTCCGGCGCTCCGATAATCTTGCTTGACCACCCGACCCAAGCCAATTTGGTGGGCAGAGTAGAGAGAATACAACAATACGGTGCCCTGGTAACAGACTTTACCTTGATTAAAGCCGGCGCTTTGCATCGTGCCAATGGTGGTTTCTTGTTAATGGATGCAAGAAAGTTGTTACTCCAACCCTATTCTTGGGATTCGTTGAAACGCGCCCTTTCTTCCAAAACGGTTAAAATAGAAACCCCGAGTGATGAAAGCTGTTTCACCACAATTTCGCTTGACCCATGCCCAATTCCTTTAGATGTCAAAGTAATTTTGACCGGTGATGAAGAATTATACGAAGTCTTGAGCGAACGCGACCCTGACTTTAGAGATTATTTCAAGGTAGAGGCTGACTTTGGCGTCTTGATGGATAGAACTTACGACAACGAGATTGAATATGCCAAGTTGATAGGCTCTCTTTCAAAGAAGAAAAAAATCCGTTCTCTGAATAAGCAAGCTGTTGCCAGAGTAATCGAATATTCTTCACGCTTGGCAGAGGATTCAGAGAAATTAACCGCGCATATTGCCTCAATCGGCGACTTATTGCGAGAGGCTGACTATTGGGCACGCAAGTCCAAAGCCAACCAAATCGGCAAAAACCATATTGAGCAAGCAATATCTGAACAAATTTATCGCAGCGACCGTATCAAACAGGCCATGCTTGAGCAAATTGATAAAGGCACGATATTAATCGATGTTGAGGGCAAAAAAGTCGGTCAAATAAACGGCTTGGTTGTCTATAATTTCTCGAGTATGTCCTTTGGTAAACCTTCTCGCATAACGGCACAAGTTCGTTTAGGTAAAGGCGAGTTTATCAATATCGAACGCGAAGTAGAAATGAGCGGCCCGATACATAATAAGGGCGTTTTGATACTGTCATCTTTGATAGCCAACCGCTTTGCCAAAGAATCTCCATTGTCATTGTCGGCCTCAATTGTGTTTGAGCAATCATACGGCGGAGTTGACGGCGATAGCGCTTCTTCTACCGAATATTATTGCTTACTTTCGGCAATTTCCAATATTCCGATAAAACAAAACATTGCGGTTACGGGCTCAATCAACCAGTTTGGTGAGATTCAACCAATCGGCGGAGCGAACGAAAAGATTGAAGGCTTCTTTGATGTCTGCAATCACAGAGGTTTAACCGGCGACCAAGGTGTTATTATCCCGCGTACCAATGTCAGTAGCCTGATGTTGAGAGAAGATGTGCTTCAGGCGGTGGATGAAGGTAAATTCCACATTTGGGCGGTTGATACGGTGGATGACGGAATAGAGATATTAACCGGCGTTCCTGCAGGCAAGCCCAATAAGCATGGCGAATTTCCGAAAGGCACGGTTAACTATGAAGTTAGCAAAGGCTTAGAGCATTATTATAAATGCTACGTCAAATACGCCAAAGAAACACAAGGTTGCCTATAAAGACACAAAAATCCCCTTTGCAAAAACAAAGGGGATTTTTTTATCTCATTATGCTCGTATGTCAGATTACAACTTTTTCAAAATCCCAAATCCAAGGGCAGAAATCAATACACATACCGCAAAGTAAATATTTGGATGTTTGAGCAAAGGGCTGATTAATTCAGAATTTTTCTCCTTTTTTCCCGGCATAAATTGTAAAAACAAAAACACTAAAAGGTACAAAACAAGAACTACGCCAAACCCTTTCTGAATATAAAAATTTACCGGAAGGTTAATGCTTTTCATCGTTTGTAAATATATGTTCATCGGGTCAGCTAATGAAAATATTAAAATAAAGAATGTTCCTTTCATATTTAAATCACGGCTTCTTTTTTGTATTACGGCAAGCGTAGAATAAAAAACAATTCCTAAAGCGAGAAGATGAATTATAAAGTTTTCAGTTGATGACATAAGGTTGAGAAAAAAATTAAGCGTTATAAGCGCGCCAAAAAACTGAAGACGATTAAAAAATCCATTAAAAGAAAAATAAAAGCTAAGAGGACTCTCTCCCCAAATATCATTATTAACGGAATTTATGATTTTAGAAATTTTAGTCATAGACACTCTCGCAGATAATTTTTAGCATATTTGAATTACGTTGACGATACCACTAGTGAATTACAAATTTTTCAAAATCCCCAACCCAAGGGCAAAAATCAATACACATACCGCAAAGTAAATATTTGGGTGTTTAAGCAAAGGGCTGATTAATTCAGGATTTTTCTCCTTTTTTCCCGGCATAAACTGAGCGTAAAAATATACCCCTAAATATATCAAAAATATAATTTTAGAAATAGAAAATAAAATATCAGTTCTTGCAATATTTAGAAAATGCGATAGAGCATATATTATAAAAAACAAGGATGTAATTAAAATAATCCATGTCCCTTTAATATTCAAATCACGGCACCTTTTTTGGTAGCAGCATAAGGCTATATAAAAATAGCAAAACCAACCCAAAATATTCAAATAAGGAATTTCTGTTAGCTCCAACAGGCTATAAAACAGACTTCCAAAAAGCATAAAATCAAAAAAGAGCATTCTGCCTAAAGAACCATTAAACGAAAAGCATTCATTTAATGCCGTTTTTACCACTTGAAAATCGCTAGGTGTCTTTTGCATATTCTTCATATCCATCATGGGCTATATCATAAAAAATTTAGATAGGTATTACTTATGCTAAGTAATACCTATCTAAATGTCAAGTCAGTCAAATTACTTGTGGCGTTTAATATAATTTAATAATTTTGTTTTACCTCCAAGTTCAATAGCATAATTAGCTAATTTATTTGCAGTACCTAAACCGACATCTTCAGCTTTCTTTTGCATTTTTTCTTGTTTTTTAGCATAAATGTCATCCATAAATATGTTACTTGCTACATCAAACAAACCGCCTGTTTTAGCATTAAATAGTGCAAGAGAACCATTTTCTATCCCTTCACCAAACCCCTTAAGCCCGGCCAGAACAATATCGCTTGTCGTTGGGCGATTTAATTTGACGGAAGAATTATCAAATTTTTTAGGGCTTGCCTCCAAATTCTTTGAAGCTTGCTTTTTAGCCCAAGGCGTAGGGGTTTGCTGTTTCGTCAAATAAGAAAAATCATTTTCCAACAAATTTTTAGAACTGAATTGATTAGATTTATTCTTATCTCTCAAAGGTGTGGAAGACTTTTTATTATTTTGGCTCATTTCTAATTCAGGGTCATCCTGCACAATATATTGAATTAAATTAGGCATATTTTTCTCCTTGTTTGTAAAATTTAAAATAAAAAAATCCGAAGAAAAAATCTTCGGATTTTGTGCACACTTATCCTTAAGTGGCAATTTAAAATATACAACATTTTTGCCTAAAAATCAAGGATTATTTTCCTATTTCGTTTTTTTAAGCCACAAACAAGTCTTTTATTCTATCAAAAAAGCCTTTTGCCTCAGGCTGGCAACTCTCATCTTTGCTGATTGAGCGAAATTCTTCGAGTAACTCTTTTTGCCTTGCTGAGAGATTGACCGGAGTTTCAACGCGGAATTTCACGAACAAATCGCCTCTGCGTTTTGAGCGCAAGATAGACATACCCTTGTCAGCCACTTTAATCTGTTGGTCAGATTGGGTTCCCGGCTTAATTTCAATTTCGATACTGTCACCCTCAATTCCCGGAATTTCAATTTTTCCGCCCAAGGCCGCACAAGCCATCGAGATAGGCACTTTGGTATAAAGATTTGCGCCATCGCGAACATAGAGTTTATGGCTTTTAACCGTAATAAAGACATATAAATCGCCGTTTCTGCCGCCTCTTAATCCCGGCTCACCTTCGCCCGGAACTCTCATTCGGGTATCGGTTTCAACTCCGGCCGGAACTTTAATCTTGAGGAGTTTTTCTTTATGAATAACGCCTTCGCCGGAACATTTTTTGCACTTGTCTTTAATAATTCTGCCTGTTCCTTTACAGGTCGGGCAAGTTTGCTCAACAATGAAAAAACCGCCTTGACGCATTTGAACTTTACCGTGTCCATGGCAAGTCGTACAAATCGGCGGTTCTTTACCATCAGCCGTGCCGAAACCATTACAGTCTTCACACACCTGAGAAGATGGGATTGAAATCTCTTTTTCAACGCCGGTAAAGGCTTCTTCCAAAGAAATCTCCAAATTATAGCGAACATCGGCTCCGTCTCTGGCATAAGAGCGTGAATTTGCATTGCGTTGTTGCCCACCACTCATAAAGTCAGAAAAAATATCTGAGAAAATATCGGAGAACCCACCGCTGCCAAAATTAAACTCAAATCCGCCGAACGGATTGCCACCGCCCATACCCGAAGTAAAGGCTTGGTGTCCGTAGCGGTCGTATGTGGCGCGCTTTTGCTCATCTTTGAGGACGTCATAAGCCTCATTAATTTCCTTAAATTTAGATTCCGCTTCCTTATCACCCGGATTACGGTCTGGGTGATACTTCATCGCTAATCGTCGATAAGATTTCTTGATTTCGTCACCGCTGGCATCACGGCTGACTTCCAGTAATTCGTAATAGTCTTTTTCAGTCATTTTTTACAGCTGTTTAAAAATTAGAATTTCCAAAGTTTATTTCTATTTAGGGAGTTTATTTACAAAAGGCAAGAGCAAAGCGCATTTGTAAATAAAAATTAAACCATTTTTTGCTATATTTTCAGTATGTTTGAATGTTTTAGACAAAATATGTTGTAAAAAGACAAAAAATGTGTTATTTTAATATAAAATAACCTTTGCGGAGAATAAAAATGGCGGAAAATAATAGTACAAATCAAAATATGGAACTTTTGAGTAAATATTTTGAATTGAATCCGGAAATAAAAAAGCAGTTTGACGCGATGACACCGGCTGAAAAGCAAGCTTTTCAAGAAAAATTTTTTAGAGAATTAAAAATGGAGCGTGTACAAGAACTCCACCGTGGCCGCAACAGTGATGAATGGCAACTGACCATTGATGCCTTAAATATGCAAGTTTTACAAACAATGAACAAGGCTCCGGCCAATTTAGCAAAAATGCCGCCCAAAAAACGCCGCGAAACAATCGAAAAGATACTTAATTCCTTTACGGTAGAAGAAAACTCACAGTTTATTCAATTAAGCAATCAAGCCAAAAAACAACTTCTTGAAAATTTTCCGCCCAAGAAATTGTTGGCCGTTGCCACTAAGTTAGAAGAATTGATTGCCCAAACGCAAAATGCAGCAACCAAGCAGGCCTTAAGCTCACAATTGAGCATGGTAAATGAAGAAATTCTGCAAACTGTTCAAGAAATGGCCAAAGGAACCAATAAGGAAAGACCTGAAGGCATAATCATTGACCAAACCAACATTGCCGATGTTTATGAAGGGGCAAATATGTTGTTGGATTATGCCGAGAAGAAATTTTTCCAAAACAAAGCAACGGCAGAAACCACCGCTGTTCGCCAACATCTTGAAACTCAAATTGACATCTATGATGAAGCGCACGGGCTTAAAGGCCTAACACCTGATGACTTGGCAAGGGTAGAGGCTAATTACAAGAAAGCCGGAAAACTTGCCGGTAAAGTTGCAATAGATGAAAATATTCAAACCGTTCTCTCCAATCTGGAGTTTATGGATGAAAAAGGCAATCCCGAAAAAGACCAAGCCGCGCAACAAAAATTGCTTTATGAAACCATAAAAGAAGAAGCTGTTCGCAATCTTGCCGGTACAAAGGGTGATATTACCGAAGATATGGTAAAACAAGAAATCGGTAAAGTCGCCGCAACAAAAATTGCTGCATTGGTAATGGGTAGCGAATTTTCAATGGCGCAAAACCCCAACCAAGCCAAGGCAGCATTGCAAGACTTGCTGAGTGGTAAAAAATATCAAGTCAGCAATCCGGCCTTTATTGGTTATAATGCTGAATATACCAATAGTTCATTAGGATATTTGGATAGATTAGCCCACAAAATCGGCAATACGGCGCCGGTATTAGGGCAAATGTATCGTAAAGTTCAAAAGTTTGATAAAACTTGTATTGACCGCTTTGGTCCGGCTTATGTTCAAGCCAAAAAGCTGATTAAGGTTATGCGGAATAATGCGCTACGTTCTGTTCCTATGGCCGCACTTGGTCTAACCTTAACCCACGTTCAGCCGTTAGGAGCCTCAATCATGGCGGGTGCCTGTGTTATTTACGCGGGTGTTCGCTTAGCTAAGAGCTATAGAGATTTGAAAAAAGAAGCCAAAGCCAAAGGCGAAAAGTTCGGCCCATGGTCATTTTTGAAAAAACACGGTATAGATATTGCCATTACGGCCATTTCCGCCACCGGAACAGCGTTAGGTATTCCGATGTTGGGTAAAGCCGCTATGGGAATCAATGCCGCCCGCACCGGTATCAAGACTTTTAAAGAAAAATACAAAGAAGGCAATAAATTCTGGACCGCCTTTGGTAAAGCAGCGGCTGCAGCTTCGACGACGGCAGTAACAACTTATGCCACGGCATATCTGACCAGTAGCGCTTTACAAGCCTCAGGCTTTGGTTCTTGGTTGGATAACCAATTTGGTCGTACGGTAGAAACCGGTGAATGGGTTAAAGATTCCGACGGACACAAAAGTTATGACTACAGCGATAAAGATATTCAAGCTGCAGAAAAGTTTAATGAAACACCGTCTCGTCACTTTGAATATGTTGGTAAAGGCCACACAGTAGCTGATTATAACAACCCCGATAATTATGAAAATCGCGCATGGTATAGTGAAGAGCAGCACGAAGCCGCCACCAAGAGCATTCAAGAAGGTATGAGCAAATTAGGCTGGGAAGAAGGCTCAGAAGAAGTAATGCTCAAAAAATTAGCTTCTTTCACACGTGAATACGCAAATCTTGATCATCCGGTCAATGATGGCTCAGGCCGTACGGTAGGCGAAGTATTTACCTGTAAAGATGGCGATTACTCCGTAAATCCGCAACAATTACTCGATAAGGTGTTAGCAGGAGAACCGATGAATGCCACGGATAGCCGCTTGCTCCACAATCTGCAATTTGCCTCCAGCCCACAAGGTCATGGTTTGGTTGATGTCGGCATTAAACCCGAAGAATTATATTCTTACGATACAGGCAAACCGCACGGTGTTATTATCAATGAAACCGAAGGCGGTGGACACTGGGTAACAGGCGAAACCAAAATTCCGTCTGAACCGGGAATATTTGTTCCTGCTATTGCATATGATGAGCAATATCAGGGTCAACTCATGAAGTTAAACGAGCGTGTTGGCTCAAGAGGACATTTCTGGACAACAGTAAACAAAGTAATTTTACCTCCAGTCGATCAGCTGATTCCGGGACAAGGTAGAAAACAACCTCCCGCGAATGGTGACAACCAACCAAGTTTGATTAACATCAATCGCGGAATAGGAGAACCTGTGATTGATGCAATGAATCCCGAACATTCAGATAGTGCCAACACGGTTGAATTTGGTCCATCTTATGAAAATAAGAAATCTCAAAAACCTGTAAAAGGCTTTTTTACGCGAATGTTTGAAAAAATAAACGGGCAAAGTAAATAAAACAAAAACCGGAGGACAAACCTCCGGTTTTTTCATCTTGCATTTTAACGAAAGATAAACCACAATAAGCTATTATTTCAAGCAGTATCAATCAAATCCCGAGGCCGTCCCATGCTGAGCTTAAAACACATTCCGATAAGTTCTTTTAATGAAAATTTGGCTTACCTTCACAAAGACTGCACGGCTTATCGGGTTGATGAAATCAAATCGCTCACCAAAATAGAAATTCACGGCGGCGTTAAAACCGTATATGCTTTTTTGCAAATTGTGGATGATGCCAAATTGGTTAAACCCAATGAGATTGCGCTCAATAATGAAGCCTTCAATCAAATAAATTTACCCGAAGGTGCTAATATTTCCATTTCATTGTCAACACCGCCGCCGTCATTAGCTTCGGTCAAAAGAAAAATCGCCGGTAATATTTTAAGTTCAGGCGAATATAGCTCAATCATTAATGATATTACGTCGCGTCGATATTCCAATATGGATATAGCCTCATTTTTGGTTGCAAGCGGCTCTTTTATGAGTGCGCCGGAAGTTTTATCACTAACCGAGGCCTTGGTAGGGGATAATGTTTTTCATTGGGATAATGAGGCAATAGTCGTTGACCACCACTGTTTGGGAGGTGTTCCCGGCAATAAAACCGATATCATAATCAGCGCCATTGTTGGTGCCTATGGTTTACCAATGCCCAAAACAGCGTCACACTCTCTTACATCTTGCGCCGGAGTGGCAGATACCTTTGCTGTTTTGGCCAATGTTGAAATAGATGATAAAACCTTTAAAAAATTGGTTCAAGAAAATCGTGCCGCAATTGCAAGCTATGATAGCTTAAACATCGCGCAAGCGAGCAAGCAAATATCAGCTGTTGAGCGCCAAATCGGGCTTACTCAACAAGAACACATCGCGGCCTCGATTTTGGCAATTAAATTGGCTGCTGGCGTTACGCATTTGCTGATAGACATTCCTGTTGGTCCCAAAGCGCGTATCAAAAGCACGACGGAAGCCATGCGCTTAAGAAAACTAATAGAATATGTCGGTGATATGCTCTCTATGGAGATAGACGTAGTTATTACCGATGGCAGTGAGCCGATAGGCAATGGCGTTGGAGCGGTATTGGAAGCCCGTGACGTGATGAAAGTTTTGCGCAACAAAGATGATGCCCCGCAAGATTTGCTTGAAAAATCACTCTTCTTAGCCGGCCGTTTGCTCGAGTTTGACCCCAAACTCAGAGGCGGACAAGGCTACCACGTTGCCAAAGAGATACTAACATCAGGCCGAGCTTTAGATGTTATTAATAAGATGATACATGCTCAAGGCAAAGCACCACAGCCCCAACTTGGACATTTAACACGAGACATTGTTTCTAATGTCAATGGTGTTGTCGAGGCGATAGATACAGCTAGAATCAATAAAATCGGCGTTTGGGCAGGCGCCGGACAATACGCCGGAGCCGGATTGGATTTATTGAAAAAAGTGGGCGATAAAGTTGAGCAAGGCGAAACCTTGTATCGTATTCATTCATGCAATTCCACGGATTTTGCCTATGCCAATTCTGTTGTGGAAGGCTATACCGGTTACGAAATCTCCGGACATAACAGCAATTACTAAAAAAGTAAAATTTTTTTCAAAAAAAATTGCGAAAGTATTGCTTAACCATAAAGAGCTACCTATATAAGTTGATAGAAAGATTAAATTTGAGTTTTTTATAAACAAAAGGAAAACAAAATGAGCAATAAAGTAATAGGTATTGACTTAGGTACAACCAACTCTTGCTTTGCCGTAATGGAAGGCGGAGAAGCCAAAGTTCTTGAAAACTCGGAAGGTGCACGCACCACGCCGTCAATGGTTGCTTTTACGGATACGGAGCGTTTGGTAGGTTTCCCTGCAAAGCGTCAAGCCGTTACCAATCCGGAAAACACCTTATTTGCGATTAAACGTTTAATTGGTCGTCGTTATAACTCTCCGGAAGTAGAAAAAGATAAAAAACTTGTTCCGTTCAAAATTATTGAAGGCGACAATGGAGATGCATGGGTAGAAGTAAAAGGTCAAAAATATGCTCCGTCACAAATTTCAGCCATCGTTTTGCAAAAGATTAAAGAATATGCTGAAAGCTATCTTGGCGAAAAAATTGAAAAAGCAGTAATTACCGTACCGGCATATTTTAATGACTCTCAACGCCAAGCAACCAAAGACGCCGGTAAAATTGCCGGACTTGATGTCTTGCGTATTATTAACGAACCGACCGCTGCAGCCTTGGCTTATGGTATGGATAAAAAAGCCAACGGTACGATTGCTGTTTATGACTTAGGTGGTGGTACGTTTGATATTTCTATTTTGGAAATCGGTGATGGCGTATTTGAAGTAAAATCCACCAACGGTGATACTTTCTTGGGTGGTGAAGACTTTGACCAACGTTTGGTAAGCTATTTGACCGACGAATTCAAAAAAGAAACCGGTATTGATTTGAAGAATGACCGTTTAGCTTTGCAACGCTTAAAAGAAGCTGCAGAAAAAGCTAAGATTGAGTTGTCTTCAACCACACAAACCGAAATCAACTTGCCGTTTATTACGGCTGATGCAACCGGTCCGAAACACTTAAACATCAAATTGACCAGAGCTAAATTAGAATCTTTGGTTGAAGATTTGATTGACCGTACGGTTGCTCCTTGCCAAAAGGCTTTGGCAGATGCTGGCTTAAAAGCTAACGAAATCAGCGAAGTTATTTTGGTTGGTGGTATGACCCGTATGCCGAAAGTTCAAGAAAAAGTAAAAGAAATCTTTGGTAAAGAACCGCACAAAGGTGTTAACCCGGATGAAGTTGTTGCCGTTGGTGCTGCAATTCAAGGCGGTGTCTTGATGGGTGACGTAAAAGACGTCTTGTTGTTGGATGTAACTCCGTTGTCTTTGGGTATTGAGACTTTGGGTGGCGTCTTCACACGTTTGATTGACCGTAACACCACAATTCCGACCCGTAAATCTCAAGTCTTTTCAACGGCTGAAGATGGTCAAACCGCAGTTACGATTCGCGTCTTCCAAGGTGAACGTGAAATGGCTGCCGACAACAAATTGCTTGGTCAATTTGACTTGGTAGGAATTCCGCCTGCACCGCGTGGTATGCCGCAAATTGAAGTTACCTTTGATATTGATGCTAACGGTATTGTAAACGTTTCAGCTAAAGATAAGGCAACCAACAAAGAGCAAGCAATTCGTATTCAAGCCAGCGGTGGCTTGTCTGATGCCGATATTGAAAAGATGGTTAAAGATGCCGAAGCCAACGCTCAAGCCGATAAGCAAAAGAAAGAGTTGGTAGAAGCCAAGAACCAAGGTGAAGGACTTGTTCATGCTACCGAAAAGACCTTAAAAGAGCATGGCGATAAGATTTCAGCCGCAGAAAAGACTAAGATTGAAGATGAAATCAAAGCCTTGAAGATGGCTCTTGAAGCTGATGATTTGGCAGACATCAAAGCTAAGACTGAAAACTTGATGCAAGCCTCCTTAAAATTAGGTGAAGCTATGTATAAGCAAGCTGCTCCTGAAGGTGCAGCAGCCGGTGCTAATGCCGGAGCAGACGCAGGTCAAGCTCAGTCAGGCAATGCTGATGAAAAAGTCGTAGATGCTGACTTTGAAGAAGTTAAATAACAACTCTTAAATCTACAAAAAGCCGCTTCGAGCAATCGGAGCGGTTTTTTTATAAGTTGACAAGAATAACAATTTACATACAATATCCCCATATTCACCATTATTTTATAAAATTATGCTGTATCGAGTAGTTTGCGGCTATTCTCAAATGTGTGAGAAAATTTATGCCGCGGTGCATCGAGCAGATAAAGCCTTGCACCAAAATATGTATTTTTCGCTTGTGCTGGAGCACCCCGAAGTCGCAGATATGGTACAAATCGGCGGGTCAATGTATTTAGACGAGCTCGCATCTGGATTAAAATTAAGTATTCCTCCCGAGATGATAACGCCGACGCTCTTAAGCCTCAAAGAAGAGTTAACCAAAGAAGTGATAGCTACCTTTGAGCAAATGAAAGCAAGAGGTCAAGAAAGCTCTTTGCGGAAATATTTAACCGATGTTGAAACCTATGCTAAGATAGAGCCGATTTCAGCGGTTGCCGAGCGTGTCAAAAGCCAAGCTCAAGAAGAATTGCGCCGTCGCCGTCAAAAGGAGGAACGTATTCGCCAAGAGCAAGAATTGCCCCCTTTAGCGCCGGCATGGTTGCGTTTTCAAAAGCATTATAGCGGAGATTAAAAAAAGAGTGCCTCATACGAGACACTCTTTTTATTTTTGTTAGTTTATTTGCGTTTACAAATGACAATATAAACCTCTCCGTTGCCAACAGACAGACGGTGAATCTTATCGCCTTTTTGAGGTTTTGCGTCATTAATTACTCGCTCAAGCCCATGTTCTTTTGTGAGGATACAATCGCTTTTAGCATCCACCACCTCAATCACCGGCTCTTTCACGGTCATTTTGATAATGGCAATTTCTTGGTGAAATTCATCAACAGTGTTTTTTGATTCGTTATACGTTGCGAAGCATACTGCTACCATAGCAATAACAAACCTCACCATATCCCAAGCAAAACTATATTTGCTTTCATGCTTTTTGTAGCTGTATATCAAATAAGCTACAGAAGCAATAGCGATTGGAATAATAAATGGTATTCCGAAAAACCACCCCCAGAGGATTAAAGAAGATGTTCCCAACCAAAATATTAGTAACCCAAAGAAGCCTGATAGCATGTAATTCGTATCAACTTCAAGTAGAGCTATTACCAAAATCATCCCCGCAAGCAATAACGCACCAATGGAAAGAACTGTTCCCGAAAGAGTTGTCCAAGCATTTTCAACCCCTAAGTTTGGGTTAAGAGCGTGTTCATAGTTGCCAAAAACAAACAGCCACAACACAGTGATGATTAATGCAATCAGAGACGTCCATATGCAAAGTGATATTGGATTATTCTTTACATACGCCAAAACCTTGTTTTCTTTTTTTTCTTCCATAAGGCAAAATTTTTTTTTAAGTTAATAATTATGATAATTGTAATTTTATGCCATTAATTTAGAGCGTTTTTACTTTTTGTCAAATTTAAATATGAGGCATAAAAAAACCGCCCCGAAGGACGGTTTTCTTTTTTTATCAAAACTCAATTATTTCTTTAATTGAGCAGCAACTTCAGCGGCAAAGTCTTCTTCTTTCTTTTGCAGACCTTCACCCAAACGGAAGCAGACATATTCTTTTAATTTGATGTCAGCACCAAGCTCTTTAGCAGCGTCAGCGATAACGTCTTTAACTTTCTTGTCTGGATCCATAATGTAAGCTTGTTCTTCCAAAACAACTTCGTCGTAATATTTCTTAACACGACCTTCAACCATTTTTTCAATGATGTTAGCCGGTTTTCCTGAAGCTTTAGCTTGTTCTGAGAAAATAGCTTTTTCGTGTTCAACGGCAGCCGGATCAACGCTTGCAATGTTTAAGAATTGCGGAGCAGAAGCGGCAATGTGCATAGCAATATGTTTGCCGAGTTCAGCTAATTTAGCTTTGTCGCCGTTAGATTCGAGAGCAACCAAGACACCGATTTTACCAACGTTTGGCTTAGCAGCATTGTGAACATAAGAAGCAACCACGCCATTGCTGACTTCAATCATTTTAGCGCGACGCAAGTTCATATTTTCACCGATTTTAGCAATCATATCGGTTAAGCGTTCTTCAAAAGATTTGTGAACTTTCGGGCATTGGAAAGTTTTCATGTCGCAAATTTCGCCCTTGTACATCAAAGCAACTTGAGCAGCATCTTCAACATATTCTTGGAATAAATCGTTTTTAGCAACGAAGTCGGTTTCAGAGTTAACTTCGACAACGGCACCTTTGTTTCCGTCAACGGCAACGGCAACCAAACCTTCAGCAGCAATACGGCTTGCTTTTTTAGCAGCACTGGCCAAACCTTTTTTGCGCAACCAGTCAACAGCTTGTTCCATGTCACCGTTAGTTTCGGTTAAAGCCTTTTTGCAGTCCAACATGCCTGCACCGGTAGATTCTCTTAATTCTTTTACCATAGCGGCGGTAATATCTGTCATAATTATTTCCTCACTTGAAAATTTTAAACCAATGCGGCGATAACTCTAAAAGACTTAAAGATATCGCCGCTTAAGTTTGCTAAAAGCAGTAGAATAAAACTATTATTCAGCTACAGCTTCGGCTTCCTCTTTAGCTTTTTTAGAAGTTCTTTTTTTAGCCGGTTTAGCTTCAATACCTTCAACAGCTTCTTCAACTTTAACGCCTTGAGCTGCGATTTCAGCTTGCATACCGTCCAAAATAGCAGAAGATACTAATTCGCAGTAGAATTGAATAGCGCGAATAGCATCATCGTTACCCGGAACCGGGAAATCAACTTCATTCGGGTTAGCGTTAGTATCGCAAATACCGATAACAGGAATACCCAACTTTTTAGCTTCTTTAATAGCCAAATCTTCTTTCGGAGTATCAATAACGAACAACATATCCGGTTGGCCGCCCATATTCATGATACCGCCCAATTCCTGATTTAATTTTTCTTGTTCTTTTTTGATATTCTGCATTTCTTTTTTGGTGTAGCCTTCGAAAGCATTTTTCTCAAACATTTCGTTGAGTTTAACCAAACGAGAAATAGATTTGTAAACTGTTTTCCAGTTAGTCAGCATACCGCCGAGCCAACGGTGATTTACATAGTACTGGCCACAACGTTCAGCGTTTTCTTTGATTAAATCCTGAGCTTGTCTTTTTGTGCCGACAAACAAGATTTTACCACCATTAGCAGCAACTTCACGAGCAGCATTCAAAGCTGTATAGAGCATCGGGTAAGTTTTTTGCAAGTTAATGATGTGGATGTTATCTTTTTTGCCATAGATAAACGGAGCCATGCTCGGGTTCCAACGACGGGCGTGGTGACCAAAGTGAACGCCTGATTCAATCATTTGGCGCATAGTAAATGTAGGAAGAGTCATATTTTAATATCCTTTTTTCCGGTTAAACCTCCGCAGACTCATTGGTCTTGAACTCAAGACACCGGAGCGAAGAAATAAAATCCTCCGCCATGTCTGCGTGTGTATTATTGTTAAAACATTTTGGAATTACCATAATTCCAAGGTTCTTTTATTCCCTATTTATTTAATTTGCAAGCATTTTTTTACATTTAAAACGAAAAAAGAGCGCTTATGATGAGGCGCTCTTTTAATGGGCTAATTTCCAAATACTAAAACAAATAAAACCGAAAATATGGCAAGCAGCACAAATATACAGCTCAGAGCCAAATATTCTCGTTTTCGTTTCAGAAAGATTTTTAGCTTTCTCTTTCTTCTTGAAGGCTTTTTTCTCATATTTTAAGGCTGTTTTATGATAATAACTTCTTCATCTGTCTTAAAGCGATGTATCAAATCGCCTTTTTTTAAGGAATCAAGAGGTGTTTTGTCGCTCACTCTTTCAAGGCCGAACTCATTCGTAAAGATGTAGTTATCTTTTTTATCAATCAGTTCTATAGCTGGTCTTTGCAAAGCCTCTTGAATTTCGTGTTGTGTTTCTTGGATTACGCGATATTCCCCGAAAGAAGTTCCCAAAGCCATTCCGACACTGGCATATAGCCATAATACTTTTTTCCATACAATGAAAGATTGGGTGCTTTTGTGCCAAAAAATATAGCATAAACACACCACAAATATGACATTTGCAGGCCAAATAAAGGTTATGTTAAAGAACCAACACCAAGTTTCCATTAAAACCAGTGCCAGCCAACAAATAGAGAAAAAGAGATTTTCTTCAACAGAAAGCCTGTTTACCGAAGAAGAAATCATCGTAATAGAAATCAATGAGGTGACAATATAACCTAACTCTATTGTCCAAAATCTTCTGTTTTGTAAATTGATGGCCAGTTCTGTCCCATCAAAAGCAAATAGAAAGATAAATGAAAACATCAATAAGACAAATATTGTCCACCCCACACATCCCCAAGGATGCTTTTTCAGAAAAGTACTAATTTTACTGAAAACATTTTTCTTCTCGTCCATAATGATAAAGTGTTTTAATTTGTTAATAAAATAATAGTTTATTGTCTGCAACAATAAATATTTTCAGAGCTCTTGTCAAATGAATATTAGACGCTTTTTTCTGTTATAGATTCGCTTTTAAGGCTTGAAAAACTTAATGTTTTGCCGTATTTTACAACATAAATTTTAGCTAAAAGGGAAAAAATGTCAGATTTATTTGAAAGCACAGCGCCGAAGCAAGATACTTATTCGGCACAAGATATTCAGGTTTTGGAAGGGCTTGAAGCTGTTCGCGCTCGCCCGGGTATGTATATCGGCGGAACCGATACGACAGCTTTGCACCACTTAGTGGCAGAGATTTTAGATAACTCCATGGATGAAGCCGTTGCCGGCTATGCTAATCGTATTGAAGTCAAAATGAATGCCGACTATTCCGTCACCATTACTGATAATGGACGTGGTATTCCTGTTGACCCGCACCCAAAATATCCAAATATGTCTGCGTTGGAAGTTATTTTGACAATGCTTCACTCCGGCGGTAAATTCGGCGGTGGAGCTTATAAAGTTTCCGGTGGTTTGCACGGCGTTGGTTTGTCGGTTGTAAATGCTTTGTCCTCTTCTTTGGTGGTTGAAATTGCACGCGATAAAAAGTTATATCGTCAAGCCTATGCAAAGGGCAAACCTCTAACCCCGTTGGAATTGGTTGGTAATGCACCCAATCGCCGCGGTACATCGGTTACTTTCTTGCCTGATGGTGAAATCTTTGGTTCCAATTCTCAGCTAAATCCTAATCGAGTCTATCGTATGGCTCGTTCCAAGGCCTTCTTGTTTAAGGGAATATTCATTAACTGGAAATGCGCGCCTGAGGTTTTGAGTGAAGGAGACCAAACCCCGCAAGAAGCTGAATTGCATTATCCCAATGGTTTGCTCGATTTCTTAAATTATCAGTTAGGAGCACGCGCCACCATCAACCGTATGCCTTTTAGCGGTGATGCCGACTTAGCGAATGACGAAGGACGCGTTGAATGGGCTGTTACTTGGCCTGAGGATGAAAATGGCTTTTGCAATTCATATTGTAATACGGTCATTACACCCGAAGGCGGAACGCATGAAATGGGCTTCCGTGCGGCACTTATTCGCAGTCTTAAAGAATATGGCGATATGGCCAACATCAAAAAAGTTGCCTCGGTAACGGCCGAAGACTTGTTGAGCGATGCCTGCATTATGCTCTCCGTCTTTATCCGTGACCCGCAATTCCAAGGTCAAACCAAGGACAAATTAACCTCTACCAAAGCCATTCGCTTGGTTGAACAAGCTGTTAAAGATACGTTTGACCACTGGCTGAGTTCGGATAAAGAAAACGCCACGGCTTTGATTGAATATGTTGTGGAACGTGCCGAGAGCCGTAAGAAGAAAAAAGAAGAAAAAATTCAAAACCGCAAAACCCCGACCAAGAAATTGCGCCTTCCCGGCAAATTGGCGGATTGCTCACAAGCGGCTGCCGAAAATACTGAAATTTTCATCGTGGAGGGCGATTCTGCAGGTGGTTCGGCAAAACAGGGTAGGGACAGATTCACTCAAGCCATTTTGCCGTTGCGTGGTAAGATTTTGAACGTTGCCAGTGCTTCGCTTGATAAAATCACCCAAAACCAAGAAATTAAAGATATGATAGAAGCTCTTGGTTGCGGCATTAAGGAAAATTATAAGGAAGAAAACCTCCGCTACGAAAAAATCATCATCATGACCGATGCGGATGTGGACGGTGCGCATATTGCCTCACTGTTAATGACGTTTTTCTACCAACAAATGCCGAAGTTAATTGAAAATGGGCATCTATACATTGCCACTCCGCCTTTGTATAAAATCGTTGTCGGAAATAAGAATTTCTATGCCATTGATGATGAGGACAAAGACCGTATTTTGAAAAAAGAGGTCAAAGGCAATGTTCGTCCTGATATCAGCCGTTTCAAAGGTTTGGGCGAAATGAGCGCACAACAGCTCAAAGAAACCACTATGGATAAAAACAAGAGAACGCTCTTGCGTGTTGTTATTCCAACCCCAAATACGGAAGAGGGCAAGGAAGAATGCTTTGAAACCCGCCGTCAAGTAGAACGCCTAATGGGTAAAAATCCTGAAACCAGATTCAAGTTCATTATTGAGCGAGCCAAATTTGTAGATGATTTGGATATCTAAAGCAAAGAAAAATGATACGCCGGTTGCATAAATCTGACATTGAGAAAGTCGCCAAGCTTTGGCTGTCTTCAACCAAACAAGCGCATCCTTTTATTGCTGCAAATTATTGGGATGAAAACTTGTCAAAGGTCGAAGATTTGTTGGCCTCAAAAGCCCAAACGTATCTTTATGTAGATAAGCACCAAATTAAAGGTTTTATCAGCTTGCTTGAAAATGGATATATCGGCGCTTTGTTTGTAAAACCAATCTATCAATCTCAAAAAATCGGCACCAAGCTTTTGCGTTATGTTTTGCGTAATAAAACCTCTGCCAGCTTGAAAGTTTATACTCAAAATGAACCTGCGATTAATTTTTATCGCTATCATGGTTTCAAAATCATTCAAGAGGGACAAGATTTATCCACCCAAGCTCATGAGCTGATAATGGCTTGGAGTAAAGGCTCTCGCAAAGGTTTGTCTCGCCAAAAAGGTGATTCTTAAAAAAATATTCCTTGAATTCCTCGAAATAAGGAGTTAGATAATAATCATAAAGTGATTATTACCCTGATTATTAACCCTAAAACCGAGACATTATGCTTAGTTTACTTATTGGCGGTTTAGTTTCAACAGGACTGTGCGCCGGAATAGCAAAATTGTGCGGTATTGATAGTGATACCCCACATGATTCGACAATGGATATCTTTGATAACCCATTTCAGCCGTAATTGTAATTGTTAAAAGACTTGGTGTCTTCGTTTAATTGTAAAACCGTTGCCCGATAGCAAAAAAACTTCGGCCAACGGTTTTCTTTTATTTAAAAATTTTTGCTTGACTTAGAGGTAACTCTAAATGCTACACTATAAAAAACAGGAGGACAAAGCCATGCAAGAGCCAAAATCGTTTTATTATCATTTTGATAAAATCAACGCCTGGTTTATTTTTAATATGTCATTATTGATAATGATGTCTTATGTGAGCATGAAATGTGTTTGTTTGCTCTTCTGGTGGCAAACACAAGTCTTGTGGGGCGTATGTGTGTTCTCTTGGGTGATGTGGGCTTATAAATATATTTATCCGCAAAGATTAGCTTTGGTAGATGATAAAAGCATTACAATAGACCATTGCCGACCTCTTTTATGGAAAGATATTGATTATGCCGAAGAAAGAATAGTCCGTTGCTGTTTTAAGAAGTTAAAAATAATTGCCTTAGTGCCGAAAAAGGGACTTAAATATCAATATAATTTTTTGCAAAAGCATAACGGAGAGTTTACGCCTTTCTCGATTCCTTTGTATGATATTGTGAGTGAGGCGGACAAACAAGAATTACAACAAATCATATCTCAAAAAGTAAAATATAAGAAATTAAAATAAAGCAGATACGTCCGCGGCGAATTTAGATACCTAAGAGGTATTCCCCTCCAAGAAAACGCAGCTTTTTTTCATAAAAGCGAAGTTTGATTGGGAAAGATTTGTTTTAAGGATAAAAAATGGTGGAGCTGAGGGGAGCGCTAAGCAAAAATGACTTTAAATGTCATTTTTGTCTGCAAGCTCTTAGAAAATCTTAATGAGCAAGGAAGAAACGCCCGTGGCGAATTTAGATACCTAAGAGGTATTCCCCTCCAAGAAAACGCAGCTTTTTTCATAAAAGCGAAGTTTGATTGGGAAATATTGTTTAGAAGATAAAAAAATGGTGGAGCTGAGGGGAATCGAACCCCTGACCTCTTGAATGCCATTCAAGCGCTCTCCCAACTGAGCTACAACCCCACGAGGATAAATTCGTAAAACAAGGAGAATATAGATAAACTCTTACTACTTGTCAAACACTTTTTTTAATCCTTTTAAGAACACAAAAAAGGCGTCGTAATGACGCCTTTTCTAAATTGTTTAATTGTTATCTTACAAAAATTTGTACTTCAGGAGAGCTAGCATCTGTACTTGTGCGAGAAGAGAGCATAACTCTTTCGGGGCTAACACCCATTTCAACAATTTCTTGGAAGATGGTCGAAGCATTATTTTGAGCATTGCTTCTGGTTGTAGCATTGCCGCTGACCGGAGTTACAGCCACAACTTCAAAAACAACGTTTGCTTTCTTAGATTTAGCAGCGCTGACGGCTCTTTGTAAACCATCATGGTAATTAACATCAGATTTGTTAAATTTAGCAACAAACAAAGGTTTTCCAACAACTGCAGAATTAGAGCCATAACCCATCATTGTTGGTTTAGAACTGCTAGAAGTCATGATTGGCATTGGTGCGGTTAAGGGAACATTGTTTACGCCATAGCTGCCGCGTTTAATAGCAGAGTCGAGTTGGACGATATTGCTATTTGCAGTTTCGTTATATTGAATTTGGCGAGTAACATCGCTGTTTACTTCACTAAGCAAACTGTTAATCAAAATAGCAGTTTGGTTAGTTTCGTTTTGCAAAATTCTCAATTGGCGGTGATCTTCATCAACGGCACCGGAGATTGCAAAAGTAGCTTGAATGGATTCGGACAGGTTGTTAACGACAGATGCATCTGATGTAACACGAGCGGAAAGTTGTTGCAGAGCATTAGAATTAATATTCATTTGTTGAACATTATTTTGAGCACTTTGCAACATAGCATACATCTGCGGGTTTCCAGGGGTTGTACCGACTTGGAGTTTTGCTTCAATAGCGCCAATAGTTTTGTGGTATTGGCTTGCATTTCCAATGACGGAAGCGCGAATTTTTTGCAGTTCGGCATTATTTTCACGAATAGAATTTTGTAATTGAGTTAGCTCATTTCTAAAAGAAATAACTTTTTGACCGACAAAAGTGCCGGTATCTCCGCCCTCTGAAATTTCGACCGGTTCAAAGTTAGAAGAACCGAGCATAGGCAAACCTTCACTGGCAGGAGCATTTTTGTCAGCGTTAAATGCTTCTTGATCGCTGGTTCCGAGAAGAGACGGGAACAAAGCATCAGAGCTAAAAGCGCATCCTCCGAGTAATAAGAAGGAAGCTGAAACGAAAGACAATGTACGAACTGAATTTTTCATCTGTCAAAATACCTTTTTGAAACCCATGTTATGACATATTTGTTTTTGACACTAAACTCTCGATTTGTAAAGGTAAATTTTCAAAAAAAGGCGAGAAAATAATGTCTAAGAATAAATATATCCCCGAAATTACACGTAGCATAAATGAAATAGATTAAAATTCTTTTAAATTAAATGAATTTTTTGCTTGCAAAATTTTTTGAATCGGTTTATTAAGTATCCCGTTAAGTGTTAATGCACTCGTAGCTCAATTGGATAGAGCATCTGACTACGGATCAGAAGGTTGTGAGTTCGAACCCCGCCGAGTGCGCCATAAAAAATCCCTCCCTCGCGGAGGGTTTTTTTGTGGCTACATGAGGCCAGTGAGAACTCACAACACAAAAAAGAGTTAGAGTTCGAGACTGAGCGGAGGCGACAGCCGAATGCCGAA
>CASDYX010000009.1 GCA_949286215.1 uncultured Pseudomonadota bacterium
TTATGTTTCAACCAAATTACAAGGTGCAAGTCCACAATACACGCACTTCGTAAGAACCAGTCTAAACCAAACCTTTGAATCTTTGTCAGGGGCAAGCCTAGCAATAGGCTTGCCTAATCGTGCAAAGTATCAGACGGCAGGTGTTCACTTTATTGTGAGTGACCAAGGAACAGATTTTGGTAATGATGATGCAAAAAATAATGACTTTTCAGACCCATCGGGAGAAAGTTGTAAACGTCTGGGATATTCCATAACCTCTTGCGCATCTGGTTTATTTAACAGCGCTTGTCCTTATAATGAGGATATTTATGACAGATGTTGTGATGTAACTTATAAATACTCACCGTCGCAATGCTCCAGCCCGCGTAAACTCAGTTCTGATACTTGCGGCGGTAAATATCGTTGTTATTGCGATACTAAAACTTATCCTTATGCATCTTGTAATTCTCCGCAAATAAAGGGAAGTTCTTGCACGGATGATAGCGGCACAAGATATGCGACTTGTGTCTGCCCGAACTCAAATAACGGACAATGGGGCTGTAAGGAATATTACGCATCTCCTTGCAACAGTGTTTGTAAAACTCCTTATCCTGATAATTGTCATAATCGAACTTCCGTACAAATCCCGTATGGTTGTGAAACTTATTTTTCAGATTGTAAATCTAAATGCCAAAAAGCATATGCTGATAACTGTCGCAATCAAACAGCCGTGATTGCAAAATGTCCAACTAATGCAAATTGCACTTATTTTGCAGATTGTAAGTCAAAAGTTCAGTCTTGGAGTTGTAAATCGGGTTATGTTAAATCAGGCAACTCCTGTATTAACCCTTGTGATAACAGAACAGCCGTAATTAGCTCTTGCCCTGCTAATGCAAGCTGTTCTTACTTTTCGGATTGTTCATCAAAAATTCAATCTTGGAGCTGTAATTCAGGTTATGAAAAATCAGGTAATTCTTGCGTAGCGTCAATTAAGGTTGGTTCAATTGTTTATGGAGATGGAACTGTTGCCAGTGGGTTAGTAGCGAGCAAACAACCAATTGGTGTGGTATTTGATGCTAATAATCGCTTGGCGGTTGCTTTGACCGATGTTAAACAAAATGGCAGTGCGGGAAGCGAGACTATGTATTGGTCTAATAGTTGGTGTGATATACCGAGTTTGTTGAATTGTACAGATCGCAGGACTGTTATAGAGTGTAGTACAGATGGCAAAACAAATACCGAGATAATATTAGAGAGCACATGTAGCGGTCCAACTTATGCCGCGAATGCGGTAAACAGCTATCAAATAAGCGGCTGTAGTAAAGATTTTTGCAGACAAGGAAAATGGGTTTTGCCAAGCATGAGAGATTTAAATACCATCTATAGCTTTAAGAGCGCTATAAACAGTACATTGACATTATTGAGTTCAGTAGGCGCTAGTCAAGTGAGGGAAGATGATTATTATTGGTCCTCTACCGAGTACAATGGCGGCACTGTGTGGGGGTTGCTTATGAGTACCGGTAATAGGTACAGCAACGGTAAGTACAGCAACGATAGCTACGTTCGTCCGGTGGTGAAATTTTAAGCTCTAGACTATCAGCCCAAAGATTATCTTTGGGCTGATATTTTATGCTTTATTGTTTACATTTGGCGGGGTATTGCCAATTGCCTTCCAGAGAATAGCATAAACTTAAGTCGGTAAAGTTCATGCAACTATTGTCCTCTAAATTCCATGCCATATTTTGGCCTAAGCATTCTTCCCTGCTAAAAGAGAATGATACAATTGGCTGATTAGGATTAGCTTCAACTTGTTGCAAAGGTGTAACTTCCGGCAAAGGCTTATCTGAATTCAAGACATAAAGAATGGCATAAACTACCGCCATAAAACCGGCAACAAAAACTAAACCTCGCAATAAGTATTGTGATTTGTGTTGTTTTTTAGTCATAGTCTTATCCTTATTTTAGCCGCGCCAATTCGGAGGCTATATCTCCGGCCAGTTGAGAAAGCTGTTGACTTTGGATTTGGGCATATTCTTCATAAGTTTTTCCCATGGGCGCACTTAAGTTGGTCTTTTTGCGTTTGATGACTTGATTGGCATCATTGGTTATCGTCCACCAGGTATCTAATACAGCCTCTTTGCCCCAAGTGGCATCCATGCGATTAATTTCAATCGAAACATAGTAATCATAGCTTTCGGCGCTGAATGTTTGCGGTTTGACGATTGAATTAGGTAGTGCCAAATTCAAATCATCGGCTAAAACGCGTTGCAAGAGTGAATTTAAGTTTTCTCCCCAACGGTTATATTCTGAAATTTGCCACTCAACACCATCAGGGGCACGCATGACAATTTGCGGCTTATCGAGATAACTCGGAATAACCGCTCGATTGACGGCGACACTTATGTTTGGTTTGCTATAAGTTGTTTGCGGGGTAATAGCGCGCAAGCCATAAAACATGGAATTAGGCGTGCGGTAAAAACAAGCCGCAACTAATGCTACAATGCCCAAAAGTGCTAGTTTTTTCATCTTATTTTTCCTTTCCTCGCAAGAATGCTTCCGGATGACGCTCCAGATAATCCGTCAAATCTTTTAATGATTGTGCCGCTGCGCTGACATTGACTAATGCACGATTGAAATTGCCCAGAGCTTCGGTTGAAAGTCTGGCATTGGTGCTAAAGACTTTGCTGATGCTCGTGGCGGCTTCTGAAATTTGCGGCAAAACTACCGGCAACTGTTTATTCAAAGAATCTGCCATTTGTCCTAATTTATCGGCAATCTTTTGGAACGGTATGTTTTGCAAACCGCGTGAAAGTTCTTGCAGAGGTGACAAAATCGTCGGAATTTGCAATAAATCTTTGTCTTGCGGAAGCGGTTCAAGTTTAATCTCGGTATCGGGCAACATTACTAATTCTATCATTAACTGTCCGGTCAGATAATTTTGTGCCGTTAAACGTGCGCGCAGACCTTTTTGAATTAAAGCATCCAAAATTTGCTTACGGCTACGCTCGTCATCACCAGATACGATTGATTTTGAAACATCTAACTCAACATAAACCGGTATGCTAAAGGTTAAATCTTTGAGATTGGCAACCAAGTCAATTTGCGAGACTTTACCAATTTCAACACCTTGAAAAATAACTGAAGAGCCAACATTTAGGCCTTTGATGGATTCTTGAAAATACATCACAACCGTATTGCTGTCGTCAGGGAAAAAGACTTTTTTCAGATATGTTCCCAATATCAACGCAAAACAAACAAACCCTGTTGCTACAAATATACCTATCTTTCTGACGTCGGGTTTATTTACCATGTTTTTCCCCTCCTCTGGTTAAAAAATTATAGACCGTCTCATTGGGCGGATTTTTGACTAATTCGTTCGGATTACCACGCGCAATTATGCTCTTGCTGGCAGAATCCAAAAATATGGAATTGGTACCTATTGAATAAATAGAATCTAGCTCGTGCGATACAATCACTATGGTGGTGCCTAGGCTATGGTTGATTTGGCGGATTAAATCATCCAAATGTTTGGAACTGACTGGGTCTAGTCCGGCTGAGGGTTCATCAAAATACAAGATATCAGGATCTAAAGCCATAGCTCTGGCTAAGCCTGCTCTTTTTTTCATGCCGCCGCTAATCTCTGATGGATAAAAATCCTTAAAACTCCCTAATCCGACATAGGATAATTTAAGCTCAACCAACTCGTGTATTTCCGCAGGTGTATAATCGCTATATTGTTGCAATGGCAGAGCCACATTCTCGCCCAAAGTCATAGAACTAAACAATGCGCCGCTTTGGTACAAAATTCCGCAATGACGCATAATTTTTTGTTTATTCTCAGGTGTGGCGGCGGCAAAATCTTCACCATCAATCAGCACTTGTCCTTCTTTGGGTGGAAGCAATCCGGTCAAAACTCTCAACAAACTACTTTTACCGCAGCCGCTTGAGCCCATAATAAAGAAAATATCGCCTTTTTGAACTGAAAAGTCAGAATTTTTAAGCAAGACATAATCGCCATAGCCGACACTTAAATTTTTGGCTGCAATTTTTACATTGGGAGTAATCATAGGTGAAACTCCTGCAAAACAACCGTCAAGAGCCCAGTGATGACAATCATCCATACTATTGAAGAAACAACCGCTTTGGTGGTGGCAACGCCGACAGAATCTGCGTTACGTCCGCAATTAATACCATAATAGCCGCCGCAAATCGAAATTATCCAGCCATAGACAAAGCCATGGAAAATTCCGACCCAAAAGTTTTTCAAGAACAAAGCATCCCAAGTATATTCCCAATAACTTTCATAAGGAATTCCTAATGTGAAGACACCAACCACCGCTCCGCCCAAAATTCCCATAATATCGGATAAAAGTGTTAAAAAAGGCATGGCTAAAATGAGTGCAGAAATGCGTGGCAAAACCAGAAAATCCATCGGCGAAAGCCCCATGGTTTTGAGGGCGTCAATCTCCTCATTAACCTGCATGGTACCAATGGTGGCGGCATAGGCAGCACCAGTGCGTCCGGCCATAACAATTCCGGCCATTATCGCGCCCATGATGCGGGTCATTCCGATTGCCACCAGGCTTGCAACATAAATTTGCGCCCCAAAATTTTTGAGTTGGATTGAGCCAACATAAGCCAAAATAAGCCCTACCATAAAACTCACAACCGAAACAATCCCTACGGCTTTATAACCGCAACCTTCGAGGGCAAACAAAAAGTCAACTTTGCGCATTATGGCTTTACCCCCTAAAAGACGAGCAAATGAGCCTAATGCCGACTTAATAAACGACAGACCTTGCTTGAGGCTGTTATAATTATTGAGTGTATCTTCACCCAAAGTGGTGAGAAAATCTTGAGTTTGTTTCTCTCTGGTCGGCGGGGTGACAGACGACGTTAGTGCTAAAGAAATCATCTCTTGCAAATTGGTTGGCAGACCTGACCAATCAATTTTTGCGCCTTGAGACTGGGCGGTTTTGGCTAGTTCAAACAAAATAACCACCAACGAGGAATCCCAAGATTTTAAGCTGCCAGCGCTAAATGTAATATGATTTACCTTATTTATTGCCGGCAACAGTTCGTCATGGGGGACTTTATTTTGAATAAAATCTCCCGCTAAAACTATTTCCAGTTCTTGCTTGCGGATATTATAGTTTAATTGTGCCGACACTTTTACCTCTAATTTTTGAAGTATATTAGAATTATTTGTTTAATATAAAACTAAAATTGTATTTTGCAAGGAAATCTCTCCCCGATAAATTGAAAACAAAAAATATCCCTAAAATTATAGCTGTAACATTTGGGATAAAAAAGTATGTTTAATAAGCACACATAAAAAAGGCGGCGGAGTTGCCCGTCGCCTTTTATGGTTACAGATTAAATTTAAGATTTGAAAAATATGGAACCCATTCCTTCTCATACCTAAAGCTATCTGGAATATAATAGGTATTTTCTTGGAAATCTATAGAGGCATGGCTTATACCTCCCAAATGCTCTTTTCCTTGTTTATCCCACCAATGAAATTTCCATGGCTCCGGCGGACATAAGCGGTGCCAATAGAGCTCTTTGGTATTTGCCATGTCAATTATTGCTTGTGGCAATTTAATCGGATATCCTCCGTTTGCTATTTTGTGGTTGGGAAAATTAGGAGGTAACTGATACTCCGGGCTACCGTGGCGCCATGTCGCTGGTGCGGGGAAGAAAACCTTTCCTTCTTGCCAATATTGGGAGAGCAAAACCTTCGGGTATGGCAGGGGAATGTCCTCATATTCTCCTTTATTGGGAAAAGAAGAAGATGGGCGACAAATCCTGTCTAATTTCTTCTTTTGAGAAATGTCTTCCAATAAATAATACATTAGCCGCGGAATAACTTCTTCACTTCCTTTGAGTTTTTGGCAAAGAACGATATTTGAGCGGACATCATCCCATTTTCCCTTTGAAAATAGTCCCGTAGGGTGGTCTCCTTGATTAAAACAAGGATATGCCACTCCAATATAACCCATTGCTTCATCTTTATCCGAAATGGTCGTTCGGGAATTAAGCGGAAAACTTTCAATACCTCCCCACATACAAGTTTGATAATTGTATGTATAGGCCATATCCGGAAATTCTCTGATGTGGTTATATTTACATATATCCCTTGGAATATTATCTTTCCCTTTGGTCAAATATGCACTCAGAGACCAAAAACGTCCTTTTTCATCCCAGAAATTATTGTTATTACCAAACTTTGTCTCTGCGCCAATAAAACAACGACAACCTTTGTAATTACCAATTAATTTTTCCAGCTCTCTTAAAATGATAAAATCGCTGATTAAACAAAAGCTATCACGTTTTTGATTTTCTTGCTGCTTTATTAACAGGTTATTAACCGCGTAATATCGCCACCAATCTTCAATACATTTCTGCACCAGTACAATATTACATACCTTGGAAAAAGAAATTTGGTATAAGGGTGAGTTTATTTGCTCTGCCACTTTACTGATATTATCTTCGGTTTGGTCTATAAACCATACAGGACCTTTGGAATAGCCATATTGATTTATTACAGCTTCAGCTAGGTCTACCACTTCTTGAGAATAGATCCCTAATTCATTTACCTTTTTCATAATGATACAATTTAAGTTCGACATAAAAATTTATTTTAGGGCTTAGGAATAAACAAAATTCTCTTCTTTGTCAATTCTTAAGTACAGTAAAGGCGGCGGAAGTACTCCGTCGCCTTTGTTGGTTACAGCTTATATTCAAGGTCTGCAAAATACGGATACCATGATACCCACTGCAACAAATTTATTGAGGCATAGGTAATGCCTCCAAAATGCTCATTTCCTTGTTTGTCCCACCAGTGGAATTTCCATGGTTCAGGCGGACATAAGCGGTGCCAATAGGGCTCTTTGGTATTGGCCATATCGATTATTGCCTGTGGCAATTTAATCGGATACCCTCCTCTTTCTATTTTGTGGTTGGGAAAATTCGGAGGTAAGTTGTAATATGATGAGCTATTGGCTAACGGAAAGAAAATTTTTCCTTCTTTCCAATGTTGAGAGAGCAAAACCTTTGGATATGGCAGAGGCGTATCGGTGCATTCTACCGTGTCAAACTCGCCTTTGCGCGTATAGACCGGACGAGTGATACGATCCATTATTTTTTGGTTGGCTATATCTTCCAATAAGTAATACAGTAAACGAGGAATAATTTCTTCCACGCCTTGTAACTTTTGGCAGATAACAATCGGCCATGGGCCATCAACCCAGCCGTTTTCTGCAAACATATCCGGGTCTTTATCCGTTTTCTTAAAAGAAGGATAAGCCATTCCAATATATCCCATAGCTTTATCCTTATCTGAAATGCTTGCGCCGGTTCGACTAGGATAAGAGCTCATGCTGCCATAAGCATAGGCTTGATAATTATACGTGAAAGCTTCACCCGGAAGATTTTGGGAACGATTATATAACCACAAGTTTTGAGGAATCTGACTTTTCTTGTTGGTATAGTGTCTTGCCTGAGAACAAAATCTGCCTTTTTCATCCCATAAATATGTATTATTCCCAAAGGTTAACGGCTCCGGAATACTCAGCAGAGGGGGTGACACTTTCTTTTCATCGCCAAGCAAATGCTCAAGCTCCCTTAAGACCACAAAATCTGTTATCAGCTTATAGTAGTCTTTATCAAACAAGCCATCTTCTTTGATAAGAACATTATTGACGGCATAATATTGTCGCCAATCCATGCACAAGCTCCAAATGTGGTAGCTCACATTTTCTCTGCTTTCTTTATCATGAAAAAACTGACATAACGGAGAATTTATTTTTTCAGCCATTTGTTTCAGGTTCTCACTTCGCAAATCCATAAGCCAGACAGGACCTTTGGAATAGCCATATTGGTTTATAATTTCTTTTGCCAGCACTACTCCCGCTTGAGAAGGTTTCCACGGGTTCTCTAAATCTAATAATTTTCTCATAATGATACAGTTTAAATTCGACATAAAAATTTATTTTAGGATTCAGAGATAGCTTAATTTTCGTTTTTTGTCAATTTTTTTTGAGGAGCCCTCTTTTTTTTAATGATTATTTTCGCTTATTGACAAGCAAGGTTTTTAATCTTAGCATAGCGCTTGAGTGAGGAATAAAGATGACAAACAAACAAAATTCAGACCAACATTTAGCCTTGCATAACCATGATGCTCATTTGGACAAGGTATTAGAAGCTATGCCTAAAGAAAAGTCGTTTGCTCTGGCTTCGGAAGTATTTCAGCAGTTGTGCGACCCTACTCGTTTGCGTATTTTGTGGTTATTGGCTCACAGCGAACAATGTGTGAATAATATTTCGGTGGCCATAAACATGAGCGCTTCTGCCGTATCACACCATTTGCGCGTGTTGCGTCAGGCCGGTTTGATTGTCAATCGTCGCGAGGGTAAAGAAATTTACTACAAACTTGCTCAAGACAGAATGGCTTCCCTTATTCACAAAATGATTGATGATGTGTTTGAGATTAGCTGTCCTTGCAATGAGGGTAAATAACTTATTTTTTCACACTTAAGGCGCGCAAAGAATTTAGAATTGCCAAAACAGAAACCCCTACGTCAGCAAATACTGCCTCCCACATAGTGGCCATTCCCATTACACCCAGCAATAAAACTAATCCCTTGATAGCAAGTGCAAAGACAATGTTTTGTCTGACAATGCGCAGCGTTTTGCGGGAGATTTTTATGGCAGAGGCAATTTTGAGCGGTTCATCGGTCATAATTACCACATCGGCAGCCTCAATGGCCGCATCAGAGCCAAGTTTTCCCATGGCAATGCCTATATCGGCGCGCGCTAAAACCGGTGCATCATTTATACCATCGCCTACAAAGACAACATTTTTATTTGGGGTTTTAGCGGCTAATAATTCTTCTAACTTTTCAACCTTTTGCGTTGGTAAAAGCTCACAATAAACTTTATCCAAACCTAATTGCTTGGCTATTTTCTCACCCGAGGCTTTGTTGTCACCGGTCAACATAACGGTTTTGTGAACATTAGCTGACTTGAGGGCTGAAATGGCTTGAGCCGAATCTAACTTGACCTCATCAGAGATTTTTATCCAGCCTTTATACTTTCCATCTACCGCCAAGTTAATAATGGTGCCATCGCCGTCGCCTGCATGGCTTTGCGTTCCTAAGTCAGCCATTAAACGAGCGTTTCCTAAGTGAACCAAAACACCGTTGATTTCGGCACAAACACCTCGACCGGCAATCTCCTGATAATTAGAAATTTTGGACGTATCTATCGGGCGGGCATAGGCTTGGCGAATTGATTGGGATATCGGATGATTGGAATAAGCATCGGCATAAGCGGCTAATTCCAGAACCTCAGAGGTTGGGAAATCATTCCCTTCTACTTTCACAACCGAAAATGTGCCTTTGGTTAAAGTTCCGGTTTTATCAAAAACAACGACCTCGGTTTCACTCAAGGCTTGCAGATAGTTACTGCCTTTAACCAATATTCCTTGCTTTGAGGCCGCTCCTATTCCGCCAAAAAAGCTCAACGGAACAGAAATGACCAAAGCGCAAGGACAAGATATAACCAAAAATGTGAGCGCTCTATATATCCAGCTTGAAAAAGTGGCATCCGCCATAACCAAAGGCGGAATAACGGCAATTATAAGAGCAGACAAGACAACTATCGGCGTGTACCAACGGGCAAATTTGGTGATAAATTGTTCAACCTTGGCCTTGTTGGAAGCGGCATTTTCAACCAAATCTAAAATTTTTGCAACCGTTGACTCACCATATTCTTTGGATACTTGAATTTTAAGAACACCCGTTAAATTAATGCACCCACTTAAAACATCACTGTCCTTTTCTACCTCTCTTGGAAGGCTCTCTCCGGTCAGAGATGAGGTATCAAGCGATGATGTACCTTCAGTGACTTTGCCATCAAGCGGAATTTTCTCTCCTGGTTTTACTAATATATAGTCCCCGACATTAACCTCCTCGGGGGAGACTTGTCTGGTTTGTTCTCCGTCGCATAAGTTGGCATAATCGGGACGAATATTCATTAGGCTTGAAATTGATTTGCGAGATTTGGCAACGGCATACTTTTGAAAATATTCGCCGATTTGATAAAAGAGCATAACCGCAACCGCTTCAGAATATTCGCCTAAACCAATGGCTCCCAGAGTGGCAACAGTCATTAAAAAGTTTTCATCAAAGATTTGCCCATAAACAATATTTTTCGCCGCCTTGGCAATAATCTCCCACCCTACAAGAAAATATGACAGCCCTAAAAGAGTTAATTGGGCATAGCTTGGCAAAGGAAGTAGCATTCCCGACACAAATAAGATGGCGGAAATGATGATTTTTATCAGGCGGCTTTTTTGTTTCATATCTGGCTCCTTACTTTAATCCTTTAGAGAGACATCAGAATCGACTTTTTTAATAACCTTTTTAACTTCTTGCAAAACTTCGCTAAAGTGTTCTTCAGGAGCTTCCAGAACCAATTTTTGACTCATGAAAGAAACCGATGCACTCATAACATGATCCAAAGACTGAATTGCTTGTTCGATTTTGGCAGCGCAATTAGCGCAATCTAAATCCTCTAACTGATAGCTTTTCTTCATGGTAACCTCATTTCAACGATTGTTTAATTGTTTATATGTTTAGTTATAACATTATTTCTTACCCCTGTCAAGGAGGCTTATTTTAAATTGCATTTTACCCTATCTTTTGATATAATTTTTATTGAAGGTTCAAATGGTTTGGTTTTGGCTGCTTATTTTATAAGGAGCAAATACGGGCTTGTGCAAACACAAATGCACTGCCCTTTTTTTATTAGAATTGTCTGTTATTAACCTCGAATGTTTTATCTTTTGGCTTGACTTTTGAGATAAAGCTCCTGATATTAAAGAAAATATAATTGAGATAATTATAACCTTTTCTTATGTATTGGAATGAGCGATATGTTGAAACGTTGGACGGCTCTGGGCTGTGGTTTGGTATTTTTGGGCGCAATCGGCGGCGGATATTACTTTTATAAAAACAAGAATTTGGTTATAACTGCTGAGAAATCTGAAATTAACTCACAGACTCGTGAAGGCGAATCTTTTGGACCAGATGTACTCCTTAATAAAGCTATTCGACTTTCAAAAAAAGATTATCAAGCTCCAGAAAATAATCTTCCGCAAGAGCTTAAAGATTTAAACTATGACCAACACCGCGATATTCGTTTTGTAAGAGAAAACGGTCCTTGGTACGGAAAGCGTTTGCCTTTTGAAATGCAATTCTTTCACTTAGGTTCTATTTTCCATGTGCCTGTTCCTATTAATGAAGTTGTGAACGGGATTGCTAAACCCATCAACTATTCGCCTAAGTTTTTTAATTATGGCAAAAACAATCTTAATATTACAGATAATCACCTTGGATATGCCGGTTTTCGTTTGCACTATCCTTTGAACTCTCCGACTTATTATGATGAGTTGGTCTCATTCTTGGGTGCCAGCTATTTCAGAGGACTCGGCAAAGGACAAAAATATGGGCTTTCTGCTCGTGGTCTTGCAATTGATACGGCTGTACAAACCGGTGAAGAGTTTCCGATTTTCAGAGAGTTTTGGCTGCAACGTCCTAAACGCGGCGACAAATCCGTTACCGTTTATGCTTTGCTTGACAGCCCAAGTATTGTCGGAGCTTATACCTTTATCATTACTCCCGGAAAACGGACTGTTATGGATGTTGATGCCGTGCTTATTCCGAGAAAGAAAATTAACAAAATCGGAATTGCTCCACTGACCTCAATGTTTTTATTCGGCGAAAACACAAAGAACCGTTTTGACGACCATAGACCCGAAGTTCACGATAGTGACGGTTTGCTCATTTGGAACGGAAACGGTGAAGTTTTGTGGCGTCCGTTAGACAACTCAAAATATTTACGCATCAGCTCATTTTTGGATAACAATCCTAAAGGTTTTGGATTGATGCAAAGAGATAGGAATCCTGAACATTATCTCGATTTTGAAGCAGATTATGAATTGCGCCCGAGTGCTTGGGTTGAACCTAAGAGTAATTGGGGGAAAGGTATGGTTCAGTTGGTGGAAATTCCATCTATTCAAGAAATTCATGACAATATTGTCGCTTATTGGGTTCCTAACGAGGAAGTTGTACCCGGAAAACCATTAAATTACAGTTACAAACTTTATTGGAGCAACACCATTCCTGCCGACACCAAACTTGCCAAAGTTACTGCTACTTATACCGGTATCGGCGGTGTATCAGGAATGTTGGAGACAAACAAACGCAAATTTGTGGTTGACTTTGACTTGCCCGGAAGACGCAAACAAATTCGCCAAGAAATTAAAAGTGGCAAAATCGTTCCTGAAGTCTCAACAACAGAGGGAAAAATTATAGGCACTTATTTGGTCTATAACCCAGTTACCGGCGGGGCGACCGTTTATGCTGATTTTGAACCGAATGATAAAACAGCTGAACTCAGAATTTTGCTCAAAAAAGATGGTAAGACAATTTCTGAAACTTGGAGTTATCAATGGTTACCATAAAAATTCAAAGTATTGACGATATTATTGCGGCCTATTTGAAAGGGCTTGGATTTACTGATGGCGGGGCTCATAAAATTGTTCCGGCATTAAAGGGAAAACTTTCTTTGAGCCAAGAAAACGGGGACAAAGTTATTGATGAGCTCGACAAGATTATAGCGACAGAGGCAAAAAAAATATTTAACGACAGCTCTCTTGATGACGAGCAATTAGTTGCTTTATTTAAATTTTGTGTTTTAGAAACAAAAGGTGCACAAAAATGGGGCGAGAAAATTTTTGCGCTCAAAGATAGTGACGAAAAAATAGTTCTTGCCTTGCGCCAAGCTGTTATACACGTTGCTCCGAACTATGTCTTCTCCCAAATGAAGCCTCAAGAAATTACTATTCCCAATCCATCTAATTTTTTGAAAAAAATATTTAAACATAAAAAAAGCTAAAAATCATGAGTGAAACTTCTTTTCCCAATATATATAACCTTAACCCCAAACGCATTCGCAATCGTCGTATTAAAGTTTTTGGCTTGATGATACTCTCGACTTTGTTAGCGACGTTAAAATGGGTGAGCGTTATTCCAACAGATTCACTGCTTATCACAAAAATTTTGATGATTGGCTTGTTTATTTTAACATTTGCGTGGATTGCTTTGTTTTTCTGGTCAAGTATTTTTGGCTTCTTTGAATTGTTGGCAAAGCGTAAAGTGCCGGGAATTATTTGGGTGCCGGAAAAAACGCCTTTAAAAAAACGTACGGCAATTTTAATGCCTGTATATAACGAATCTCCGCAAAGCGTGTTTGCTAACTTGCTGGCAATAGCACATGACCTGAAAGATACAGGGCAAGCAAATGCTTTTGATATTTTTGTATTAAGTGATACGACCGATCCTAAAGTTTGGGTGGAAGAAGAACATACTTGGCTCGAAACCCAAAAATTAATGCCGAAAGAAATTCATCTCTACTATCGTCGTAGAGTGAAAAATACTGCTCGCAAAAGCGGAAATATTGAAGATTTTTGCAATAAATGGGGTAAAGCCTTTGAAAATATGTTGGTGTTGGATGCCGATAGTTTGATGTGCGGACAAACAATCGTTCGTATGGCTCAGCTCATGGAAGCCAATCCAAGTGCCGGTATTATTCAGGCCCCTCCGATGACGGTAAACAAAAATTCTCTTTTTGCCAGAATGCAACAATTTGCAGGTAAAGTCTATGGTCCGATTGTATCTGCCGGATTAGCCTATTGGCAAGTCGGAGATAGTAACTATTGGGGACATAATGCCATTATTCGCACGAGTGCTTTCATTCAATGTTGCGGTTTGCCCGTATTGCCAGGAAAGGCTCCTTTTGGCGGACATATTTTAAGCCATGACTTTGTTGAAGCTGCACTTATTCGCAGAGGGGGGTGGTCGGCTTGGTTGCTCCCTGAGCTCAAAGGATCTTATGAAGAATGTCCTCCGACAATGATTGACTTTGCTGCTCGTGACAGACGTTGGTGTCAGGGAAATATGCAACATCTTAAAATTCTCATCTCAAAAGGTTTGCACCCGGTCAGCCGTGTTCACTTTACAATCGGGGTTATGTCTTACTTATCTTCCCCTATTTGGTTGTGCTTTTTATTGGTTGGTCTTATGATTGCTTTGGGAAGAGAGTTCTTTCCTCCGGTATATTTCCCTGAGGTTAGAACATTGTTTCCTACTTGGCCGATTTTTGATAAATTTGGTACAATCGCATTATTTATACTTTCAATGTTTATGCTGATTTTCCCTAAGTTTTTAGGCTTGATTGTCTATCTGATTCAATATCGTTCAAAAGGGAAAAAAGCTCAATCACAAACTAAAGGAGCTATTAAAAGTGTCTTATTAGAAATTATTTTTAGTGCACTCCAAGCTCCAATTATGATGATGTTCCAAAGTAAGTTTGTGTTTGATATTTTTACCGGACATTCTGTAAGCTGGAATACGCAAAACAGAGATGATGACGGAACATCTTTTAAGGATGCATTTAGTCGGCATATTTGGCACACAATTCTTGGAATTATTACCACAATTGTGGTGGCTATGTATGCAAAGCCCCTCTTCTGGTGGATGTTGCCGATTACAGTTGGTTTGATGTTTTCCATCCCTATTTCAATGTTCACTTCTTTGGAAAAAGCAGGTTTGTGGTTCAAAAAACATAGCTATTTTGTAATTCCGGAAGAGACAAATGTACCAGAGATTATCATTCAGGCTAAAAAATTCAAAGAGATTTTGGTTCAAAATAAGTCTATTGACAGAGGCGCTGTTTTGCTCGTTAAAAACAGTCAGATGAATGCTTTGCA
Source organism: uncultured Pseudomonadota bacterium (assembly GCA_949286215.1). Taxonomy (GTDB): domain Bacteria; phylum Pseudomonadota; class Alphaproteobacteria; order RF32; family CAG-239; genus Scatocola. The sequence continues at coordinate 14,816 of CASDYX010000009.1, forward strand.
TATCTTAATGCTGCCAATTAACGGACCTGTTCCCGATTTTAAGCAAACCGATTTAGCAAAAGCACAAATAAAGCTCGAAAACTTTATAAATTACGGAATTGAGCCGGACTTTACAAAAGATGAAGAAATTGCTTTGCTTTATAATGCTGATAGTTTGAACAAAGCTAGCGTAGCATGGTGCTTAAATCATTAAGTTTAAGCAAAGCTTCGGCAACGGGAATATCTGCCGGTGAAAAAGTAAAATCTTTGAGATCTTGGACATCAACCCAACGGGCTTGTTCGTGCTCAAACAAATCCGGCACAATTTGAGAAGCGCAAGTGGCAAAATAAACTTCTAATTTGAAACTACCAAAGCTGTAGTCATATTCGCTTTCCATAAAAAATTTGCCGACACGGATTTCCATGTTAAATTCTTCCATAATCTCGCGATGCAGGCATTCGGGAGCTGTTTCTCCTTCTTCAATTTTTCCGCCGGGGAACTCCCAAAAATAGGCTAAATCTTTACCCCGTTTCCGTTGGGCTACCAAAATTTTATTATCGCAAACGATTATTCCTGCCGCTACTCTTTTCATGTTTTGTCTCCTTATAGATGATTTAATCTAGCACGTATGCTTTTTTTAGCAACAGCTATCTTATTTGATTGTGTTTTTATAAAATTTATGCTTGGATAAAAGCCTAATCATTTAACAGGAGGGTCAGATGAATAAATTTTTTGCATTGTTACTGAGTGTTAGTATCTTGGGCATCGCTTCTGCTCAAGCACAATCAACTTTGAGTGAAGCCTTAACAAAGGTTAATTCGTCTTTAGAAGAAACTCAAGCCAAAATTGAGCAACAAAAGGCTGAGATTCAGGCAAAAAAAGAAGAGCAAGCTCTGAAAAAACAACAAAAGAAAGAAGAAATTGAAGCTAAGAAAAAAGAAAGAGAAGCAGAGAGAAAAGCTAAAAAAGAGCAAATCAAAAATAACCTAAACGGCTTAAAAGATGCCTTCAGCGTTAAATAAAAAAATTTAAGAATTTCATATCGGCTGAATAGAAATATTCAGCCTTTTTTATCTCTTTTTTAAACCTCTTGGCTTATTATATTCTTATTCATCACAATGACAGAGAAACTTTATGAAACTCTTTTTACGTTTGGAACATTTTAAGACTCTTGTTTCGCCTTTAAGTGCCTTTTTTACCGGCACGGCTTTAACTTGTTGTGCCTATGCCCTCCTTACTTCCTTTTTATCTTTAACTTTGGCACAGCACCAGGTTTCGACCTCAATAGCCGGTCTTGTGTTGGCAATGTATTATGTCGGCTATGTATTAGCGGCAGAAAGTGCTTTTCATATCATTAACAAAGTGGGGCATATCAGAGCATTCTCCAGTTATATTTCTGTTTTTTCGGCCTTGGCTTTAGGGCATTATTTTTCTTGCAATCCGCTTATTTGGGGCGTGTTGCGCTTATTGGAGGGATATTGCCTTGGCTCTGCCATGATGTGTTTGGAAAGTTGGCTCAATACACGTGCCAATAACGCAAACCGCGGAACATTGATGTCGCTTTATATGATTACAACCTACCTTGGTTCTTCCTTGGGGCAGTTAATGCTTAATATTCCGACTTCTTCAGGTGTTACAATTTATATTATCGTTTCGGTGATTTTTTCTTTGGCTCTTGTTCCGGTTTCGCTCACGGCTTTACCGGCTCCTGATATTTCAGTGTATCAATCAATGTCATTAAAAAGGCTCTATAAAGTTAGCCCCGAAGGATTTATCGGCTGTATTGTCAGCGGCGTATTCGTCGGTGTGTTTTACATTTTGGGACCAATGTATTGCACCTATAAAGGACTTTCGACCGAACTTACCTCAATTTTTATGTTTTGTGGCGTTTTGGGCGGAATGACGGCGCAACTACCTCTTGGAAAGCTCTCCGACATGGTGGATCGGCGCTTTGTGATGATGTGGATTTGCTGTGGCTTATTCTTTATTGCTCCTTGGGTTAATTTTTGGCTTGATGACAGCAAAATAGCCTTGGCGCTTTCTGCTTTTGCTTTGGGATGCGGTACTTTTGCTTTGTATCCGATTTGTGTGTCTCACGTGAATGATAAAATTGCCGACACCGAACGCGTTCGCGCCAGCGGGTTGCTTATATTACTTCAAAGTTTGGGAATGATTGGTGGTCCGATTTTAGTGTCAGCTCTGATTGAGCTCTGGGGGCCGATTTGCTTTGTGTTGGCTTATTCGATTTTTAGCGGCGGATTTGTGGTCTTTGTCTTCCACTTTATTACCTTTAAGCCAAATGTTCATTATTTGAAAGTTACACCAACCCACCCTATTCCGGCGGCTTTAACATATGTCTTTCATGAAGTTTCAAAAAAAGTTTCTTTGGTTGACAAAGCCAAATCTTTGTTGCAAAACAAGAAACACTAAATAACACTATTTGAGGATAGATATGTTGCAATTTCAAAAAATTACTACTTCTTTGCAAAAATTCGTACTCCCTTTGACTGCATTGCTCGCTGCTACTATGTTTATTTGCGGCGGATATGCAGCTCTGGGCTCTGTATTTGCTCTCAAACTTACGCAGCTAAATACCCCTACCCAAATTTCAGGTATTATCTTATCTATGTACTATTTGGGCTGTGTGATTGCTTCCTTTAATGCCTCAAAAATTGTAAATAAAGTCGGACATATCAGAGCATTCGGCGTTTTTGCCTCTATGCTCTCCGTATTTGTTTTGATTCACTCGTTTTCAACCAATCTGTACTATTGGGCAATGCTTCGATTTTTGGAAGGATACTGTATCGGTGGAACATCTTTGTGTTTGGAAAGTTGGCTTAACTCAAAAGCTACAAATGCAAACCGTGGATTGGTCGTTTCGTTTTATATGGTGACGTCTTACCTTGGTGCGGCTTTCGGTCAATTGTTACTTTCTGTTCCGGATACTTCGGGAATGCTGATGTATATCATCATTTCCATTATCTTCTCTTTGGCTATGATTCCGATTTCTTTAACCAAACTCTCAGCCCCTACAATCGAAACTCATGCCAACATGCCTATCAAAAGAGCTTATGAGGCTTCGCCGGTTGGTTTTATTTGTTGTATTGCCAGCGGGGTTTTGGTTGGTACGTTCTATATGTTGGGTACGATTTATGCAACCTCTATCGGCTTGAACTTAAAAGATGTCTCGCTCTTTATGTTTTGGGGTGTGATGGGCGGTATGGCCGCGCAAATTCCGTTCGGAAGATTATCCGATAAAATGGACAGGCGTTATGTGCTTATCGGCATCTCTATTATGCTGATTATTGTTGCCCCTTTGGCCAACTTTTTAGTCGCACAAGGCGGTATGGCTTTAATTATTTCAACTATTCTTATCGGTGCCGGAACTTTTACTCTCTACCCGATTTCAGTTTCACACGTGAATGATTTGGTGAGAGATGATGAGCGCGTTTCTGCCAGCGGTATGCTGATTTTGACACAGAATATCGGTCTTGTATTGGGTCCGATTTTGGTTTCTGCCGGAATGAGAGTTTTCGGAAATTGGTTCTTCTTAGCCGCGTTTGCTTTAATTCCGGCGTTGTTTGTTTTGTTCACCATTAAGCATATTAAACAGAAACCAGATATTAATTATCTCAATGTTACGCCGACGCAACCTGTTCCGACCGCTCCTACCAATGAGTTTAATAATCTGGCAAGTGATGATGATAAATAATAAAAAAAGCTCCCTTTCGGGAGCTTTTTTATTGACTTAATTTAACTTAGAAAGTGCTTCTTTTAAGCGACGCAAAGTTTCGTCCTTGCCTAAGATTACGGCAATTTCGCTTGCACCTCCGGGAGTGGTTTCTTTGCCACTCAAAGCAATGCGGACAGGATACAAAATTTGTCCGTTCTTCAAGCCTTTGTCTTGAGCTAAAGCTTTTAGTGTTTCAAACAAAGCTTCATTGCTCCAATCACTTTGTTTTTTTAACGCTTCAATTGCATAAGAGAGAGCTTGTTTGGCAACCTCAGCATCTGACTTCATTTTCTTATTATTATAAAGTTCAGGTGAGAAGTCTAAAACATTTTCAACAAAGTCAATTTGTGCCGGAATATCGTTTAGAACCTCAATACGAGATTGGAGAACTCGGCTTAACTCTTCTTCATTGACCGAACGGGTCAAAGTTTTGGCATAAAAAGGTTCTGCCAGCTTGTGGAACTCTGCAAAAGGCAAAGCACGAATATAGCAGCCGTTCATCCAGGTCAATTTGGCAATATCAAAAATGGCCGGAGATTTATTGAGGCGCTCTGCCGTAAAGGTTTGTTTGAGCTCTTCTAGTGAAAAGATTTCTTGATCGGTTCCAGGGTTCCAACCCAACAAAGCAATGTAGTTCAAGATGGCTTCAGGCAGGTAGCCTTTGGCAACCAAGTCTTGGAAAGAGGCATCGCCGTTGCGTTTGCTCAATTTGTGTTGCGCGTCTTTCATAACTTGCGGAACGTGAACATAAATCGGCGGCGTCCAACCAAAAGATTCATAAATCAGATTATATTTCGGGGTGGAAGAGATGTACTCATTGCCGCGAACAACGTGTGTAATGGCCATTAAATGGTCATCAACCACATTGGCAAAGTTATAGGTCGGAAAACCATCTGATTTTAACAATACGCCTTCATCCAAGTCATCATAGTCAATCTCGATATCGCCATAGACAACATCGTGGAATTTGGATTTACCGGTTTTGTTAATGGTTTGGCGGACAACATATTTTTCACCATTGGCAATGCGGGCTTTGGCGTCTTCCAAAGAGAGGTGTTTGCAGGGGTCTTGGAACTTCGTCGGAACGGCGTTTTCTTCATCGGCATCATCATTTTCTTGCTGAGCACAAAAACAATAGTGTGCACCACCCAATTCAACCAATTTGTGGGCATATTCGGCATAGATGGGTTTACGTTCAGACTGAACATAAGGGCCATAATTACCGCCGATATCGGGTCCTTCATCCCAATTCATGCCAACGCGTTTGAGGGTGGCATAGATGATTTCCGTTGCTCCTTCAACGTAGCGTTTTTGGTCGGTATCTTCAATACGCAAAATAAAATCGCCATTGTTGGCTTTGGCTATCAAATATTCATAAAGAGCCGTACGGAGATTGCCAATGTGCATATATCCGGTTGGGCTCGGAGCAAAACGGGTACGAGTTTTCATTTTTACACCTTTTATTTTATTTCAACATTGTTCTCAACATAACTCAAAAAAATTTTTTCGCAAGAGGACTTTAACGATTTTCTTCTTTAATCCGCCGCTTTGTGGATTAGAACCTTGGCTGCGGCGCGAGCGGCATCAGTGATAACTTCTCCGGCCAGCATACGGGCGATTTCTTCGGATTTTTCCTCTAAACTTAATTCGCGAACCGAGGTGGTGGTAATGTTATCAATCGTTTTCTTTTCGACCTTAAAGTGGTTGTCTCCTTGGGCGGCGACTTGCGGAGAGTGGGTTACCACCATTACCTGAACATCTTTGGCAAGGCGAGACAATCTCTCACCAACAGCTTGGGCGGTTGCGCCACCGACACCGGCATCAACCTCATCAAAAATCATGGTGCCGACGCTTGAGCTCTGCGCCAAATTTACTTTTAGAGCCAGCATAAATCTTGCCAGCTCACCACCTGAGGCGATTTTGTTAAGCGGACCTTGCGGTGAATTGGGGTTGGTGGCAACACTAAATGCGACCGTATTAAAGCCTTTTTCGCCCCACTGCGCCTCGGTTAGCTTGTCAACTAAAGTGATAAATTTGGCTTTTTCCATCTTTAGAGGCGGAAGTTCGGCCATCACTTTACGGTCAAGCTCTAAAGCCGTAGCTTGGCGAGCCGAGCTCAGCTCTTGGGCGGCTTTAACATATTCCAACTTGGCTTTTTCTTCCAAAAGACGTAGTTGATTCAAGCCCTCCTCGCCATGCTCAATGCTTGCTAATTGGGATTGGAAATTTTGCAGGGTTCCTTCTAACTCATCCACCGTAACATTGTGTTTGCGAGCAAGTCCGCGCAGGGCATACAAACGCTCTTCAATATTTTCCAGTTCTTGCTGATTGAGGCTGACGTTTTGGGAATTTTCTTCCAATTCGTTCAGCACTTCAGAAATATCTATGAGAGCTTGGTCGAGCATATCAATAATTGATTGGTATTTACCATCAACCAAGGTATTGACCTTGTCCATTGCCGATTGCGCCGAACGGATAGCGCCTTGAACATCGGCTCCCTCGCTTAGGGCGCCATAGGCATAGTTTAGACCGGAGATGATTTTTTCAGCATTCATCATCTCAAGGCGCTTTTTGCTCAATTCTTCTTCTTCGCCAGGGTGTGGGTCTAGTTTTTGCAATTCTTCTACCCAATGGCGCAAATTTTCTTCATCGGTTTTGGCTTTTGTGATGTTTTCTTCGGCCTGAAGGCGTGCCGACTTGGCGGATTTATAGTTCGCAAAGGCTTGTTTGGTGTTATCCAGCAAGTTTTTATAATTACCGTAAGCATCTAAAATATCCAGATGATTGGCAGGATTGAGCAAACCTTGATTGTCAAACTGACCATGAACTTCAACCAAATATTTGCCGATTTCTTTGAGTAATTTAGCACTGATGGCTTGGTCGTTGACAAAGATTTTGCCCTTGCCGTCGCGGTTGAGGCTTCTTTTGATTTGGAGTTCATCTTCAGCCTCAATCTCATATTCATCAAGCAAAGATTTGAGCTCCGGATTTGCTTTGCCCATGTGAAAAGTTGCCATAACGCTCAACTTGTCCTCGCCTTGGCGGATGAGTGAGGTTTCGGCACGGCTGCCTAACACTAATCCTAAAGAATCCAACAAAATAGATTTACCGGCACCGGTTTCACCCGTTAACACACTTAAGCCGGACTTAAAGTCTAAGTCCAGCTTGTCAATTAACACAACATTGCGGATGGAAAGAAAGTCCAGCATTTTTAATTTTTATCCTTTCGCTCCCACAATGCGAGCGGCATCTTTGGTCCATTTGCTCTTGGGATAGTTATATTCCAAAACTTTGTAGGCTTTGAGAGCCTCATCATTTAGCCCCAAAATCGTGTACATCTCAACTTGGCGGTAGAGTGCCTCTTCAATATGGGTGGTGGTTTGATAGTGGTTAACCACGTTTGAAAAGCGATTGAGTGCAGAGAGGTAGTTCTTTTGTGAAAGATAATAACGTCCGACTTCCATCTCTTTGCCGGCTAAGTGGTCGTTGGTGAGGGCAATTTTCATGGAAGCGTCTTTGGCATAAGCGGTGCCCGGGAAACGGATAATAACCTGCTCCAATGCCATCATGGCTTTGGCGGTGTTGCTTTGGTCTTTGGTGACCTCTGTGATTTGGTCATAATAGCAAATTGCTCTCATATAATATGCATAAGCGATATCTTTATTGCCGGGGTGATATTTGATAAAGCGGTCTAAACTGATGATGGCGTCATCATAGTCTTTATCTTTGTAATAAGCATAAGCTCCCATTAACTTGGCTTTGACAGCCCATTTGGAATAAGGATGCTCTAATTCCAATTTTTCAAAAGTTTCGGCAGCTTTTTTATAAGATGTTTTTTGCAAATAGTCATAGGCTTGATTGTATAAATATTCGGCTGACGGGTTTAAGGGCTCCTCTTTTGAGGTCGAACAAGCCGAAAGCAGAAATAACGTAAAGCCAAATACAAAAATTTTCTTGATTGGAAACATTTTATTTCTCCACAATTTCATAATTGGAACTATCGGCAAAAAGTTGTTTTAAGAGCTCGTTGTTGTGATAGTGTCCGCTCTTTTGGGCGGTTAATTTGCCCAAAATGGAATAACCTGAGGTATACATATCGCCAACGGCATCTAAGGTTTTGTGGTTGACACATTCATTATCAACTCTAAAGCCCTCAGGGTTGAGCAAGGTTTCACCATCTAAAACAACGGCGTTGTCAAGACTTCCACCTTTAATCAGCCCAATGGAGCGCAGGTAATCCACCTGATATTTTTCACAAAAAGTACGGCAAGGCGCAATTTTTTGAGCAAAGGTGTCTTGAGTTATCGGCGCATCAAAAGTTTGATGACCGACGATTTTTGAGGGGAACTCAATTTCAAAATGGATGGCAAAATTCTCGCTTGGCTCTAATACAACGGAGCCTCCCTTTCCATCTTCAAACTTTAAGGTCTTTTTAACACGGAGGTATTTTCTTTTGGCGTTTTGCTCTTGGAGTTCGGCTTGAGATAAAATCTCATAAAAAGGCAAAGCGCTGCCGTCCATAATCGGCAATTCCTGATTATCAACCTCGATTAAAGCATTATCAATGCCTAATATATATAATGCTGCCATAAGATGCTCAATCGTGCTGACCACCGCCCCTTGAGAGCTGCTCAGGCAAGTGCAATTGCGCGTGTCAACCACATTGGAATAAAGTGCCGGAACGGTTGGTTTGCCGTCCATATCACTCCTGCAAAAAACAATGCCGCTGTTAATTGGCGCCGGATTAAGCGTTAACTTGGTTTTGCAGCCGGAGTGCAGACCTATTCCTTCAATTGTGACGGCGTGTTTTAGAGTATGTTGCATCTTTGGTCCTTTCAAAAAAATTGGCAGGCAGTCTGTAAGCCGGGTTCTGTCCCCGAAAAACGGGGGATAGCTATTCATCTTGGCACTTTGTCGCCAAAGTGCTCGTCGCGACCTACCTCTGGAGTGGATTGGAAACCCTCCATAAACCGTAAAAAATTACGGCTCTCCTAACTTGGTCTTGCTTCGAACAGGGTTTACCTTGACCGAATGACATTACTGCCCTCGCGGTGAGCTCTTACCTCACCTTTTCAACCTTACCGAAAAAATTTTTCGGCGGTAATTTTCTGTGGCACTTTCCCTTGGATTGCTCCAGCCAGACGTTATCTGGTGTTCTGTTTCCTTGAAGCCCGGACTTTCCTCACTCATGGATTTTCCTTTCCTGAGCGCAGCTATCCGACCACCTGCGTTTTGTAGGTTAAACGTTCGCTCCCATTTTTGCAAGGGTTTTATGCAGTTTTTGCTAAGTTTGTATCAAAAAAAAGAGTGCCCTTTGAGGAGCACTCTCTTTTTGATTTAGACATTTTATGCCAGTTTTTGCCACAAGGTGAGTGGGAACGGACATTCGATGTATTCGGTTTTCGGGACGGCCTCCAGCGTGAGGTGTTGTCCCTCTGCAATTTCCGGCGTTTGGAGCCAGCTTTCTGGCAGTGGATTGGTTGGCAAGAAAAGTTTTAATTTCTGGTGGCTGCCATTGGCCGTATCATCACCGTTGAATACGGTATAGTTACAGCCGTAAACGTCTGACGGGTCTGTCAGGTTTATCATGGCTTTCGCCAGAAACTCAAACCCACCCCAGAGGATTCCGAAGATATTCTCCGTGGTAAAGGTCCACTCCTGGATCTCTTCCTTTGGCTTCCAGAGCTGGTAGCCTTCCGGTGTGGTTTCAGAGTAAACATACAATTTTTTGAGCTTTTTAAGCTTCATTTTGTATGTCTCGCCGTGGTAGGCATTTTGTACCACGGTTTCGTCCTCTTCAACAAAGGTCTCGTGTTCCTTGACCCCGTTGAGGACAGCCTTCACGTAATCTCCCGCCTTGGCGTCAAGCACGTAAATCGGCTCGACTTTCTTGGCAAGATAGTAGCCGTGGATACGTTTGCAAACCTCACCATATTTGGCATAGTCTACAAACTTATAGGAAACACCCAGCTCATTCCACAAAGTTTGTGGAAAGTTGATGAGTTGTCCGGCAAAGTAAGCCTCGGCCTTATATGTTTCATCTGGCTGTTTGCGGGCGATGATGTAACCACAACCTGTTTCTTCGGCTTTCAGCGCCACTTCAGCCTCCTTTTTCTCGTTTGCAAGCAGGAATGAACGGCCTTCCGCATCCGAAAAGATGTTGTTCGGAACAAAAATCGGCATCATCTGTGGCTTGCCGTCTTTGATACAGAGGACTGTATCAATGGTTGTGCCATAGACAAGCAAGTTTTCTTTTTCGCTTGCCTCTTTTTCATTACTAACTCTGTTGTAAATTTCGCCATTTTCGGCCATCAATTTCAAGCCGAAACCGGTACTCAAAACCGGGAATTTTTTAATTTCCATAATTCTTAAAATGGGCTTAAGGTTTCTTCTTCACAAGTGCCCAATTTGCAAAGAAGTTTTTTAATAATAATAAAAAGTATGGAAGATATATACCACAAAATTTACGGTTCGTAAATAGACAAAATTGAGTCCAAAGCAAAATTTAAACAAGGCTAAAAAATTTTTTCAAAATATCCCCATATTTTTTATTTTTCTGCAAGCCTAAGCCTGCAAGGGATTGGTGCGAATCGCTCTAAATATTACCAGAACATTAATAGAACAGTTAACAAAATACTAAAAATTCCCATTGATTCCCATAAATTCCCATGATATACCATAAACATTAGGGCAATTTATGGTTAATCCGGAGTCAAAAAGTTGAGCAAAACTTTTCTGTTTATGGACACAGTGGTAAACAAGGTCGATAGCAAAGGCCGTGTTTCCTTGCCGTCAGATTACCGCTCAATCGTTAAAGAATTATCAACCGAGATTGTTTGTTACCGCAGTTTGACCTCGCCTTGTATTGAAGGCTGCCCCGAAGAACTTTTGGAAAAGCTGGCCTCCGACATGGAAAATAGCCTCGACTTTTTCTCCCAAGAACAAGATGATTTGACCAATTTGATTTTCGGTGATGCCAAAAGATTTGCTTTTGACAGCACAGGACGTATTGTCTTGACCGAAAAGCTCCTGAAACACGCCGAAATTACCGATACGGCCGTTTTTGTCGGTAAAGGTCGCAAATTTCAGATTTGGAACCCTGAAAACTGGGCAAAAGAAGAAGCACGCATTCGTGCCGAAGTTTTGAAAAAGCGCCCATCTCTTAAACTTCCTGCAGGAGCGCAAGCATGATGCAAAAAGCCAAACATATTCCGGTTATGCTCCAAGAGGTGCTTGAATATCTCAACCCGCAAGACGGCGAAATTTATGTTGACGCTACCTTTGGTAACGGTGGATACAGCGAAGCAATTCTGAAATCAGCTAGCTGCAAAGTGATTGCTATTGACCGCGACCCGACGGTTTTGCCAAGAGTGCAAGAACTCAAAAATGCTTTCGGGGAGAGATTTGATTTTCGTCAAGGAACATTTGGCTCCATCAAAGAACTCATCAACCAAGGGATAAACGGCGTTGTATTTGATATTGGCGTATCATCCATGCAGCTTGACCAGGCAGAGCGCGGCTTCTCTTTTTCTAAAGATGCACCTTTGGATATGAGAATGTCTTGCGAGGGAGAAACAGCTGCCGATATCGTCAACAACACCTCAGAAAAAGATTTGGCTGACCTTATCTATAAATATGGTGAAGAACGAAAATCTCGCCAAATTGCCGCTAAAATTGTGGAATATCGCAAAAAACAAGCTATTTCCACCACCAAAGAACTCGCCGAGATTATCTATAGTGTGATTCACAAGACCCCTAATGCCATTGACCCCGCAACCAGAACTTTTCAAGCCCTACGCATTGCCGTTAATAACGAACTCGGCGAGCTGGAAAGTGGCTTGAAAGGGGCTCTTGATTTGTGTTTACCAAAGGGCCGAATCGTTGTGGTCAGTTTCCACTCATTGGAAGACCGCATTGTTAAAACCTTTTTTAGAGAAAATACCGGTAAAAACGTGCATGTCTCTCGCTACCGGAAAGATGTTAACCCCCAAGATGACGGCTTTAGCCTTGCTGAATGCTCTAAGGCGATTGTTCCCTCTCAGAAAGAGCTGGAGACAAACATTCGCTCCCGTTCGGCAAAATTACGCTATGCCATCAAAAAGTAACGCTACCAGAAAGGATACGCGATATGAATAGTACAAAAACTGCAACTTTAAGCCTCTGGGTCACCCTCACCTGCTTGGTTGGTTTTGGAATGTTTGTGATGAAAAATCAGGTACAAGCCTTGGAAAGCGAGCTTTACCGCATTAATCAAAGCATTCAAGACGATGTGAAATCCATCCATGTTTTGAAAGCCGAATGGAGCCATTTGAACTCTCCTTCGAGACTGAGAACTCTGGCCGCAAAACATATTTTGCTAAATCCGGTCAAGCCTGAACAAATTATTAACTATTCTGCGTTACCATTTGAGTATCAGAGCGAATCCGAAAATAAACGTATGCTCGCTCAAAGAAACATTAACAATCAAGCTGCGCGCAATAAAGAACTGAAGAAATTGGTTAAAGCGCAACGCTAACTCTTAAAGGTTAAGGCAGAAGCACGAAATGTTATGGGGGAAGTATTTTTCCAAAAAAGATAAAGCGCATTTCTATCTTCCGGGGGAAGAAATCAAAATAGATAGAGATGATGTTTTTAATAACCATATTTTTGACGGAGATCCTTTGGTGACCGTTAAAAATCGTGTCGCTTTCGCTACCTTACTTTTTATTTTTGCTTATTTGGTTATTTGCATCAGATTATTTGATGTTTGCCTATCAGGCGGAATTCATCAAACCGCAGTCCTAGAAGAAGACGAAGAATCCAAACACTTGTTTGCTTATGCCGCAAACCCTATTAAACGCGCGGATATTTTGGATAGAAACGGAACAATTATCGCCACATCTTTGCCTACGGTTAATCTTTATGCCAACCCGAAAAAAGTTCCTAACAAAGTAAAAGCTGCGGCAAAACTCAGCGCAATTTTGCCTGATATCAGATATGAAGATATTTTAGATAAACTCCAAAGAAGAAGCACCTTTGTTTATATTAAGCGCAATTTAACCCCGTCACAACAATACCAAATCAACGCTTTGGGGATTCCGGGGTTAGACTTTGAAAACGGAGAAAAACGAATTTATCCGCACAAAGAACTCTTTGCGCAACTGCTGGGCTCCACCAATATCGACAACAAAGGAATTGCCGGCATGGAGAAAGAATTAGATGAACGTCTCACTCAATCCGATATTCCTTTAACATTAACGATTGATTCCGGCATTCAAGATACTATTCGTATGGAACTGCAAGCCGCAATCGAAAAATTTAAGGCAGAAGGTGCCGCTGCCATCTTGATGGATGTGAATACCGGCGAAATTATATCCATGCTCTCTTTGCCTGACTATGACCCCAATATGATGAATAATGTGCCTGACCGCGCCTTATTTAACTTTGCAACTAAAGGCGTATATGAACCAGGCTCTGTTTTGAAGGTTTTTAACGCCGCTTTGGGATTGGAAAGCGGAAAAGTTAAAGTGTCAGATAAATGGGACACTACAAAACCCGTAAAACTTCGCTACAATACCATAAAAGACTATCGAGGCGAGAATCGTTGGCTCGATTTACAAGAAGTTTTAATTTACTCTTCTAATATCGGCTCAGCACGAATTGCCCTGACCGTTGGGAAAGAAGAACAACGCAAGTTTTTAAGTAACCTCGGTTTCTTTACCCCCGTGCACAGTATTGAAGTTGCCGAAAAAGGTGTACCTCTCATTCCGTCTGAAAAACGTTGGAGGGAAGAAACAACCGCAACAGTCGGCTATGGTTATGGTATTTCCATTACACCGTTACACCTTGTCAGCGCCTTTTCGGCCATTGTAAACGGTGGAATTTATCACGCTCCGACTTTGGTGAAAAATGGTTCTGCTAAAGAAAGCAAAAGGGTAGTCTCTTTTAACACCTCTCAACAAATGCGCAAACTCTTACGCGGTGTGGTTACCAAAGGTTCTGGTAAAAGAGCTAATGTGTTAGGTTATGAAGTTGCCGGAAAGACCGGTACTGCCAACAAACTTGTTAATGGCAAATATGTTGACAAGAAAGTGATGACTTCTTTCTTAGCAACATTCCCTGCCTCTAACCCTAAATATGCTTTCTTTATGGTGATGGATGAGCCTAAACCGCTAAAAGAGACTTGGGGGTTTGTTACTTCCGGTTGGAACACCGTGCCAACCGCCGGAAAAATTATCTCAGAAATTGCGCCGCAACTTGATTTAAAGGCTAATTACGACTTAGACGAACTGCGCCAAAGCCGTATCATTGAAGCCACTTTTGAAAAAAAATCCAAAAGATAAAAAATAACTTTAACTCTAAAAAAAACACCGCCTCTAAAGCGGTGTTTTTTTAGTTTGAAAAATTTACATTCCTTGCGTGGTTGTGGTGATGGTTTCTTCAATTACCTCTTCTGCATCATCTGGCGCATTATTATCACTTGAAGGCATAGGGGCTTCCGGTTGCGGGGCAACTTCTACACCAGGGTCTCCAGGGAGCGGTTCCATCTGTTCATTGGTTTGAGGTGTGGGATTGGCTGCCGGTGCCGTGACGGTATAGCTTTCTTCCAGCATGAGCATATTGGCACTATCTGGTGAGCCAACGTCCATACTCTCTTGCATTTGTGCATTAGCGTCTTTGCCATCGCAGGCGCCAAGTGCCAGTGCGCATAATCCCATAACGTAAAATATCTTTTTCATTTCGTTTCCCTCATGGTTTAAATTGTTTCACATTTTTTAATGTAACCCCTCTTTTATGTTTTTCAATTATTTATTTGTGTTTTTTGATGTTGACGAATTTGCTTTATCTGTTACAATTATTGGGTTTGATGATGATTAAATGGAGTAGAAAAGTGATATTTGGCAAAAATAATATTATCTGGGATTTGGACAATACTCTTTATCGGATTACCCCTGAGTTTGCAGATATTTTAGATGAAGCCACCGCTATTGCCGCTATTGAAGATTTGGGCGTTCCGCTTGATTTTAAGACCGCTAAAGAAAAGGTTAAAGAATCTTATCGTGTATATCGTGATGGTGGCGAAATATTCGTCAGAGAATATGGTATCAGCCCTAAAGATATCTTTTTTGCTTATCACAAACGTAAGCCGATTGAGCCTATCGTTCCATACGAAAATTTACTCGAAAAGCTCGAAAAACTCCCTTGTGACCAATATATCTTTTCTACCAGCACTCGCGATGTGTGTGAAAAAATTTTGAAGCACATCGGCTTGTATGATTTCTTTAAGGGAAAGTTCTATTCCGTTGAGGATTTTGACACTTTCAAGAAAAACGAAAGCTCTGATGTTTACAAACAGCTTTGTGAGCGTTTGAAACTTGCCCCTAAAGACTGTGTCTTTGTTGACGATAGTTACTCAAACCTTGAATTTGCAAAAGAAATCGGTATGACAACCGTTCGCATTTTCTACAATGAAAATTCAGCCAAAGACAAGACTTATATTGACTATGCTTACAAAGGTATCGGCTCTTTCTTAGATGAGTGCTTAAACCCTAAGAGCGGGATTTGCGGTTAAACTGGCGGCAAACATCCCCTTCTCTTTGATATTGCTGCTGATTGTCTAGTTTTGATTGTTCGGCTAGGATTTGGTCGCGAAAATTATCAACCAAAGGGGTGATAATTTGATGGTATTTTTTCGTTAATTCCTGAGCAGCTTTGTCTTCCGAGGATTGAGGCGCAATGTATATCGGTTTTATCCGGGCGGTTTGCTCTTTTATGCTCTGATAAATCTGTGGTACAAAATATTCCAATGCTTGTTTGTTGATTTGTTGGTGAACTTGCTCATGGCGCAAGACCAAATTATAAGTGCAACTTTCCTTTTCCAACTCTTTGGCTAAATAGATAATCGGTTGCGAATAGCCGACATGCACGTTTAACTGATAAGGTATCAGACAATGACCTCCATCAGAAAGAGACTGTGTCATGGTGTTGAGCTCATATTCCGAATCTATATTCACCAAGGCTAACCCTGCGGCAAAAACACCTTTTTCAAAAATTCCGGCCCTTTGCGCCATAACGCTTAGTTCTGCCTTGGTTTTAGATTGGTCGTAAACCAATTTTCCATAAGAGGTCGTGAAATTTATTTTAAGGGCAAAATCTTGCTCCTCACATTGGCGTTTGGCTGGCACATCAAACGCAGCGGCTTTAGCTTTATCTAAAGGCGCTAACAAATTCAACAATATTAATACAAAAAAAAGGTTTTTCATAGTATAGTTCATACCAAGAATTTGTTAATTTTAGGTTAGAATTATAGGACGGAGTGATTATGAAAAAATTTGCTCTTTTGACTGTATTGAGTTTGGGTATCGGGCTGGGATTTGAAAATTTGGGTTTGGCTCAAGAAAGATATGTACGCAAACCCTTGCCTCAACCGGACTTTTTTGTGCCTCAAAAAGATGTTGAATATCAAGAAAAACTTCCTCCTTTCTATATTCCAGAAGTTCAGCCGCAAGTTGAGCCAGAAGCACAAGAAGCTCCAAAATCTATTGAATTTCAACCACAACAACAAAACCAAACACAACCTACTCCAGAACCTGAATTTAATCCCAATCTTGATATTAATTTAGATAGCTCTGCTCCTGTTACAAAAGAGGAAGAAACACCTAAATATAAACAAGAATATGATGCCTATCTCAAAGATTTAAGCGTAATCGCTCAAACAGGGAAAGCACCGTATAACGGCGATTTGGAAGCAGATTTATCGACCTTGTCTGATGATACCAGATTAGAAGTCAGTGAGGAGGGAAAAATATCTCCTCACTCAAGTAACGAAGAACTGATTAACCCTATGGCTTTGGCTCAAGTGCTTCCAGCGCAAACACCTGCAAACGTTAGCACAGAAGCAAAAATTATTGATAGTGTAGAAGTTATCAATCTTCCAGAAACTCTGCAAAAAGCGAAGGATTCTTCTGCTGATAATGCAACAGAAGAATATGATAACCCTTTTGCTCAGGCTGCAGAAATAAATTCCAACAAAGCGAATGCTCCGGCTCAAGTGGTTGTTCCTCCCCCTGAAGTTGCGGCTCATTTCAGAGGCGGAAGTAATCCTTTTGCGCCTCAAAATACAACTGAGCCAGCTGAGACTAGTCCAGATTCTTTAACTGAAGCTCTTCCAGAAATAACCCCTGAGGAAAATACGTCTGAAGAAGAAACAGAAAGCACCCACGAAGAGACTTTTTCTCCTGCTCCTGCAGTTGAACCTCAAAGAGACGATGGACCTAGGGTTTCTCGCAATGCCGGTCGGAGAGCCAGAAAATCTTCAAGTTCTTCCAGCTCATCGGTTGGTTCGGGTGCCTCATTTGGTCTTGGCCCTAATATGGTGCGCTAATTAAAATATTGCTCTAAAAAGTCTTTATAAACTTCTGTGAGATGTGTGAGGTCCTCCAAACGAACGGCTTCATCGCAACAATGCATCTTGTTTGAGGGTAAGCCTAATCCCAACATTGGAAGTATATGTCCCATACGCCATGCAAAAGTGGGAATACTATCCCCTTTAAGAGAGGGATTATTGCCCAATACTTTCCGAAGTGAGAGCTGCAAAATTTCACTTGCATTGTCTGACTTACTTATATAACTTTCCGGACCATATCGGTAGGACATTTCAAATTGTCCGCGCGAAAACACCATATTTTTGCGCATCCATTCCACAATTTCTTCTTTTGTATGGCCAGAATTATAATACACCCCAATTGTAGCTGTTACACTCTCAGGGAGTTCATCTTCTTTGGAGTAATTGCTTTCCAGACTTAAAATTTGCAATGTGCTGGGACCAAAATTTTCATTGCCGTTGTCTATCGGATAGGTTTTTACCTTAAATAAAAAATCAACCATATTATGTAGTGGATTGGCGCGCTCACTCTGAGAACTCGGATTACCTGACACTGCAAATGATTTTATTTGAAAAATCACACAGCCTTTGGCTCCAATACTTATTGTTTCGCCTAACTCCTTATTGGCTTGAGGCATTATTGACAGGCAAGTATCTACCGGTGTGCTTTTTTGCAATAGAGCCTGCATGGTGGAATTATTCATTGAATGCAAAGCTCGCGCACCTTTTGATGACAAGTAAAGACTGATATGAACATTAAAATGTTGAGATAAAACATCTTCTAAAGCGCAAAGTGCGCAAGACAAGCTACCCAATGACGTTATCCCTCGTCCATAGAGTTGATTAGACGCAATGTTACCACTGAAGGGTGGCTGACTCCACTCTTTGCTTTTGATGGGCAAAACATCATAATAACCGCACAATAAAAGATGTTTTTCTTGGCTTCCTATCGATGCAAAGATGTCATCTGGTGCTGATTTGCCAATTCCTACTTGTACACTTAACCCTAATGACGTTAAACGAGTCACAAGAAAGTCTTTTATCTGATTGGGGTTCTCTGCATATTGGATTAACTGTTGAGCTAACAGAACAGAGTCCATATTATCCTCTTTTTACAAAAAAAGCCGCCTGTTGGACACGGGCGGCTCTGCTTTTAATGTTTTTATTTTTTAGAAGAAGTCTTTTTAGCTGTTTTAGACTTTTTAGAAGCCTTTTTCGGAGCAGCTGCCTTTTCGGCTCTAGCCTTGCAGAAGGCTAAAGATGCTTCTAATTCTTTCTCTGTGCACAAACCAATAGCAACCGGATTTTTGGGACGGATATTCATCATATCTCTATGGGTGCCGGTACGGATGCTTTCAATGGTCGGTTTAGTAGTACCTACCAATTTGCAAATTTGAGAATCTATAATTTCCGGACAATTTTTAATTATCCATAATACAGCACAAGGTTTGTCACTTCTTTGGGTCGGAGAAAGTAGTTTTTTGGCTTTGGCATTTTTCTCACGAACATTTAATTCCAGCTTGTTGGCTTGAAGAGAAGCTCTCTTATCTGCCTCACAACGTTTAATTTCTTCTGCAGTTAATTGATTGGTCTCTAATGGATTTAATCCCATAATATTAAACGAAACATCACCATCGGCTATTGCTTGTACTTCCAATTCGTGTAATTCGCAGAAGTCGGCGATTTGCTTAAATGTTAAAGTCGTATTTTCTACCAACCATACCGCAGTAGCTCTCGGCATTAATGGAGCTGTCATTTCTTTATTCCTTTCTTTACTTACTTCAATAACAGAAAAACTATCCTTAGGATAGTTTTTCTTTCTTTAATATACAAGTCTTTTTTTTAGTGTCTTATGATAATTTACTAACTGTAAGCGAGCCTACCGTCATTGTGGAGTTGTTACCATATATGCTGGCCATATTTTGATAACCTACTGCCAACATTTGCGCCGTGGCCTCATAACGAGAGGCTTGTATCAACATCGCATTAGCGCCAGATAAGGTACCATCGGTAGAACTGGTCGGAACGGTAGAATTCTTTTTATTGGTAGTATCTTCCGATACTTGTTCCGTCATTACATAGTCGTGACGATAACTATCACCTTGCAAAACTTGTAACGCATAAGGCATTTCTTCATCAGCATCTATCGTCTCATCTCTTGATACCTTAAAGTAATATGTGCCTTTTTGAGCGCGATACTCTCCTGACAAAATCTGACTCATCACCTCATATTCGTCACTGCCTTTTTCTGCATTACTGTCACCTATCAAAACTTCCTTACCGTTTTTGATGGTATAAACTTGCAACTGCAACCCTTTGGCTGTTAAGTCCAAAAGACGTGCGTTGGCTTCTTGCTCGGCTTTTTCAGCTTGCTCCTTTTCCCAACCTTCAGGGTCGGTTAATTTTTTGAGCTCTTCCAACTTGGCATCATATTCTGACAAATCCAGAACCGTATCATCTTCACCATCTGTACTGCGCAAAGAGACTGAAAGTTTACCATTGGATTGGACCTGAATTTTGTAATAGTCAACTGAATCATATTCAGCTAATTTACCAACCGTGGTGACACGAGCATAGTTTAAGCGGGTATAGCCCATGTCTCTGGCATTGGCAAATTTTTCATCAATGTCGTTAACGTCTTTTACCGTTTTTTCCCAACTGCTGACGCCGTTTTCATCTTTGTTGGTGGTAGAAGATATTGAACTTACCATCGCTTTTCTCCTTGTTAAACCTTCTTTTAGTTTAGCATAACTAATTCAGCTTAGCAATTATTTTATGCATTTAATACTGCAACTTATACAAAGCTTCCGTTTTAGCCGTGCGGCTTAACTTTTTGTCTCCCAAATATTCAAATTCATAATGACTATCGGTCAGCTCATCTTTAATGGCATCGTTGACGATGATTTCATTATTATAGGTCTGCTCAAAAATATCCGTTAAATATGGGCTCAAATTCACATCTTCCGTTGAAGGCATTTCTAATATACAGCACTTATTGTCCAGCAAGAGACCATTTTCTTCCGATTGCTCTTTGTAATTCTCAATATCGTTCAAATAATCAATTGTAAATTTGACCGCATTGTTCAACTTGTCAAACGCTACCGTAGTAATGGTATCCTCTTCTATAATCTCTCCCCCTCCTAATTTAGCTGCCAAATTAGAGATAATATTTCTTACCTCTCCTTTGACTATACTCTCGGTTTCTACCGAAATTTCTTTTTCATCATCATAAAAATTTATTCCGGTTTTAATGCCGGCTATGCATTTAAAGACAACCTGTTTTTCTTTTATTGGTTTCTTTGGGGCTTCGGGCTCCTCTGCCAGCAACTCAGGTAATGTACCGGTCTGAGGCTCTTCCTCGGGTTGAGTGTTTTGCTTTATCCACTTTTTCATGGTTATTTTGAGAACAGATGAATCCATCTCTTCTCCTTTGATAACTTGTGACATGAGGTAAGCACCAACTCCGGTTAAAAATACAGCCACTTTATTATCTTTGTAACTTCTTTTGGCTTCATAAAACGAGGCTAAGTCCGGATTATCTCCGTCTAATATCTTATAAGCTTCATACAACAAAGAGTTTGCCTCGGAAATAATTAATCCGCAATAACGAGATAATTCCATACACCCGCCATAGACTACCAACTTGATTCCTAATTTTGTAAAGCGATCGTGAAGTGAAATCTCAGCATCAAGACTACCCATTATCTCCGTTAAAAAATCTACAATATACCTTTTGTGTTCTAAAGGTGCCTCAGGGAAAACCGGCGTTATAGAGTCATCAAACTCATCATTCAAATTATAGCGACGAACTATTGCTTCCGCTTTATCAAAGAAACGACTTTCGTTGATTACCTTTTTGTGCTTGTTGCGACCATAAAATGCTCCCCAAGGAACCTTTTTTAAGATTAATGGAATCGTTGCCAAAATAAAGATTGCAAAAAAGACTACGAACAATACTTTTTTGCGTTGATCTTCCGGGATAAAGACCTCTATCAAAGGCTCCAATAAACTTACCAGCAAGTTAGCAAAGGCTAAGCAGATAAAAATAATTCCAAACAATTTCAACAAAGCAAACAGCATGGAATTGGACGGATTCTTATCATTGTTGGTTTTTTCATATTCTACGTTATATTCACCGTCATAATTATTATTAAACGTAAAACCGCTTGAGTTCTTCGTTTTATTTTTTCGGCTTAAACCACTTACATATTCAACACTTTCCTGATAGGTGTTGTCTTGAACATCAAAAATCTCACGAATAATTTTAACCGCCGCTTTGTCATCTCGTTCTATTTCTTTGGCTAAATTGACAGCTTCTTGTCTTTGGTCACTGGAAAATTGTTCAACCAATTTCCAACCATCGCCCCGGTCGGCATAAACCTCATAATGTATTATCTTTACCATTTTTCGTTCGCTTTGTTTGAAGTATAAAAAAACCTGCGTTATTATTACATAACGCAGGTTAATAAATAGCTAAATATATTAAGCCTATTTGTTGCCAGATACGCTGGTATCTTTTTTAAGGCCGAAAGCACCGAATTTGGTGTTAAATTTAGATACTTGACCGCCGGTATCAACCATACGATGAATACCTGTCCATGCCGGATGTGATTTCGGGTCAATTTCCAAAGTCATTTTATCACCGGCTTTACCCCAAGTGCTTTTTGTTTTTAATTCTGTTCCGTCTGTCATCACATAGGTAATCTCGTGATATTCCGGATGAATCCCTTTTTTCATTGCTTTTTCTCCAAAACTTTATTTAAAGACATATAAATTTAGTGCTCTTATACATTAGACTCTTTAATTACGCAAGCATTAATTTACATATTTTTAATTTTTTTACTTAATTTCTTCAATTTCTACCAAATTACCCTTATCCGGACTGTCTGTGACATTAATTACTTTGATGCTGAAGTTCTTGTATCCCTTATTGAGAAGCAAAGAACGAATCTCCGTGGCTCTATCCAGACTCAGCTTCTTTTTCTTGAATGAATTTTCACCATTATCATAGTTATAAGCATATATAGCTATTTTATTTTGTTGCGGATTCTCAAAGGTGGAAATTAAAGAGAGAATCTTTTGTGCATTTTCTTCAGAAATCTCATAAGAACCTTCCGCAAAGCGAATTTCTTCTTTATCTGCTCCTGATTGCTGAGTTGAGGACTGCGGAATAAGCGGTTGAATTACTTTTTCTGCAACTGGATTTTCAGCTTGCTGAGGTGTTTTGACTTCTGCTTGAGATTGAACCGCTGACGAGGCTGTTTCTGGCTGAATAGTTGCCTTTTCATCTTTAATGGGTTCTGTTTGAGGTGCAGCAGCAGTCTCTTTTACTTCCGATTGAGATTTTTCAACAGGTATTGTTTCTGCCTTAGGAGCTGGTTTTGTTACCGATTGAACTTGTTCTGACTTTTGCTCTGGACTTTGAAGTTCCGCAGTTTTAGGTTCAGCCGAAACTTTTTCCTCTGATACAACCTTTTCTTCGCTCTTTTGAGGTTCTTGAAGCGAATTTACGGCCTGAGAGGCTTCTGTTGAAATTTGCGTTTCAGGCTTTATTTCTGCTTCTTTCTTTTCGGCCAGAGGTTGAGGAACAACCGGTGCTTGAGGGAGAATATTTAGTTTTTCCTCTGCAATCTTTGGCTCTTGAACTTTTACTTCAGCTTTGGTCTCAGAAGATTTTGCTTGTTTTTCAACATTTTGCTTCTGAGCCTTTGAAGATTGTTTTTTTACACTCTTTTTTTGGGCTTTTTTTGCCTTTGGGGCTGAAGATGTATCTTTTTTAACAATTGGGAAAAGAGGTTGAGTTTCAACAAAAAGCGAATCGCCCGGTTGCAAATTATTCAACACTGACAAATCGACATAAGAATCGTCTGCAGCTTTGACATCAAAAGCACCAACCAGCGTCAGCGTACAAAGCGATACGCCCAGCATTTGTTTTATTCTCATCCTCATTCTCCCTCTTGTAATTATTTTGACAATAATTCGCCTAACTTACGACCTAATTCGTTATTAACGGCCATTAAATTACCGGAATTCAAAACCAAATTTAAGTTTTCAGTTCTTTTATCGGCTTGGTCAATGTCATAAACATAACCACCGGCTTCTTTAACCAGCAAAATGCCGGCAGCATAGTCTGCCAACTTATTGCCACGGCTAACGGCTCCGTCAAATTTACCGGAAGCAACATAAGCCAAGTCCAAAGAACAACAACCAGAAACACGCAAATTGTCAGTTGCTGCGACAATTTTTTGCTGCAGAGAATCGTATTCTTTGACATCTTGTTGGTAGCTAACGAGTGTTGCAATTAAAGCATCTTGCAAGTCCTTGCGGGCTGATACTCTCAAGCGCTCATGATTACGGAAACCTTCCTTATAAGCACCTTTACCTTTTTCTGCAAAATAGAGGTTATCCGTTGCCGGATTATAAACGATTGCCGCTGTTATGGTATTGTTTTCATAAACGGCAACATTGATGGCAAAGCAAGGAATTCCTCTTGAAAAATTGCTCAAACCGTCAATCGGGGAAACAATATAGCAATTGCGTCCGCTTAATTTTTCGGCATCGGAAATTATCGGATAATCCGGATGGATTTTGCCTAATTCGACTTGAAGGGCTTTTGAGACTTTGCCGTAAGAGGCAACCACAAATTCCTTATAGCCTTTAACCGATGATTGCAATTGTTCAATCTCGCTGAAGTCGCGATTAAGAGAGCCGGAGGCCTTTTTAACCGCATTTATCAGCAAAGAAAGATTTGGGGAAAGATAAGACATTATTTTGCTCTCTCTACATAGTTGGCTTCAGCCGTTCCGACAACGATTTTATCACCGACTCCGATAAACGGTGGAACAGTTGTGCGTACACCGTTATCCAAAATTGCCGGTTTGTAAGAAGAAGCGGCGGTTTGTCCTTTAACAACCGGCTCGGTTTCAACTACTTCACAAATTACTTGTTGCGGCAATTCTACTGAAATCGGTTTGCCGTCAATAAAGCTGATGATTACTTGCATACCATCGGTCATGAACGGACGGCTGTCACCCAAAATATCTGAAGGCATTGAGAATTGATCAAAAGTTTCACTATCCATAAAGGTTAAGCCGGTTGCATCTTCAAACAAGAATTGGCAATCTTTTTCTTCTACCATCAATTTTTCAACGGTATCTTCTGTACGAAAACGTTCATTGGTTTTGGTACCTTCTTCAACCGATTTCATTTCAACTTGCATAAATGCACCGCCTTTACCCGGTTTAATATGCATTGCTTTGGTGATGGTCCATGGTTTGTTTTTGTATTCAATTACCCAACCGATGCGAATAGAACCTGCGAGTTGTTTCATTTATTATCTCCGTATTTACAATTTTATTTTTGATTTTTTAATTTCGTTAAACTTTCAATGAAATGTTTATCAAGAACTTAATCTAATCTTTGTTTTTTAGCAACAAAAATTTATACTCTTTGTCAGATATTATTACGATATCACATTCAAAATCTGAAAAAGAGACATCATCTTCCCTTAAAAGTACCGCTGATTGTATCAAAAACAGCTCGTTATACCATTTAACCAATTCGGCAACTTGTGGCTGTCCATCCTTCCAGGCCTGAAAAATCAGAAAATCAGGTTCAGCCTCGCTGATAATCATGGCTTCATGCCGGCGATTGCGCGTAATTGCCCCAATGATGGCATCTTTGCCCAATTGTTTGCGCAAATCATCAATAAAAGCTTTTGGGTGTTGGACTTGGCTCATATCAACAATAACGCCGTCTAAAGACAAGCTTTGGCAAAGTTCAACCGCCGATCCTCCCATACTCAGCACTATTTTGCCTTTTGCTTGCAATTGCTTTGCTAATTTTTCATTTAATGCTGCGGGTGTTTCCGAATCGAGCACGAAGCACTCAATTTCCGAACCATCTATCAAATTTTGATTTTCTTCCGTGAGACGGACAATAAACTTTTGCATAACCTGCCTTTGATGCTTGAATTAATTTGAGGAATAAGTATTATCTCAGAATAATAAAAGATTAATCTCTAAATTGGAAGTATATTTTTGTTATGACAGAAAAAAATTCCGAACTCCCGCTGACGAATTCCGCCTTGGAGAGTTTACACCAAGCTCTTGATAAACTTAACGGCGTTCTCAACGACAAATCTCAACAAATTGAGCAATCTCAAAAACTTTATAAAAAAGAACTTGATGAACGTGAAAAACAACTCAATTTGCTGAAATCTTCTTCGCAAAATATTATGAACAACATTAATTCGGTTATTTCGAGATTAGATAAAGTATTGGAAAACGATGGCTCAAGTTACGATAACAATTAACTCGCGCGAATATGCCGTGGCTTGTGAAGACGGTCAAGAAGTGCGTATTTTGCAACTCTCCCGCCTGCTGGATGAAAAAGCCAGAATGATTACGGGCGGCAGTCTGCAAGTCAACGAAAATATGTTGCTCGCCATGGTCGGATTATTATTAGCCGACGAATTAACCGAGCTCAAAAAAGGTGCGCCGGTGGTGGCTGCTCCTCAGCCTGTGGATAACACCAGACTCCTTGATTTAGATAAGTCTCTGGCCGAAAATTTGCAAAATCTGGCGCAACAAATAAATTCTGTTGCAAATAAAATCGAATCATTGTAATCTATCCTCATAGGAGGGAAGCTGTCTGTTGCGTGTTTCCGCAGATCTTCCGAGCCAACGTTATTTTTTAGGGAGCTGTCCCTGAACTGACCCTGGTCTTTTTATATGGCACCCACCTTGTTGAGAAGCGGTTCGATAAGAATGTTTTGATACGATCAGACGGCCCCTCCGATTAGTGATTAACCTATATAAAAACTCCGTTATTTCGGAGTTTTTTTGTGTAACTTTTTTGAAAGACAGCGTTTTGAGAATTATCTATTGCGGTGATGTGGTCGGTAGAGCCGGCAGAGATGTGGTGTTAAATAATTTAAGCAAATTAAGAAACGACTATAAAGCTGATGTGATTATCGTTAATATTGAAAATGCAGCCCACGGCTTTGGTGCCAGCCCCTCAATTTGCCGACAATTCTTAGATGCCGGAGTAGATGCTTTAGTCACGGGAAACCATGTTTGGCAACAAAGAGACCTCATTCCTTTTTTGGACGAGTGCAAAAAAATCGTTCGTCCGCTTAACTATCCTGAAGGTTTGCCCGGACGCGGCGCTATTGAAATTGAGCTTGCAAACGGCAAAAAAGTTCTCGTTATGCAACTCTTGGGACGCTTGTTTATGGAAGCGGTTGATTGTCCGGCTCAAGCGGCTGACAAAGTTCTCAAAAACTATACCTTAGGTAAAAACATTAACGCTATTTTTGTTGACATTCACGCAGAAGCCACCGCTGAAAAAATTGAAGTCGGACATTATTTGGATGGTCGTGTTTCTGCCGTTATCGGCTCGCACACTCATATTCCAACGTCTGATTTTTGTATTCGAGACGGCGGAACTGCCTACCAGACCGATGTCGGAATGTGTGGTGACTATAACTCGGTTATTGGCTTTGATAAGACAGAGCCTGTCAATCGCTTGCTTCGCAAATATACCGGCGGTCGCCTGACGCCGGCGAAAGGTCCGGGAACCCTTTTCGGCGTAATGATTGATGTGGATGACAAAACAGGAAAAGCGCTCAATATCGAGCAACTTAAACTTAATTAACCCTTATACCGGTGTAGATTTTGCTGTCGTCGGGAATATCTTTGCCTATTCCCGGCTTTAAGATATCCATTTTTACAAAACCCATTTCGCCGTTATCAAGCATAATTCTGGCCCATTCTTGATTTGGCGTATAGCCTGTCAGGCGTACGGTGGTTTTGGCTTTCAATGAGGCCAATTTATCAAATTGTTCGTCTGGTCCATACATGACATCGCAGCTTTGAGTAACATGATATAATTTTTTTAAATCCGTGGTATCAACCGGAATATCCAATACCTTTGAAACTACAACGTCATCTACCCCTCGCCCGTCATTAAATCTGACCTGTTGGAAATAGGTTACATCATCATTGCGCGCAAAATATTTATTAAACTCTTGCCAATTCATGACGCGGGAGGACACCCCCATCATCAACGTAAAAACAATTATTCCGGGTGCTATTAACTGCAAATTTTTTAATTTGCCGTAATCCCAATTTTTGATAGCGTTCGGAGCAATTTGCGTTGGCGGCAATGTGCGGATAAAACGCTCTATTAATTCTTTTTGATGCGGGTTGGCATAGTTCATTGCCAATTTAGCGGACATTAGGGCTTGAGAGTTTTTGTTTTCTTGGGCATAGGCTATCATATTATGAACCAAGAGTTTGAGATTGTCGAAAGTATTCTCCCCTAGGTGGCGATAATTGTCGGTGATGGCCTGAATATTATGTGCAAGCCCAGGAATATTCCACCAACCTAAAGTCCAATTGAGCAGAGAATTAGATAAGACGTGTTTTTTGGCTTCTTCGTAATCGCAAACTTCCGGAACAGATTTATCCGTAAAACTTACCAATTTTCCGATAACTTGCCTTAATTTTATGGTTCTTAAATTGACTTCTTCTTGCCCTTTGTGATTGGTATAAATTTTCAGCGCATTCATCGGCGGAAAATTCTCAGAGGTATAAATTTGTGATAATAAATCATATTTCAGCCTTTGCGTTTCATCACTAATTACATCATAGGCTACCGAGATTTTTTGGAATATTTCTACCGCTTCCGCACTGGTGTTATAATCGGGGTGCCATTTTTTGGCTTGCTCTCGATAGTTCTTTTTGATTTCTGCTTCTTGGGCGGTTGAGGATACGCCTAAAACGGCATAGTAACCCAAAGGGTCTGTTGTTTGCGGTATCATATCAATATTCCTTCGGACAAAGTCTTATTTTCTTCATCTTCGCTGATTTTGATAAAATTTTCCTTAACATTTATTTTTATTGTGCCGGCATAGTCTAATTCATGCAGAGTATTTTTATAAATCCGCATTAAATTGGCGCATAAATCATTGCCAACATATTTTTCGGTGCGAATTATCAAATCAAAGCGGCGTTCGCGGACAAGAGAATAACCATCAAACTGAAAGCGCCCCAAACGTGTGAAATTGGTATCTATCAAAAAGCGCGTGCCGTATTTTTGGCGTGAGGAATTTTGGTTTTCTTCCTCATCTTCATTATATTTTTTTACTGCCAAACGGATTTTTTCAATATTCTCGCCGGTATAAAACGGAATTTCCACCATTCTCCAAGTCGGTGTCTCTCTTAATGTGGCATTTAGACTTTGGCTTAATTGTTGCAGTGCCTCTTTGCCATCGGGACCGGACGAGAGAACCAGCTCTGAGAGTTGAGGTCCTAACCATTCTTTGACCTCTTGGTGCACAGCCGCTTTCACAAAATTGCTCAGGTTGGACAAGAGTTGTTTGTTTGGGGTCGGCAATTTAGAAACAACTTCTTGCTTAATATCCGGCGGCAAAGGAAGGTTTTTGAGCGTTTCTAAAATATTTTTGGAAGAGATTGGCTGCTCTTTATTCAAAACCGGCAGAGATGCCATATCTTCCAGCAACTTCGCACTAGCCGATAAGGTATCAAGCACCTCTGTCGGCAAAGTTTTAACCGTGATGTTTTTGACCACTAGTTCTATCGGCAAATTGTTTTCTAACTTGAGCGGGGTTTGGCTCACAACCTCGCCTAACGGGGTTTGAAATGAGGTGAGCCCGATATCTGCTCTGGTTTGGGTGATGGCTGGGAAAGTTTTGCCTTGCAAAGATTGCAGAGCTGACAATATGCTTTTGGTATCTCCTGAGCCAAGAGCCGTTTTTAAGTTAAGCAAGGAGGTTTGCGTGTCTTGAGGCAAAGGTTGTGAGGATTGTGGAGAGGAATTTACTTTGCTAAAGGCAAATTCTAATTTGCCATCGGCAATCAAATTTTGCACTTCCGGAGGCAAGTTATTTTCTCCGCTCAGCGAAGTGAGTATCTTGGGCAAGCTCATCTCATGCAATGTAATTTCAGGGCGAACCGAGTTTTCGTTCCCAGAAATAATCACCGGTGCGGTTTGGGGTTTAGATAACGCCTCAGTACCAGAAGTTGGCACTTTGTTTGGGGCAATAAATTTTTCGGGCGACTGGTTATTAATGCTCACAAACTTAAAGCTAAGTTCGCCTTGATGATTATTCAGAACTTTGATTTCCGCGGGAAGTTCTCCTGCATCTAAAGCATTGGGCTGAGGAATTTGATTAGAATTTAATTTGAGGGGAATTTCTAAGGTTTGATTATTAATCTCAATTTTGACTGAGAGGTTCAAATTTCCTTGCGAGAGTGAGGGCAAGGTAATTTGCAGGTTGGATCCCGGCTTTATTCCCTCCAAAACCGTGCCAGAACTATCTATTGAACCATTGGGAAGCGTCGTTTCTGTTCCGGTGGAAATATCTGGCGTGGTAATTGGAGGAATTATGGTGCTCATTTCTTACTCAGTCAATAGTTTACGGGCAATGTTAATGACGTCTTCTGAAGCCTCAGAGGTGGGATAGCGATTCATCAGCGGGGTTTGGTTGCGGATAGCGTCACGCACACGAGCATCCCTTCTGATGATGCCTAACAAAGGCGGATTAATTTTTAAGAAATTGGTGCAGGCTTTGAGCAAAGTATCATATGTTCTTTGACCTTCACGCAATGAATTAGCCTGATTTATCACCACATTGATATTGGATTTTGGGTACTGCATGGACATGATTTTGATAAATGCGTAGGCATCGGTTAAAGAAGTGGGCTCATCGGTGCATAATACAATGATTTTTTCGGCCATGCTGGACAAGATTCTGATTGGTTTTTCAACCCCTGCGCCCATATCCAAAATCACTTTATCATAAGAGGAGGCCAGCAAAGATAAATCCTCGCCCAAAATTTGCAGACGACCTATCGGCATAGAGGCTAAGCCTGCTGAGCCTGAACGTCCGGCAATAATATCAAAACGGGTTTTATCGCAATGCTGAATTACCTGATTGAGCGTTTTAGAACCAGCTACAACACTGCCTAAATCATCTTTTACCAAAAGGCCCAACTGAATATCGACATTGGCAAGACCTAAGTCGCCGTCAAAAAGCAAGGTCTTTTGTCTGAAACCACTCAGAGCTTGTGCCAAAGTGATTGAGAACCAAGTTTTGCCAACGCCTCCTTTGCCTGAAGCTACGGCAATCATATTGCGACCGCGGCGAAGACTGCGCGGGCTTGTGCCTCTGGGCATGATTTTTAATTCTTCTTGTTTCTGTTCCATGTTAATTCCCAATCATGACAATATAAGTTTTGATAAATTTTTGGCAGTTATCGGCGCCATACCGCGAGCAATGCTGGAGCTGACGCTTGCGGCACAAAAGCCCATGCGACAACAACCGGCTATGGATAAGAGTGACCCTATGCGGCGGGTTAAATCTAACCTGGTGGGGAGTAAATATTTGACCCCGAATTGATTAAATATTTCAGCTATTTCCACCGCCTCAAAAGAGTTTTTTCCGGCGTCAACCGTCAAAATTATATCGCTTTTGATAGCTTCGGTTTGATTGTGCAGATTATCAATCTCGCTTTGAATAAAGGGGTTAACCCCCGGTGTATCAATCAAAATCAGCTGGTAAGTTCTTTTGGCTGAGCGCACCGCCTCATATAAACTCCGCTCCCCTTTGCAAAAGAAAAAGTCTGTTTCCAATATCTTGGCAAAGGCTTCCAGCTGGTTATTAGCGCCGGCGCGAACATTATCGGTGGAGATAATACAACTTCTTAAGCCTTCAAAGCGGGCTTGCGTGGCCACTTTGGCGATTGTGGTGGATTTTCCCGAACCAGGGACGCCCATAAACATCTTGACCGGACAAGTTAAATCCAAGAGAGAGCCAAATTTAAACATCTCTCTAAAGCAAGACATTACCAATCTGTGCTCATCTGATATACCATGTTCCAAACTCAGATTACGGCAATAGGCTAAAATTCGTTCACTAACAACAGGTATGACGCCGTGATAGTCTAAACAATCTCTTAAATGTGTATCATCAAACCGTTGACGGCTGGGAATAATTTCTAATTCTTCGGCTGAATTAAAATCGATATTCTCTTTTTCATCTAAGGCGGCAACAACTTTAACCAAGCCGTTTTCGTTTTCGGTTGAGATAATAATCGCATCAGGGCCCAACTCATTTTTGATGAGGAGCATGGCTTCAGATATGCTGGCGGCGACATAATTTTTTAGGCGCATGGCTTAAGTTCCTTATATCTGACCAACCGTTTTTATCTTGGCTTTGGGGTGAATTTCGTTTTGTGACATAACAACCGTTAAAGGACGGAAACGTTCAATGATTGAACGAACAAACGGGCGTATTGCCGGACTGGTGAGTAATACTGCCGTTTCGCCTTTAATCGCCAAATCTTCCATAACATGGCGTACTTTGGTAATGAAGGCTTGCAGAGCACTCGGTGCCATTGCTAATTGACGGTCATCGCCCTCCCCGACTATGGCTTCCGCAAAGGCATGCTCCCACTCCGGAGAGAGTGTGACGAGCGGAATAACCCCTAATTCATTGGCGTTGGCATTGGAGAGTTGTCGTGCCAGACGGGTGCGAACATGCTCGGTTATCATCATCAGGCTATGGGTAGAAGCAACAGCTTCGGAAATACCTTCCAAAATGGTCGGCAAATCGCGAATAGATACTCTTTCTTGCAACAGATTTTGCAAAATTCTTTGAACGGCGCCAAGGCTGACTTTGCCTGGGATAAGTTCTTTGATGAGTTTTTGGTGTTCTTTATCCAATTCATCCAAGAGTTTTTGCGTTTCGGCATAAGACAAGAGCTCCGGCATATTATCTTTTACAAGTTCCGTAATATGAGTGGTAACAACCGTTGCCGGATCAACGACCGTATAGCCCCTAAACATAGCCTCTTCACGGTATGATTGGTCAACCCACATGGCTTTCAGACCAAAGGTCGGTTCGGTAGTGGCCTCGCCTGGCAAGGTTATCGGTTCGCCTCTCGGGTCCATAACCAATAATTGGGTCGGTCTTAACTCGCCTTTACCGGCTTTAACTTCTTTGATGTAAATATTATACTCATTCGCCTCTAACTGCATATTATCTTGAATACGGATTGAGGGCATGACAAATCCCAATTCCGCCGCCAGAGCACGACGCAAGGCTTTGATTTGGTCGGTTAATTTACGGTTGGTTTCCTCATTGATGAGCGGGAGCAAACCATAACCAATTTCAAGGCGGATAAGGTCAATGCGCAAAACATTGGCAATTGGCTCATCTGCCGCTTTGGCGATTGCGCCTTGTTTCTTTTCTTGCTCTAAGACCTCAGCTGCTTTTTGCTGGGCAATTTTTTGTTGCTTGTCCAAATAATAAGCCGTGGCTCCGGTGAGCGAGCCTAACAACATAAACGGAACAGCCGGAGTACCGGGCAACATTCCCAAGGCAAAAGCCAAGAAAGCACTCATACCTAAGGCTTTCGGATAATTGGCAACTTGCTCAAACAAAACTTTATCGGTGGAATCGGTCATACCAGCTTTGGAAACCAAAATACCGGCAGCTACAGAAATAATTAATGCCGGAACTTGGGATACCAAGCCATCACCAACCGTTAAACGCGTATAAGCCTCGCCTGCCGCCGAAAAGCTCATATCGTTTTGAACCATACCGATAATAATACCGGCAACAATATTAATAAAGGTAATAATCAAGCCGGCAATAGCATCTCCTCTTACAAACTTGGAGGCACCATCCATGGCTCCGTAGAATGCACTTTCTTTTGATAAATCTTCGCGACGGGCTCTGGCTTCATCTTCGGTGATAAGCCCTGATGACAAGTCCGCATCAATCGCCATTTGTTTACCGGGCATAGCATCTAATGCAAAGCGGGCTGCAACTTCAGCAATACGTCCCGAACCTTTGGTGATGACCACAAAGTTGACGATGACCAAAATGGCAAACACAATCACACCAATCACAAAGTTATTGCCCATGATAAATCCGCCAAAGGCAGCAATAACTTCACCGGCGGCATCAGGTCCCTGATATCCTTTGGATAAAATCAATCTGGTGGAGGCCAAGTTCAAGGACAAGCGATACATGGTGGTGATTAATAATACCAGCGGGAAAGCGCTAAACTCATTTGGCTTTTCAATAAAAATTGCCGTCATCAATACTAAGCAGGAGATTGTAATGGATAAAGATAAAGCAATATCCAACAACCACGCCGGCAACGGCATTATCAAGATGACCAACATCAAAATAATTGATAATGCAAAAAAGATGTCTCCCCTTTTGGTGGAGGCTATCAATAAGTCCTTAAAGCTTTTACCGCCAAATGCGGAAGCGTTATTTGCTATCTTTTTTGCCATTGGTCAGTCATATCCTAGTTTTCGGGGATATCAAACCCTTCTTCCTGATATTGTTTAAGTTTGTTTCTGAGTGTGCGAATCGAAATGCCTAAAATGTTGGCTGCAACCGTGCGATTACCAAGCGTGTGTTTGAGCGTATCAATAATCAAATTACGCTCCATGCTGGCGACGGTTTTACCGACAAATTCACCACCGCTCATCACTTCGCCCTCTTGAGGTGCAGAAATTATTGAATCAATGTCATCTAAAAGAACTGCATCTTCATCAATTTTTTCACCGGTGCTGAGCAAGACGGCACGATGAACCGTATTTTCCAATTCACGAACATTACCCGGCCAGAGATAGTTCAGCAATTTTTCTTCTGCCTTTGGGGTCATCTCTTTTATCGGCAAATCGTTTAACTCAGAATATTTTTTAACAAAGTGTTTGGCCAAAACCACAATATCATCTTTGCGGTCTTTGAGCGGCGGAATATTAATATTGACCACATTTAAGCGGTAATACAAGTCTTGACGGAAAGTACCGTTCTTAACACATTCATCTAAATTGCGGTTAGATGTAGCGATAATTCTTACATCAACCTTTATCGGGGCTTTGCCGCCGATACGGTCGATTTCTTTTTCTTGAATAGCACGAAGCAATTTGGCTTGAATTTTGATATCGGTTTCTGAGATTTCATCAAGCAACAACGTTCCGCCAGAGGCTTCCTCAAACTTACCGATACGGCGTGCAACAGCCCCTGTGAAAGCGCCTTTTTCATAACCAAAAAGCTCAGATTCCAGTAAGGTTTCCGGAATAGCCGCACAGTTGATGGCAACAAATTTTTTATTAGCTCGCTTGGAATTATCATGAATAAAACGAGAAAAGATTTCCTTACCGGTTCCTGATTGTCCGGTCAGTAAAACATTAGCCTCAGACGGAGCAATTTGTTTGGCCATTTTCAAAACCGCTTCGGTCTTTTTGTCGCCATAGATAAGCGCATGATTTTCACGCGTGGCTGCGGCTAAAACCGCACCAATCAACTCAGGATCAGGCGGTAACGGAATATATTCTTTGGCACCGGCTTTAATGGCTTTGACAGCTAATGACGAATCATTGGCAACACCGCAAGCTACGACCAAGACATTAATGCGCTCTTGCTCTAGTGAAGAAATAAATTTATAGACATCCAGCTTAACATCTATCATAACCAGCTCAATGGCTTTGCCGGAGCGCAAAACCTCCAAACCGGCTTCCTCTGTGTCAGCTAAAGTGACGTGACCACCTTGCTGAACGGCAATTTTGCTTGCCGCACCAATTTGTCCTTCTAATGTGCCGACTATCAATAATTCCATCGTTTACCTGCTATTTGGTCGGGGTCTTCACAATTTCAGTCATGGTGATACCCAATTTGTCGTCAACGACAACAACTTCGCCTCTGGCTACCAGATTATTATTTACATAAACATCAATTGCTTCACCGACTTTACTGTCCAACTCTATAATTGCTCCTTTGTTGAGTTTTAAGAGCTGGCTTACTTTCATTTTGGTTTTACCTAAAATAGCCGATACTTTAACCGGAATATCATAAACAGCTTC
The DNA here is from genome assembly GCA_949286215.1 of uncultured Pseudomonadota bacterium. Taxonomy (GTDB): domain Bacteria; phylum Pseudomonadota; class Alphaproteobacteria; order RF32; family CAG-239; genus Scatocola. Next base: position 49,805 of record CASDYX010000009.1, read on the forward strand.
CAAATCGCTGGCAGAATTCGGAATATCAAAATCATCCATTTGGTTGTCTTTTTTCAATACCGGTTCATCATCCAGTATTGCGCTTTCGCTTAATTCATCCAATTCAATCTTATCTGTCATGTTTTATCTCCGGTTTTGTATTTTCTTCAGCTGTAAGAAATTCATCAACTTTGGCTAATTGCTGTTTGCCGTTGAGTTCTATTCCGCCTTTGTCCCATTCTATCCGACAATCACTTTTTGCCAAGAGTGAATCTTTATGAAGAGCTATCTTTCCTTCAAAATCATAACTCTTTGCCAGCGAGGCTATCTTTTCTTGGGCATATGATATAATATCCGGATGAATATAGAAAGACAATTTTGATTCATTCTTAAAATTGTTGAAATTATCCTCTATGAACTTGGATACTAAATTAGCTGCCTCTTTAGCCTGCAAGGTTGGAACTAATTTTTTAACAACCGTTCTTATAACCTCGATTGATTGATTTTCAAGCTCTTTTTGAAGACTGTCTCGGCTATCAAGCAAAGTTTGCAATTTTTGAGAAATATCCATCAATAAAGAGGTTACTTCAGAATCTATGCCTTGCTGTGAGTTTTTGAAACCTTGCTCATAGCCCTCGGTGCGAGCGGCATCAACTTTCTCATCTAACTCTTCTTGGCTATAACTGGGTTCAGGTTCCGGCTCGGGCTCAGGTTCCGGCTCGGGTTCGGGTTCCGGCTCAGGCTCAGGCTCTGGTTCAGGTTCTGGCTCGGGTTCAGGTTCCGGCTCGGGTTCTGGCGCAGGAACAGGTTCTACAACATCAACGGGGATTGGCTCTTCAATTTCAGGTTCTGGCTCAGTAGTTATAGAGTTTACGTCAGCCTCAGGCAAATCCGCTTCGGGTTTTGTCTCAATCACGAAATTATCAAACATAAACTTTTTAAAATGTGCCATAATTGTCCTTCTAGTAAATCAACTCGTCGCTGTCTTTACCTTCACTAATGACGATTTCACCATTATTAGAAAGTTCTTTGGCTGCAGTAACAATGTATTGCTGAGCTTCTTCAACATCACGCAGACGTACAGGTCCCATGGCCTCCATATCTTCTTTTAATATCTTACCGGCACGTGAAGACATATTACTGAAGAACAAATCTTTAATGGTTTCAGATGCACCCTTCAAAGCAACTGCCAATTTATCTTTATCAATATTACGCAGTAAGATTTGAATGCCTTGAGCATCAATACGGATAAGGTCTTCAAATGTAAACATAAGAGATTTAACTCGTTCGGCAGATTCACGATTACGCTCTTCCAAGGCCTCCATAAAGCGGCTTTCGGTGTTTCTATCCAAGGAGTTGAAAATATCGGCGATTAATTCATGAGAATCGCGACGTGTGGACTTAGACAGGTTGCTCATAAATTCTTTACGCAACGTTTTTTCCAAACCATCCAACACTTCTTTTTGAACCGAATCCATGCGAATCATACGCATAACGATTTCCATCGCAAAGTTCTCAGGCAATAAGGCTATAACTTTCGCCGCATGCTCGGCTTTAATTTTTGATAAAATAACGGCAATGGTCTGTGGGTACTCATTTTTTAAGTAGTTGGCCAAAACATGCTCGTTTACGTTGCCTAACTTATCCCACATCGTTCGTCCTGCCGGCCCTCTAATTTCTTCCATAATGGACGTTACCCTATCTTTATCTAAGGCTTTAGAGAGTAATCTTTCCGTGGTTTCATAGGTTCCCACCAAAGAGCCCGTGCTTGAAACTTTATCAACAAATTCAGAAAAAAGTTGTTCAACAACTCCAGAATTTACCTTTCCCAAACTTGCCATAATTACGGAAAGCTCTTTTATTTCTTCATCATCCATAAGAGAAAATATTGAAGCGGAACGCTCTTCATCTAATGACAGCATTAAAATCGCCGCTTTTTGTTGCCCGGATAAAATATTATAATCATCAATTACATTTTGTTTCATCAGAATATCTCTTTAATGTTAATTGTTATCATTGGAATAGAGCCAGCCACGAATAACATTAACCGCAGCATCTGGATTCTTCTCGACTATTTCATTGACCTTCTTCAATGATGAAACTTTTACTCGACCATCTATTTTATTTAAGTTGATTAACTCTTCTACACTTTCATCAGCCTCATTTAAGAAGTTTGAAAGCAATAAATTATCATCATCGGGATTACTGCCCAGCAGACGTCCTTCGTTATTGCTGTTTGATACATCAAAGGCATTGTTTATTAACGGTCTGATAACCAGCAATATTACCAATATTGCAACGATGGCAACACCAAAACCTTCTGCTATGCGGATTAATTCATCCTTGGTAAATCCCATTATTAATACTTCTTGCACTTCCTCTGTCTCCGGCATCATATTTACAAATCGCATATTTTCTACTTCGACTATGTCTCCTCGGTTGGCATCATATCCAACAGAAGACTTAACCAAATTCGTAATTTGTTCCATTTCCTCGGGCGTTCTTGTTCGATAAACCATTTTGCCTTCGGAATTCTTCTCATAAATACCATCAACCATTACCGCAACCGTCAAGCGTTTAATTGTTCCGGTATTTTTGACTTTATTGCGAACAACTTTGGAAATTTCGTAATTAATCGTCTCTTCCGTACGAGAAGATTGTGAGGCGCTTCCGGAATTGGTCGCCATCATATCGCCGTTTGGAATATTTTGGGCGACGGTTACCGGATTTTCATTATCCTTATTGTAGCTTTCTTCCGTTACGGTGGCTTGCGAACGAACGACCTGAGTATCTGGGTCATAAATTTCTTCTTTAGTGACAACTTGGTCAAAGTCCATCTCTAAATTGACTTGAGCTCGAACTTTGCCTTCGCCTATGGTACGCTCCAATAAATCTTGAACCTGAGAGCTCATTTTACGCTCTTGCTCCAAGCGCATGATTTCATTATTGGCTGCATTCATAGTTTCTTCGTCTTCATAATTTTTGGTCAGCAAATTACCAAAATTATCAACGATTGCCACATTTTTAACATCCAATTTCGGAACAGACGCCGCAATTAATTTTTGAATTGCCTGAATGCTTTTGGCGCTCAACGGTCCTTCAACAGTTTTAATCACAACCGACGCCGAAGGCTTTTGCTCTTCTCTGGAAAACATCTCTCTTTTAGGCAAGACCAAGTGAACTCTGGCATTTTTGATATTATCAACCGAGCGAATCGTGCGGGCCAATTCCCCTTCTAAGGCTCTTACCAAGTTTACATTTTGAACAAAATTAGTAGAACCCAGCGCATCTGTATGATCAAAAATCTCATAGCCGACGTTTGAACCGTTAGACCCCATGGCAATTTCTGCCGTATCGACTCTCAGCCGATTTACGTCCTCGGCAGGGACTTGAATCTCGGTTCCGTTCTTGGTGAGCTTATATTTGACGTTATCAGCCTCTAACTTGGTAACAATCTCTTTAGCTCCCTCCATTTCCAAATCTGTATATAGAACAAGATATTCCGTATTATTCATACGAGCAATCATGTAGCCTAAGAAGCTGACCAAAAATATTATAACTGCGGCGATGGCGGCTAATCTGCCAGGCGACAAGTTCTTTATTGTTTGCCAAAAATTATTCACTTTGAGACCTATTTTTTCTAGTTAAACGTCTAATTACCTTATGATTAGCTTAATTTTACATTTAAGGAAACGATATTTTTAAATATTCACAGCGTTATCTTTTTACAAACCCTCTAAAAGCCCCGTCGCTAAACGGCGGGGCTTACTTTAGGAGGTTAATTTTATTTGTGCAAATCTTTATGAATCAGACTATGTCATACGAGTTAATTCATCAAGCATTTCATCGGCCGTCGTAATAATCTTGGTGGCGGCTGAGTATGCACGTTGAGTTACAATCATGTTAAGCTTGACCTGAAGCATCTGTTTCAATCCAAGCATTACCGGTCAGAGATTCCATACCTTCCGGATTGGCAAAAGTTGCTAACGGAAGAATAGCAATCGGTCTGGTTTCACCGTTATCAAACAGAGCTGTAACAACACCGTTTTCACTAACTTGAACACCTGAGTAACTACCGAATTTTGCACCGTCTTGTTTGATATAGTTGGTGGTGAAGTTACCTGACAAGTTGGTTAAACCATCGTTGGTGCCGACATTACCCATATTTAAGGTAATCGGGGTACCGTGGCCACTTTCTCCGGTCATGTTTTCAGCACCGTTTGCCCATTCAATTTCCATAGAGTTTACCCAAAATTCTTTTGGCGTACCATCTGAGTTAAAACGAACAGCCGGAACAATTGAACCTTGTTGGTCTTCTGTTGTATTGGTTTTGAAGGTGCTACCGATTGTTACATTCTTATTTTGGATAGAACCCCAACCACCATCTTTGTTGCGAACAACACCATCAATGGCTGTGCCTAAGTTTTGAGTATCGATAGTGATATCGCCACCAGATGATGAAGGCAAAATCTCTAAAGACATACCGCTAGCCACAAAGCGGTTTGGCTCAGTTGCGGTGTTATTGAGAGCATTTGCTAATGCTGATACTACACCTGCCGGGTCAACCGTTACGCCAGAAATATAATCAGAAATATCTACTTGCAGCGGATTATCCGGAGCTGCCGTATTAGAGAAGGTATAAGTTTGACCATTAATGGTGATGGATTTATTCAAATAGTCGGCAGCTGTCGTACTTGTAAAGTCAATACGAGCACCATTTTTGATATCGTTATCAATTTGCGGAATATCAAAGATACCTGTCGGCAAGCCTGTATCGGCACGTGGGTTAACCGCACTTTGAACGCAAGCCAAAGTTTTGCTGGCATCAATTGTTAAGGCAGAGCCCATGGTTGATTGAACGATACTGATTTTGTTTCCGTCTGCCGTAAAACGACCAGCTGAAGGCATATTTTCTTTCAGAGCTGTTTCAAAATTCTTTACAAAATCATCAACAGAAACAACTTGTTTGCTGATTTCAACCGGAATATTTGCGCCAACATAACCATCTGCATCATTTACAAATTCAAAAGTATAGGTTTTGCCCGTTCCGGCATCGGTAATGCTAATGGTAGAACCATTTTGCGGAATAGAGGTAAACTCTAATTGACCGGCAGCATAATAAACATCTGATGAAATATCATTACCATTTTCGGTATTACCGGTCATGACAACGGAAGCGGCACCACTTGGAATCGTGCTACCCAATGACCAACCATTTGAACTGGTTTTGGTAAATTCCAAACTCAAGTTGCTGGCATTTCCCAAACTATCATAAATCAAAGCGGAAATTTTTTCCTTACCGCCAGCCGATGCATTGGTCGGGTCATATATCGGAGCGCTAGATGGTAAATTTGCACCCATGCTGATTTGTTGAGTAGCTGTGGCCGTACCACCAATTGTTGAAAGATTAATCGGACGAAGGTTACGGCTATCAATAATGTTATCATTGATGTAAACAGTGTTACCACTGGCATCATAATAAGCCTTCATATAGTTAATGCCGTTTACATTAACAACGCTGGCGTTCGGATTTCCATCCCACGGCAACAATGACCAACCTTGCGCATAGAATCCGCCGGTATTGACCAAATAGCCGTTATCATCCAAACCAAAACTTCCGGCACGGGTATAGGCCCACATATCGCCTTCACCCGGATTAGCAGCTTGGTTTACAACAAAGTAGCCACTTCCGGTAATTGCTACGTCCGTAGAAATAGAGGTGGAAGACAATAAGCCTTGCGCACTGATTTCTTGGCGCGGACGAGATTGAACACCGCCAGGGGAATACATTGTTGAAGAGGTTTGTTTGGTTACTAAAGTGGAAAACTGGGTATTGGTCACTTTATAACCAATTGTGTTTACGTTTGCGATATTATCGGAAATCGCACCCATTGCACTTGATTGGGCGGCCAATCCCGAAATACCGGACTGTAATGCACCAAAAATACTCATTGTTTTATCTCCTAAAGTCTAAATTATAATAATCCGAAGGTGGCTGCGCGGGCTGCTGCTCCTGCTGCACTGCTTAATACTCTAGCTAACGTTTCTGTGGCACCGTCTTCTCCGGAGCCTTCGCCCTCACCGTCGCCTCCTTCCGGCGGAGTGGTACCATCTCCATCTTCATTACCATCTCCTTCTCCGGGTTTATTTGTATCAAAAAAGTCATCCGTACGAACCGTTAAAATATCGCTCAAGTTTGCGGTTACGGCATCGCCTAAGCCGATGTAAACACCATTAGAGTCACTTGCTACACCCGTTACTCTACCAAAGACTGTTGTTGTTACAGTAGCTGCGGTTTCTCCGCTGCCTACTTTGGTAGTTACTTCAATTTGGTAAGCGCCGTCTTCTAATTGGTTACCATCCATATCTTTACCATCCCATTCAAAGTCATGGGTACCGGCTGTGATTTTTCCTTGCTCGGAATAAACAATATTGCCTTCCAAGTCTTTAACCGTAATAACGGCACTTTCTACATTTTTATCTAAGGTATAAGTTGCTTTGGCCATACCATTTTCCATCGGCATCACATCACCTAAACATTGAGCAACTTTTCCAATATAAGATACTGCCTGAGCGCCTAAGTTAGACATATTTAATGATAATAGCGAATCTAACTTTGAGTTGGTTTGAATGGCTTGCTCTACGCTGGAATATTGTACCAACTGGTTGGTAAATTCCGCCGTATCCATCGGATCCATCGGATCTTGATATTTTAATTGGGTTGTCAAAAGGGTTAAAAACGTGTTCATATCTGCAGACAATTGATTGCTTGCCTGATTAGTACTTGAACTACCTGTCTGGGTATAACCGTTTATCGCATTAATATCTGTCATGATAGGCCTCCTTGGTTACACTCTGATGTTTAATCCGTTGGCACCGTTCCAACCGCCATTGTACAGCGTATCGTTTCCAGCTACGTCCATGGCTGTTTCTTGTTCCAGCGCCTGCCCTATAAAGTTACGCAGGTTATTTCTTTCCTGCTCTTGGTTTGATTGCCCTTCATTGCGGAAGCTAAAGCTCAAACTTCCTTCATCGGTTTGGAAACCGGCGTCATTAAATGCCTTTTGCAAGTTGGCAATATCTTTTTGCAGCATTTCTGCCGTTTCCGGACGGCTGGCTACGATATGAGCTTGCAATTTGCCGTCTTTGCCGATTTGCATTTTAACTTCGATATGACCCAAATCTTCAGGCTTGAGTTGAATTTCTACTTTATCAACACCTTTAACCGCAGATTTGGTTATATTTACTTTTACTTGGTCAATAACTTCTTTGCTCATGCCTTTATAGACATCTTTAAATGAAGTATTTTGAGAGTCATGAGCGGCAATTTTTGCATTTGAGATGTTTTCATGACCCAAACTTCCAGCTTGAACCATAGTGGTCGTGTTGTTATCCAATGAGAGGGAAGCCGTATCATCAGCAACGGAAGAAGCGACATTATTTTGCGCCGCAACAGAACCGGCCAATTTAACTTGAGCGGCTTGATTTTGCATTGTTTGAGCATTTTGGCTCATATTGGCACTCGGTGCTTTCATTTCCGTCAATGGATTAGCTTGCTCATCTCCAGACATAATCGCAGACAATACATCGTTTGAAAGATTGCTCTCTTTTACCATACTAGAGTCAACCTTATCGGCAATTTTTTCCTCTTTTACATTTACTTCTACTTTAATTTTGCGATTACCGCTTACTTCGCTCAATTGTGCAGCTTGTTCATCTAAAACAACATTGCCTTCAGCATCCAGAGGAAGAACTTCTTTTGTTTCAGTTTCAGCCTGAGCTTGTGTTTTTACAGGTTGGAGTTCCACTCCGTCTGAAACAATCTCAAAAGATTGCATAGCCTCTTGGAAAGCGTTAAATTCAGGAGTTTCAGCCTCCGGCATCATAACGATTGCTTGATTATTTTCGCCATCCATCAGCGAAACGGTTTCAATCCCTTGAGCAGACAATGCACTTGCCAATTCTTGTCCAGAAACTTGCATTTGTGTTCCGTCTAACGGATTTACTACCATAACTGTCCCCAACAAAGCCAAAGCATTAACAGAGACTTCTTTAACATCTTTTTCTTTTACTAATCCTTCTTCTGTTACGGTTTCGGTCTTGCCTTCTTTTTCGCCAGCAGCTACTTTCTCTGAGCTATTTTCTTTTGTTTCTGAAGGTTCTGCCTTCTCTTTTTGTGAATCCGTTTGCTTATTATCTTCTTTAGATTGAGTTTCTTCCGAAGCATTCTGAGATTCTTTTGTATTATCCGTCTTTGGTTTTTCTGCCTTATTATCCTCAGTTTTTACGGAAGTATCTTCTTTTGTAGAAACTTGATTATCATAAGAAGACATGTCTTTAGAGCTTCCGGCATCGAAGCGTGAAGAGATTTTTTCTTCAACCTGGCTGAAATCGTCTTTTACATCCGGTTTAGATGCGTTGAGACTATCTAAGTTGGCTAAGATGTTTCCAAATTCCATATTTCCAACATTACCAGATTGCATGTTGTTCTTATTCATTTGCAACATACCAAGCAAGCCATTTTTATTTATCTCTTTAATTTCCATCATCAAGTTCCTTAAAGAATTAGTCGTTGTGTAACTATATGCAATATTCGTGCCAAAAAAAATAATACGCATAAAAAAAGCACCCCGAGGGGTGCGTAATTTGCAAAACATATTATAAAGACAGCTTAAAACTATTCGTGTCCAGCAAGACCTTTAGCAATGTTCATATTAATATCAATCAAGATATTAAGACTTTCCGGCTTAGGATCTGACAAGACATCCATAGTCCGACGAAAAACAAATAATGCCAAATTCAAAATATTGTTGCGCACTTCTACCGGTTGAGGACAATCATCTTCCTTCATAGCGCTGGCAATAATCGTCCACAACTTGCGATTTTTATCCAAGGCTTCCTCAAGCTTTCCTTGCTCGGTATCCCAATGTTCTTTTATCATATTTAAAGAAGAAGCTGCCCGAATAAAAGCTCTGCTTTCCAGTTCTACTTGATCCATCGACGAAACTTCGGTCGCTGAATATTTTTGTGTTTCATTCATCTTTTTACCCATTTGCTAATTCAAATTTAAAACCTTTTTAATATAATTTGGTTAATTTATTATTAGTTTGAGTTTTTATTTATTTTTTGGGGATTATAAATAATGCGACACTTCTTTACAAAACTCTTAGCTCTGGCTTGTTTTTGCTTTATCGTAGGAAGCGCCTTCGCCATGGTCGAAGTAAAATCCGACAAAAACACACAACGCAAAGAATTACGCGTCACATCCTTTCTGGATTATCCCCCTTTCGGTGAAGTCGTTACCGATGCTTATAGTGTACCGAAAATGCACACAATTTACAATCAATTTATCGAAGATTTCGCGAAAAAAAATTTTTACGACATCACTTATATAAACGACAAAAAATACAAAGATTTAATTGTAGATGTTCTCAGAGGCGAAATCGACCTTATTCTCGGAATTTATTACGATACCGAAATCTATCACGGAATTGAATATGTTTACCCGTCTATTCTAAACAACCCCATGAGCGTTGTCATGATGCCGAATCGTATTGCCGAAGTTCGCTCAATGGATGACTTAAAAAAACTAAAAGGCGGAATGGATTCCAGAGAACATTTGGCCGATTATGTTGCAAATGCCATGAAAAATTATGATGTTGTTTACGTTGATAATTCAGAAGACTTATATCAAAAACTGTTTACCGGTGAAATTGATTACGTCTTTACCAGCTATTATTACGGAATTGTGCAAACCTCTCGTTTGGGTATTCGCAGACAAGTAGCCTTTTCTAAACAATCTCTTTGGGATATGCCTCTATTTATCGGAATTTCCAAAACATCCAGACTACGCAAGTCACTTTATTCAACATTTACAAAGATGTTGCAAAACGACAAATACCGTAAAGATTTAGAACAGCACCTTATTCAAACCCTGCAACAAATTGAACAACAAAATATCGGGGTTGTTCCCCCAAGTTTTGCAAAAAAATAATAAAAGCATAAACTTTTAGGAAAACTTGACCTTTAAATTCAAGTTGTTAAACTATACCTAATTTTTTAACAAGTATTGTATAAAGGCAGGAAATTATGGTTCTTTTAGTACATCATCCGGTTTCTCCATTTTCTCGCAAAGTGCGAATCGCCATGACTGAAAAAAAGATGTTGTTCGTCCTCAAGGAAGAAGAACCATGGAATCTTTCTCAAAACGTATTTAAACTGAATCCCGCCGGAGAATTGCCGATTTATGTATATGACGGGAATGTCATTGCCGGAAATTATGCTATTTGCGAATTTTTGGAAGAAATTTCAAAAGACTACAAACTCTTACCTTCTGCCCCCAAAGAACGTGCCGAAGTACGTCGTTTGGTAGAATGGTTTGACGATAAGTTTTATCGCGAAGTTTATCGCAACGTGGTAATGGAAAAGGTTCATAGACGTTTCGGAACGGGGCAAGCTCCTGATTCACGTTTACTTAAAGCCGGTCTCAACAATCTCAATTTTCACCTAGAATATATTGATTGGTTAATTGAACGACGCAATTATTTGGCTGGAGAAAATTTCTCATGGGCCGACATTGCCGCCGCCGCTCACTTATCAATCGTGGATTATCTTGGCGATATTCCTTGGGAAAGTTATAAGAATGCTAAGCTTTGGTACTCAAAGATTAAATCTCGCCCAAGTTTTAAGGATATCCTAAAAGATAATATTAAAGGCATATTACCCGCTAAACATTATGCCAATTTGGACTTTTAATGATGAAAAAATTTGCTTATTCCATTTTATTTTCTTGTTTGAGTTTAACCTCCTGCACTTGGTTTTCAAGCGGGCAAGGACAAGTTATCTATCACTGGGAAAGAGAAAATACCGGAATTGAAAAATTTGCTCGCGACCATTCGGAATGTATGCGTCAAGCCGAGGATTTAAGATTGCCCGACTTCAGAACTTGGTTCTACTCAGAAGAGGTTAAGCTTGATATTCGTGCCGATTGGTTTGCCGAAAAAGGTATTTGGGCAAGTTACATTCCTTACCCCGGGGCAATGCCCATTATGGTTAATTCTTTGCGTGATGATTATGATTCCAACCCTAAAAAATATCGCCTCTGCATGGAAGATAAAGGATATTGGCATAGATCTTACAACATTCCGTCTGTGACAAATATTTATGTTTACAGACCGCAACGCGTCCTGCAAGACGTACCATTTAACAATAACGACTATTAATTTTGTTCTAAACGCCTTAGCTATTTTACAATACGCGAGAGCAAGCTCTCCAGTGTATTTAGAATTTCAGCAATATCCGTATCTGTTCCCAAGCGATGATTTCCGTCTTTTAACAGTTTAACTACGACTTCATCACCGGTCAGGCACTGCGCAATTTTTAAGGCTTTATCCGGCAAGATATTCGCATCTTTTTGCCCTTGAATTAAATGCACCGGACAGGTTATCGGCAAGGCTTTATCAAGTAAAAGATTTTCTTTTGATGTTTCAAACATTTTTTTGGTGAAGACGTAAGTAAAGTCTTTCATCGGAAACTCAAGACGACCGGCGTCATACAAAGTTTTGGTTTGTTCGGGGGTGAAAATATATTTCTCCAAATCAAGTGTGAAATCAGGCGCTGCCGCAAGTCCTATAACACCTTTTACTTGTTCGGGACGATTAAGTGCGCCAACCAAACTCAACCACCCGCCCAAAGAAGAGCCCATCAAAACAACGTCGGTTTTAACAATCTTATCCAAAACTTCTAAGAGTTGTTCTTTCCAAACATTAAAATCAACTTCTTCATAGCGAGACGAATCGGAACCATGCCCTGCCAGTTCATAGCGAAAAAAGTTAAAACCATGTTCCATACACCATTTCGCAATAGATTCAGGCTTTCTTCCCCAACAATCTGAGTAAAGTCCATGCAAATAAACAACTGTTAAATTGTTAGTCCTTGGCGTTTTTGCTTGGCGAAAGTCGATTTTTGTTGTAAAGTTTGAGCCAAAAGTGTATTCAGTCATGAAAAGACGCTCCTTAAACATAAAACTTTTAGGATTTTAACAACAAAATGACAAATAGCAATGATTTTTCTCCGGTAGTTTTACAAGTTTTGCCGGAACTCGAAATGGGCGGTGTTGAACGTGGCACCATTGAAATTGCAACCTACCTGCAAAAAAAAGGTATTAAAAACTTTGTAGCCTCACAAGGCGGACGGTTGGTGCACGAGCTCGACAAAAACAAAATCAAGCATTTCACTTTGCCTTTGAAAACTAAAAATATTTTCAAAATGCGCGCTAATGCTAAAAAGCTGGAGCAATTCATTAAAGATAACGGCATAAATATTGTTCATGCTCGCTCCAGAGCTCCGGCGTGGAGTGCTTATTGGGCTGCTAAAAGAGCCGGCGTGCACTATATGTCAACCTTCCATGGAACTTATGGCTTAGGTCCTTGGGGTTTGAAAAAAATCTACAACAAAGTTATGGTTTTGGGCGAGCGCGTCATTGCCATTTCAGAACACATCAAAAAACATATTCTTGCCAACTATAAAATCTCAGAAGAGAAAATTCGTTTGGTACACAGATGTGTTGATGTTGAAAAATTTAATCCCGAAGCAGTTTCTCAAGAAAGAATTATTAAAACCATTAAGGAATATCATATTCCTGAAGATAAAAAAGTACTGCTTCTTATCGGTCGTTTGACGCATTGGAAAGGTCAACACCTTTTACTTGAGGCTTTATCCTTACTCAAACACAAAGACTACTATTGCCTGATTGTCGGACCTGACCAAGGGCGTGTTAAATATAGTGAACACCTTAGAGATTTGGTAAAAAAATATCACCTCGAAGGGAATGTCGCTTTTCATGGACAAACAACCGATGTTCCGGCGCTGATGATGGTTTCAAACGTTGTTTTATCGACTGCGATTGAACCCGAGGCTTTCGGACGTATATCCATTGAAGGACAAGCTATGGGGAAAGTCGTCGTAGCGTCTAACATCGGAGGCTCACTTGATACTATTACCGACGGGGTTACCGGAAAGTTTTTTTACAGCAATAATCCCCTTTCTTTGGCTGAAGCGATTGATTGGGCATTAGCTCTCTCTCCTGATGAAATTAAAAAAATCTCTCAGGCGGGAATGAAAAACGTACAAAATAACTTTACAAAAGATATTATGTGCGAAAAAACTGTTGCAGTTTATAAAGAACTGCTTAATATAAATCATTGAGTTTGTAAGAATTAAGATATGTTCTTGCTTGCAGCTCAAAAGTAATAACTAATAATTTAATTGAAGGAATTTAACATGGTTGCGATTAAACTTCCTGATGGAAGTGTTTTAGAGATGGAAAGCGGGGTCAATGGTTTTGACATCGCTAACAAAATTAGTGCAGGTTTGGCCAAGGCGGCTTTTGCGATTAACGTGAACGGTACAACGCAAGATTTAAGCACTCCCATCACTACCGACGCAACCGTGACTATCATCACCGGTAAGGATAAAGAGGGTTTACACATCTTGCGTCACACATGTTCTCACGTAATGGCGCAAGCCGTTAAAGAATTGTGGCCTGATGTTCAAGTAACAATCGGACCGGCTATTGATAACGGTTTTTATTATGACTTTGCTCGCAAAGAACCTTTTACTACCGAAGATTTTGAAAAAATTGAAGCTAAAATGCATGAAATCGTTAAACGCGATGAAAAGCTTGAACGTATTGTTATGCCAAGAAATGATGCTATCAAATTCTTCAAAGACAAAGGTGAACATTATAAAGCTGAAATTATCGAAGATTTACCTGAAAGCGAGACAATCTCTTTGTATCGTCAAGGTGATTTTACTGATTTGTGCAGAGGTCCGCACTTGCCTTCAACAGGCAAAATCGGCGATGCTTTCAAACTGATGAAAGTTGCCGGCGCTTATTGGAGAGGTGATTCCTCTAAAGAAATGTTGCAACGTATTTATGCAACTGCTTGGACCGATAAGAAAGACCTTAAAGCTTACCTTGAAATGATGGAAGAAGCCGCAAAACGCGATCACCGCAAATTAGGTAAAGAAATGGATTTGTTCCATTTTGAACCTGAATATGCTCCGGGTGCCGTTTTCTGGCATGATAAAGGTTACAAAATCTATCGTAAATTGATTGAATATATGCGTAACCGTCAAGAGCACAACGGATATATCGAAATTGCTACACCGCGTATTATGGATAGAGTGTTATGGGAAATTTCCGGTCACTGGGATAAATATGGCGCTCATAACTATTCCGGCAAAACCGAAGACGGTAAGCAATTCTGCGTTAAGCCGATGAACTGCCCTGGTGGTTTGCTTGTCTATAAACAAGGTATTAAATCTTACCGTGATTTGCCATTAAGAGTGGCTGAATTCGGTATGGTTAACCGTTATGAAGCATCTGGTTCTCTCATGGGGTTGATGCGTGTTCGTGAATTTACTCAAGATGATGCGCATATTTTCTGCACTCCTGAACAAATGGAAGAAGAATGCGTCAGAACCATTAAATTGATTCTGGATATTTACAAAGACTTTGGCTTTGAAGATGTTAAAATCTATCTTTCTACTCGTCCGGACAGCATTTATCGTATTGGTTCAGATGAGATTTGGGATATCTCAGAAAAAGCTCTGGCTAACGCTTTGGAACATAATGGTTACAAGTACGAAATCAATGAAGGTGAAGGCGCTTTCTATGGTCCAAAACTCGAATTCATTTTGAAAGATGCAATCGGACGTGAATGGCAATGCGGTACCGTTCAAATGGATATGAACTTGCCACAACGTTTTGATATTTCTTATATCGGTGAAGATGGTGAAAAGCACCAACCGGTTATGTTGCACAGAGCTTTGTTTGGTTCTATTGAGCGTTTCCTCGGTATTTTGATTGAAAACCACGCCGGAAAATTGCCGTTATGGCTCTCTCCTGAGCAAGTTGTGGTTTGCCCGATTGTCAGTGAATTTGATGACTATGCTCAAGAAGTTGCTCAAAAACTGCAAGCTGCCGGTTTATATGCAAAAACCGATTTGAGAAACGAAAAAATTAACTACAAAGTTCGTGAACATTCTTTAGCAAAAATTCCGATTATTGCAGTAGTCGGCGCTAAAGAAAAAGAAAATGGAACTGTTGCTGTTCGTCGTCTTGGTTCTGAGAAACAAGAAATTATCAAGTTAGATGACTTTATCAAAAACTTGGTAGAAGAAGCAACAATGCCTCACTTACACGAATAGGCATTTAAATTGCAGAAAAAGAGGCTAATTAACTTAGCCTCTTTTTTATATGGTTGAACAATTTTTTACGCAGTCATAACTAAAATTTATAGCCATCACCCAACAAAATTAAGATTGCTTGTTGTGCTTGCGGGCTCTTTTGACGATAGGCTCGAAACAGCAACTGCTCTTCCCTACTCACCAATGGATGGTCTGACACCGAAATATCTGCAAAAAAGTCTATTACCGAAATATTTAGCACATCTAATATTTTTAGCAATCTGGAACAAGAAAGTCGATTGACGCCCGTTTCGTATTTTTGAATTTGCTGAAAAACGACACCTATCTCTTTGGCTAATCTTTCCTGACTAAAGCCTTTTGCTTCGCGAATTTGACGGAGTTTCTTCCCCAAGAGTTTGTCGGTTGGCGTGATTATCACTTGCAATTTCCCCTTTTGACTTGATTTATCAAAACAAGGTGGTCGGAGAGCTGAGAAATCATATCTATATGACACTTTAGCCTTTAAGTAAAAACTCTGAACATACGCCAAAGTCTCCCCGACCAATTACAAGTGTGGTATTATTTTTTGGACGTTGTATTGCTGATGCAACACCATAGATAAAGCTTCTCAGGGCTCCTGTCTTGTGTTGGCTCTCATTTGAGCAACCTATAGTAGACTATCAGATTTTACCATTTTTTGCAAAGACTTTTGATGATTTATACCTCAAATTTCCTATTTAGCCAATTTGGCTTTGGATAAATTTTCATCAATATAATGACGGATATTTTCACCAAAGGTTTGTTTGACATAAGAAGTAAGTTCTGATGGTTTTTCTTTGAAATTTTCTGCTTCGGCTTGGGCTTGCAAAACCTCTTCTATTTTGAGCTTTTTCTCCAGAAAATCTCGTTTCTCAACAGCTGAGGTTACACCATGAACTGAGGCTATGTTAAATAAAATATGTGCATGATAAAGGTCTTGGGTGTACATGGTTCCGGCTGCCAAAATGTTTCCCAGCTCCATCATTGCATCTACATTACCCTGGTTGGCTGCCAAGGTGAAATATTTAACCGCATTACCATAGTTTTTGGTGATACCCAAACCATTCAAATACATGTAGCCTAACATATATTCCGCATCATCATACTTGGCATTGGCGGCCTCTCTTATCAAGGCAATTGATTTTTTATAATTTTGCTCAACAACAAAGCCTTTGAAATAAGCGTATCCTAATAAAAATTTAGCTGTCGGGTTCCCTGCTTCAGAGGCGGACTTTAATAAATCTACTGCTGCTCGAGGGTTATTGAGAGCTGAATCTTTAGTTAAATATATAAACGATAAATTTACCGCAGCTTCTGTATTACCTAACTCAGATGCCTTTTCAAACATTTGAGCTGCCTTACTTAAACTTCTTTCCGTGCCAATTCCACTAAAATATAAGCTGCCGACATTGTTAATGGCTATACTATCATTTTGCTGTGCCGCCATGTTATAGTACTGAAAGGCTTTACTATAATCTTTTTCAACTCCATTTTCGCCATACAAATACATATATCCCAGCGTGAGTTGTGCATCTATATTACCTTCTTCAGCTTGGCGGGTTACTCTTTTTACAAAACTATCTTTTCTTTCATTGGGACCAGCTGTCAATTTTGGACCATCCTTTTTCAAAAACGAAAAATCCATAAAAGAAAAAATACCCTTATCTTCTGAAGCAGAGGGAACTGTTTCCTCGGTGGCTTTGGGTTCTGAAGTTTGTTGTACAATGCCTTCATTTAAAGATAAGACTGCTTTACTATCCGTGCTACTTGAATCATTGAGATTAAACTGTGCATTCACCGGTTGGCCAAAAAGCATTAATGCGCAGAGAAGATATGATAGTTTTTTCATTATATTTAGTTCCTGTAATAATTTTTTCGACTAAGAATCAGTTTTTTGCTTGTTCGAGTTTTTTCATATTGCAGACATTCTTTATCCATTTGTTCTTGCTCGCGTTTATCACGCTCAGCTAACGCTTGAGTATATGCTTCATCATATTCAGGCGGTAATGTTCCTGATATACTACCACGATATCTTTGACTTACAAGAAAATAGTTCTGCATTGCAAAACTTTGTAGCTCCGGACTTAAATTTGCAAATTCATTTTGTTTATTTATTGCTTTATAAGGCCTGACCATAAAGTTGTTTTTGATGAATTCTTCTGCCTCTGCGCTCACCGGACTTGCATTCAGGGACTGAGACTGACGATAGATTTCTTTTTGCAAATGGTCTCGCTCTTTGCCATCTTTGCTCTCAGAAAATTGTTGACGCAAAGCTCTGATTTGTTCTTTTTTAATTCTGGTATCTTTTTTCAAAGCCGTTTCCAAAATAAAGACATTGTAATCATCTATTCCTTGACGATTAATTGCCTGTATATCTCGCTCTAACCAGATGATTTCTTTGTGCAATTGCTCTCGCTGCGTATGATTGCTCTTGGGCGTATTGGCATATTCATCCAACTTTTGGCGCAGTTGCTCATAAAGTTTATGGCTTAATTTATCTGCTTTTTCAAGATGTTGTACTTTGAACTGGATTTCAAAAACATAGCCGTTTTTCTCAAAGCAAATTTTTTTATCTCGATAATTTTTCTTATTGTTGTAAAAATTATCGTCTTGAGCCGATTTATTCGCATTAAATTTGTCTCGGGTTTCTATAACCTTAAAATTGCCTTGAGAGACGATTTTATCAATCACTTTATCAATCATCTCATAGGTTGGAACACTAATTGTGGCACGCAAAATATCTTTTAGGCGCTGATAAGGCTTTTGTATTTTATTCTTTTCTTCCTGATATTCCACGCCCTTTTGCGGATACCGCCTTTCCAACTCTTGCAAATCTTGCTGGTAGGCTTGATCGTATTTTCCGCCTTTTTTGATTTTTTCAACCGCGCGAACAATACTCTTCATCCCTGGGAGAGACAAGAAAATATTGTTTTCTTCCAAGTCCGGAGCATCTATCAGATTTGAATAAGTCAGGAGCATGGAGTTGCTCGGAGTGATATAGGTTTGCGAATAATTTTTGTTATCCTCTTCTCCTGCTTCCAGGTCATTTCGGTAACAGCCCTGAGGACGACCTAAGGCATCAACCAATATATCATAAAATTTTCCATACAAAGTCATTGAATCTTTAAAATAAGGCATCAGATAATCAACGTCTTCTTGGGAAATCAAATTTTGTTCTGCTGCCAGTCGAATATAAACTTGAGATTTTTTATCAATATCTTTTTGCAAAACTCTAATATCTGCATCATCTAACGAATAAAATGCAGCTTTACTTTCCAGACTATCTCCGGCTAAGGCCTGGGTCACACCCCCACTATAGGGATCTGTTTCTCTGGGACCTTCGGTTAATCTGTCCAACTCGATTTCTTTGAGCTCTTTAGATTCTGTTGACATCAATTATTCTCTTATTTTCAATCACTTCTGATAATATACTATATTTGAAAACATTTGACAACACACAAAAAAAGCGGCCGAAGCCGCTTTTTCTTAAAAATATACCGATTAGAAAAGTTTCAGAACTGATTGAGCTGCTTGAGATGCCAAGCTCAAAGAGTTTATTGCCAATTGTTGGCGGGTTTGCAAGGCCAACATATTTGCTGACTCTTCGTTCATATCTGCTAATACCAACTTATCTGAACCTTCTTCCAAGACGTTAAT
>CASDYX010000010.1 GCA_949286215.1 uncultured Pseudomonadota bacterium
GTGCAAAACCGGATACAATCAAGTCTGTGAAGAATTCGGACCAACCAATGCTAATGATTACTGCCTCAACGGCATCAAATATTACAAATCTTGCAAAACCTGCGGAGATTACGGTTATATGACCTCTTGTCCTACCGGAATTGAATGCTCGTTTGAACAATGCTCCGGAAAATATTTTCCTACCGGAAAATGTGCTTCCGGTTACACCGATATCTCGGATGCTTCGTGTGATTGGTATAAATATTTTATGAACTGCACGACCGCTCCTGAAAGACCTGAAGAATAACCTTATTTATGAGGAGAAAAAAATATGAAACTTTCAATTATGCTTTCTGTTGGCGTTTGTGCTTCTTTGTTGGCTTATAACGCTTATTCTTTAACTTGTGGCGCTCAACCCTCTTGTGCCGATTTAGGTTATACTTTAACAAGTACAGCGGATTGCATAGGTGTTCCTTTGAAATGCCCTTTTGATAAAACTAAATATAATTGTGTGACACAAGATGATATTGTTCCTAAATGGGTTGGAAGCGTCTATCGCGATAAATGGAATGATAGCGGTTCTGGCTATAATTCTTTTACCATGGCTAAAGCAGGTTGTGTTTTAGGCGTTATGGGTGGTGCTGGTGATCGTTATTATATTCGAGTCAATTCTACGGGGGGAACGCCATCATATAACGGAAATGCAACTGATATGCCTATTAGTTATAGTGGAAGTGGACAATTTTTCTTTTGCCTTAAGAAGGGAGAAACTTTTAAATTAACAGAAACTACAGGAAGTTATCCTAAAGATTTTCGTTTTAGAGTAATGTATTATAAATAACGAAATTGTGAGTAGAAAAAAGCCCTCTAAACAGAGGGCTTTTTTTTAGATTGCTTTTTTGACAGCTTCGATGGCATCGGTGATTTTGTCACCATTCGGGCCACCGGCCTGAGCCATATCAGGACGTCCGCCGCCACCTTGGCCACCAACGGCTTGAGAGGCTTTCTTGACCAAGTCAATTGCCGAATATTTTTCGGTCAAATCTTTGGTGACGCCCACCACGATTGAGGCTTTATCATCTTTATTGGAAGCTAGCACCACAATACCAGAGCCAAGTTCGGGGGTAATCTCATCAATAAAGGCTTTTAATTCTTTGGGGTGGACATTCGGAATGGCGCGACCCACAAATTTGACACCATTGATGAGTTCAAAATTTTCACGATTGTCGGCAGCTTTGTTGCTGGCAAAACGTTTTTTCAGCTCAAACATATCGTTTTCGAGTTTTTTCTTTTCTTCTAAGAGTTGTTTTACTCTCTTTTCCAAATCATTAGGGCTGGTTTTGAGTAAATTACCAACAGCGTGGAGTTTATCTTCCATCTCTTGAACGAATTGTTCGGCACCGTGTCCGGTTAAGCACTCTAAACGACGAACGCCTGCTGAAACGGCACTTTCAGATATAATATTGAAATAGCCGATATCTCCGGTTTCTTTGACGTGTGTACCGCCGCAAAGTTCTCTTGAGAAGACTTCTTTATCATCGCCCATGGAGACAACGCGGACTTCTTCGCCGTATTTTTCACCAAACAGAGCCATGGCACCGGATTTAATGGCTTCATCTTGAGACATTAAAGCGGTGGTAACATGGTAGTTTTGGCGGATGGCGTTGTTGACAATATTTTCAACCTGACGAATCTCTTCGGCTGTGATTTGTTTGGGGTGAGATAAGTCAAAACGCATTCTTTCAGCTGAAACGTATGAACCTTTTTGTGCAACGTGATTGCCTAATACATCACGCAAAGCACGGTGGAGTAGGTGCGTAACCGAGTGGTTAGCGCAAATGTTTTTGCGATTTTGTTCAGCTACTTGGAAAGTTAAAACATCTCCAACTTTGACGCTGCCTTTGATGAGTTTGCACAAGTGGGCTGAAATGCCATCTAATTTCTTTTTAACATCCAAAACTTGGATGGTGACATCATCACTGCTGATTAAACCAATGTCACCGACTTGGCCGCCCATTTCGGCATAAAACGGAGTTTGGTTGGCAATTAACCAAAATTCACCGCGGCTGACGACATTAAGTGATTCATTGTTGACAACCAAAGCCGTAACTTGACCGTCAGCTTTCAAGGTGTTGTAGCCCAAGAATTCGGTTGCTCCGACTTTTTCTTGAATCTCAAACCAAACTTTTTCCGTGCCGGCATCACCGGAACCTGCCCAGCTTTTACGGGCTTCGGCTTTTTGTTTGGCCATGGCGTCATCAAAACCTTTGGTGTCAACAGAGATGTTTTTGTTGCGCAAAGCATCTTGTGTGAGGTCAAGTGGGAAACCATAAGTATCATAGAGTTTGAAAGCGACCGAACCGCTTAATTCATCACCGGATTTAAGATTTGCCGTTTCTTCATCCAAAATGCGAAGACCTTTATCCAGAGTTTTGATGAAGCGGCTTTCTTCGGTCTTAATTGTTTCGCTGATGAGAGCTTGAGCACGATAGAGTTCGGGATAAGCTTCGCCCATTTCTCTTTGTAAAGAGGGCAGAAGTTTATAAATCATCGGTTCATGGATACCAAGCAGTTGAACATGGCGCATGGCTCTGCGCATAATACGACGCAAAACATAGCCGCGACCTTCATTGGTCGGTAAAACACCGTCGGCAATCAAAAAGCTCATGGCGCGCAAGTGGTCGGCAATAACATTGAAGGAAGATTTCAGAGGTCCTTCAGGGTCGGCGCCGGTGAGCTTGGAAATATCGTTTATCAGGTTTTTGAACAAGTCAATTTCATAGTTAGAGTGAACGCCTTGCAAAATGGCAGACATTCTCTCCAAACCCATGCCGGTATCAATACAACGTTGCTTTAATGGAATTCGGCTGCCGTCGGGTAAGTCTTCAAATTCATCGAAAACCAAGTTCCAAATTTCAATCCAGCGGTCGCCGTCTTCTTCAGGTGTGCCGGGGAGGCCGCCCCAAACTTCGGGACCATGGTCATAGAAAATCTCAGAGCAATAACCGCAAGGTCCGGTATCACCCATTTGCCAGAAGTTGTCTTTGGTGGAAATACCGATAATGCGGTCTTCAGGTAAACCAGAGACTTTACGCCAGATGTTGCGAGAAACATCATCGGTGTGATATACGGTAACGGCTAGGCGCTCTTTCGGAATACAAAACTCTTTAGTAACCAGTTCCCAAGCCCAAGCAATGGCATCTTCTTTGAAGTAATCACCGAAAGAAAAGTTACCCAACATTTCAAAAAATGTGTGGTGTCTGACATCGTATCCGACAGAATCCAAGTCATTGTGTTTGCCACCGGCTCGAACAGATTTTTGGGAAGTCGTCGCTCGTGTATAGTCGCGTTTTTCGTTGCCGGTGAAAATGTTTTTGAATTGAACCATTCCGGAGTTGGTGAACATCAAGGTCGGATCATTGTCCGGTACAAGTGATGAGGACGGAATGATTTTATGGTCGTGTTTTGCAAAGAAATTTAAGTATGTATTTCTTATATCTTTTAGCGTTGTTGTCATGGTTAATTTTACTTCCCAAAAAATTAATTATTTAAACCTTCCTTTTTTTATTGTATTTTGGGCTAAGAGTCTAGTAAAATTTTCATTAAAATTCAATTATACTTCCGTAAGTGTAAACAAAAGTTGAATTCAAAAATGTGGCATAGCACATCCAAGCAAAACCAAGCCAATTCAGATGCCCGGCCATGGGGGCTATTTTGTGAAAAGATTGTATCATCTTAAAGAACACAATATCTAATGCGATAATGATGACTAAGCCCACGCTCAGCAAACCTTCGCTGAAATATGCCCAGCACCATACAATTTGCAAAAACAGCTGCGAGATAAACAAAATCACGGCACGCTTTTTTAAGTGTGAAGCGGTGTTGAGAACCATAAAGAATGAGATAATCATCAGCGCGTAGATGAGTGTCCACATCGGAGAAAAGACCCAGTTCGGCGGTGTACCGAAAGGTTTTTCATAACCATTATACCAGCCTTCAATGCCAATATGCGTAAATATGCCGCAGAGCCAAGCTGCTACCATAACCAATAATGTTGAATAGATGAATTTAAGAATCGCTTGCATGGTTTTTCTCCTTATTTTTGACGCTGTTTTAAAGATAATCTTAAGTCAGAAAATTTCAAGGAAAGAAAAATTGCGAAATTTTGTAGAAAAAACTTGAAATTTTGTCAAATACAGGTATTATATAGGCATTAATCTTGATATTTGCAGGAGGCGTTATGTCTAAAAAATTGCAACCCAATCTGACTAAATGGCACAAAGCCGCGGTGAAAAAAATTGAACCCGGTACCAAAGTTGAATTTATCGGCGGTGTGAACAAAGACCGTATCGGTGGTAACTGTATGGTGATTGAGCACACAAACGAAGCTTTGGAGACAAAGCGAGTGATGTTTGATTTGGGCTGTATTTTTGCGCCTTACGAATCGGGATTTAGTACGGCTTATCCGGATATTGGGGAATATTTTGACCGGATTGATCCTGTAACCAAGCAAGAAATTAAAGCTAAAAAACCGGTGGCGATTATTTGTTTGACGCATGCGCATGAAGACCATATCGGTGCATTGATTAATTATGTGCGTATGGGCTATGAGCTTCCGCCGATTAAGGCAAGTGCTTTTACCCGCAGTTTAATCTCTAAAGCTTTTTTGCAGTTGGGAATGCAACCGCCGTTTATTGAAAAGATTAATCCCGGTGATAAAATTTTAGTAGGTCAAGATATTGAAATAGAACCATTTAGCGTCAGCCACAGTGTGGTTGATGCTTTGGGTTTCCATACTTTGACCAAAGTGAATGGAAAGCCTTCTGCCGGCATTATTAATAACGGTGACTTCTTAGTCGAAGAAAATATGCCGGTGGGCAAAAGTTTTAGTTTTGAGCAATATCAAGATTTATTAAAAAGAAAACTCACAACCAATGTTCAAATCGACTCAACCTCCACCGTGCCGAATGGAAAAGATAGAATCGGTTTTGAAAAGGCGGTCGAAAATACCTATAATGTTGTTAAAGCTAATCCGGATAGAAATTTGATTATTTCTCCGGTGATTTCACGCAGTGTTGAAAATATTGCCATTGATATTGAAGTGGCAAAGAAATTAAACACTAAAGTTTACTTGGACGGAAAATGGCTGCAACTGGTTAAGCAAGCCATGACCGATAGCGGACATCTGGATTTTGATAAATTTGTGTACAGCGGTACCTTAGATGAATATCTCAATGATAAGAATGTTAAACCGAAATATGTGGTTGCAACCGGTGCTTTTGCTCAAGGATTGGAAGAATATAACCACAACAAAGGAGATTTGGCAAATATTCCGATGGCTTCGGTCACATTAATGGCTTTGGATTTGCACAAAACCATTCGGGTTGGAAAAAATACGCTCATTTTGGCAAGACAGAGAATTATTGATGATATTAACGGGAAAACCGGTCCTGAGATGTTGCAACGCTTGGCTGCCAAGGGTGCTAAAGTGGTGATGACACCATCTTCTCACAAAATTGCCAATTTTGAAGAAGTACAAATGCAAGATTCAGGACATATTAATGCCAAGGCTTTGGGAAGTTTGATTGATGTTATTAAAACTTATGCTCCGAATGCAGTTTATACGCCAATTCACGGTAATCCCGAACAATGCGAAAATACCAAACGAATTATTGAAGCTCATGGCGGAAAAGTTGTTTTGGCTCAAAATCAAGAAGTGATGCAAGTAGGACAAAACAGAACTGTTAATGAGCCCAAACCCTTTGAACCAATGACTTGGATTGGTGTGAAAGTGATTTATCAAAACCCAATTCACCCAGATCCGAATATTCCGCAAGAAGGGATTACGGAATTTTGGCGGATTGATGAAAACTATATGCCAATTGAAAAATTAATGGAGATTGAAAATACGCCGGTTACTAAAGGTCCTTATTCGACACGTTTTGTCTCCAGCAGTCAAAATATGTTGGATGATACGATGACTGAATTGCCTCTCGAGGATGAACCTCAGCATTTGTCGCCCAAAGAATTAAAATATGGTACTCATCGCTCGAAAAGAAGACGTGAGGCGGGCGAAAATGGCGGAAAAATGACCAAGAAAGAGTGGAAAAAAGCTAAAGCTATGCAAGCAATTGAAGCTTATAAAAAATCTTTAGAGAAGAATAAATTAAATAGTATTCAAATTCTGAAGATGAATAAAGGCAGAAATTCTTGAGTAAATCTTAAAATAAATTGCAAATAGGGCATTGAAAGAGTATGCTCTATTTGTTTTTTATAGGAAAGAGAGAGTATGAATTTTGGGTCTGAATTGATAAAAGGGGAAATTATCAGGTGTTATAAGAATTTGATTTTGGATGTGAAAATCAATTCAGATGAGATTGTTGCGGCTTTTTGTCCTGAATTAGATGCTAAGCAAAATCTTTATAAAGTCGGAACGATTGTTTGGTTATTGCCCATAAATAAAACGAGTAATCGTCTTAAATATGAAGCCGTTATGGTGCAAAAAGATGGTGCTTTGGTTATGATTAGCCCAAATTATGCACAAATATTGGTTAAAGAGGCTTTTGAAAAAGGTTTATTACAAGAGTTTTCTCGTTATACCAAATTGAGAACAATCGGAACGGGCGAAAATATTAAATATGCTAATTTGGAATTTTCAAATGAAAATGAAGAATTGGCTTATGTTTATGCCGTTAGTATTTATAATAAGCAAGGTGCTAATGTGGTATTTCCGTCGTTTTTGAATTTTTTTGAGATGTCGATGTTTGGTGAATTTGCCAATTTGCGTAAAATGGGATATGACACATATGTTTTGTTGATTGTTCCGAGAATGGACTGTCAGGATATTAAATTTAGCTGGACAATCGAGCCCGCTGCCGCAGCCAGAATTTTTGACGAAGCAAAAAACGGCTTGAAATTTTGCGGTTATGGTTGCACTATTGATGATAAAAGTATAAACATTACTCAAAGTATGAATATTTTGTATTAGGAGATTTAAATTGGAAATCAAAAGAAAAGACGGCATTATGATTCACGATAAAGCCGGATTTGAAGGAATGAGAAAAGCCGGAAAAGTAGCTGCGGAATGTTTGGATTATATTACTCCTTTCGTGCAAGTCGGTGTGACTACAGGTGAACTCGATGATAAGTGTCGGGAGTTCCTTATTTCTAAAGGGGCAATTCCTGCATGCTTAGGATATCATGGTTATCCGAAGTCAACTTGTATTTCCATTAATCATGTGATTTGTCACGGTATTCCTGATATGGAACATAAGTTAGCTGACGGCGATATCTTAAATATTGATGTCACAGCTATTGTTGATGGTTGGTATGGTGATACCAGTCGAATGTATTATGCCGGTAAGCCAAAACTCAAAGCTACACGCTTGTGCGATGTGACCTATGAGTGCATGATGCGCGGTATTGATGTGGTTAAACCCGGTGTGCATTTTGGGGATATCGGTTATGTGATTGCCGAATATGCTCACAAATACGGTTATGGCGTGGTTGATATGTTTTGCGGTCATGGTTTGGGAAAAGTTTTTCATGATGCACCGAATGTTATGCATATTGCTCGCAAAGGAACCG
Organism: uncultured Pseudomonadota bacterium; assembly: GCA_949286215.1. Classification (GTDB taxonomy): domain Bacteria; phylum Pseudomonadota; class Alphaproteobacteria; order RF32; family CAG-239; genus Scatocola. Next base: position 7,567 of record CASDYX010000010.1, read on the forward strand.
GTCCGATTATGGAAGAGGGGATGTTCTTTACCATTGAACCAATGATTAATATCGGTAAACCAGATGGTTTTATCTTGAAAAACGGTTGGACGGCCGTAACTCGTGATAAATCTTTATCTGCTCAATTTGAGCATTCTTTAGGCGTTACTAAAGATGGTTATGAAGTATTTACTTATTCTCCTAAAGGATTGGATAAACCTCCTTATAAAATTGACTAACAAATATGACTACTCAAAAAGATATTTCTGACAATAAAGAGAAAGTTCCAGATTATTATGGGCACAGAAAACGTTTGAAAGAGCGTTTTCTGTTAGGCGGTGGGCGTGATATGCCTGATTATGAATTGTTGGAACTCTTGTTAATGCTCTCAATTCCCAGAAAAGATGTTAAACCTTTGGCTAAGCAGCTCTTGGCTAAGTTTGGCAGCTTTTCTGCGGTGATTAATGCGCCGGCTGCCGCTCTTTATGAAGTATCCGGCATTAAGGAAAGCAGTTATATTGTCTTTAATATTGTCCGTGAAGCCGCCGTTCGTTCAAGTTGGGATAGTTTGAAAAATCAAGATGCTCCGGTTATTAATAACTGGGATGCAATGCTGGATTACTGCCGGACGGCAATCGGTCATAAGGATGTGGAAGAATTTCGTATTATTTTCTTGGATGTTAAGTTGAAAGTTATTGGGGAGGAAGTGCAACAAAGAGGTACAATTAACCAAGTGGCTATTCATCCCAGAGAAGTTATTAAATCCGCTATGCTTCATGGAGCCAGAGCTATTATATTGGTTCATAATCATCCCTCGGGTGATGTGACCCCATCGCGTGCAGATATGGAAATTACTAATAAAATCAATGTGGCAGCTGCTGCAGTTGGTATTAAATTGTTTGATCATTTGATTGTCAGCAATAGCGGTTATTATAGTTTTCAGGAAAAAGGTTTAATTACTGAACCAAAAATTATATAAAAATGCTTGCATTTTATTTTATTTGAGGTAATTTATTTTTCGTGTTAAGAATCGCAAGGTCAACGGGACATAGCTCAGCCTGGTAGAGCGCTTGCTTTGGGAGCAAGATGCCGACGGTTCGAATCCGCCTGTCCCGACCACCTAGATTCTTTTTTTTCAGATGCGCCCTTAGCTCAGCTGGATAGAGCAACAGCCTTCTAAGCTGTGGGTCAGACGTTCGAATCGTCTAGGGCGCGCCATAAAAAAAGCCTCCATCAGCGGAGGCTTTTTTTATGGCGCGGTGAAGGTTGGTTAACGTGCTCAGCCGCGATAGCGGTTAAACGCGGCGCGTTTAATCGCATGACTTAGCTGTTTTGGTGTTCGTGCCTAGACACCGCGATGCTGCCTTTTTCTTTGCTCAATCATTGAGACTTGAGTTTTTTTATAAACGCGGCGCGTTTAATCGCCAAGCGTAGCACTCTTGACCGCACAAATTGATGACACGTCTATTTATGCCCTGAAAACGCGTTGCTCTCTCCTTTATCTGTCGTAAATGTAGCGTGTTTAATCGTACAAATGTAGCGCGTTTGATTGCAAAAATTGGTGATATGGCTGTTTGAGATTAACAAATAAAAATCCCCTTTGATTTTTTCAAAGGGGATTTTTGATTTACAAGTTAGAGTTTATTTGCAGCTTTTTACGGCTTCATAGATTTTTTTGAAGGCTTCGGCAACACCTTCGGCAGTATAGGTGCGGCCTTCAATCATGGTGCGGCAGAGTTCAAAAGCAATTTCTTTATCGGAATTACCGCAATTGCAACCGCAGCTGCATCCGCAATCACAATCACATTCGCAACTGCAAGGGCAGGGGTTTTCCTCATGGCAACCGCAATCGCAATTTTCATCGCAATGGCAGTGGTGATTGTGTTCTTCTTCGTGACAACAGCAACAATTTTCGTGTTTTGACATTGTGTTTTTCCTTTCCTTAGTCTAAAGATGCAAGATATTTTTCAGCTTCAAGGCAGGCTTGACAACCGGCACCGGCGGCCATGATGGCTTGTCTAAAGTGACCGGATTGTACGTCTCCGGCAGCAAAAACACCGGCAATGTCGGTTTGGCAGCTATCAGGGTGAGTGATGATGTAGCCTTCATCATCCAGCTTTAAAGAATCCTTGAAAATTGCAGTATTGGGTTTGTGACCAATGGCTATAAATAATCCTTCAACGGCTATATCTTTGGTTTCGCCGGATTTTGTGTTTTTGAGTCTTACACCTGTAACACCTAATGGTGTCTCTTGGCCTAAAACTTCATCAACCACACTATTCCATTCTACTTTAATTTTGGGATTTTTGAATAATCTTTCTTGTAAAACTTTATCGGCACGCAATTCATCGCGGCGGTGAATGAGGGTGACGCTTTTGGCAAAGTTGGTCAGATAAATAGCTTCATCAACGGCTGTATTACCTCCACCAACAACGGCAACATCACGGTTGCGATAGAAAAAGCCATCGCAAGTTGCACAGCCAGATACCCCGAATCCTCTGAATTTTTCTTCTGATGGTAGGCCTAACCAACGTGCTGATGCACCCGTGGCAATAATGACTGTATCTGCAGTGAAGGTGTTGCTATTCTCAGATTTGCAGACAAACGGACGAGTTTGGAAATTGACTTCCTTGATTTGGTCTTCAATCATTTGAACCCCTAAGTTTAGGGCTTGTTGGCGCATATCTTCCATCAATTGCGGACCGGATATGGGATTGGGAAAACCTGGGAAATTTTCAATTTCGGTGGTGATGGTTAACTGTCCGCCAAGCTGTGAGCCGGAGACAATTATCGGATCTAAGCCTGAACGGACGGCATAAATGCCTGCGGTGTAGCCTGCCGGACCTGAGCCGATAATTAACATTTTGGTTTTGTAATCTGACATGTTTTTATCCTAGTTTGTTATGTTTCTCATAAAATAGGATTTATGAAAGCTTTTGGCAAGAGGTGATGTTAAGTTTTTGCAAAACAAAAGCCGACTTGTGATAAAAGTCGGCTTTGAGGGTTTTGAATTGTTGGATTATTGATAAATAACTTCAACAATTTCAAAAGATTTGCGTCCGCCAGGGGCAGCAAATTCAGCGGTATCTCCTGCTTCTTTACCAATTAAGGCTTTTGCTAAAGGAGAAGACAAAGAAATGCGGTTCTTTTCAATGTCAGCTTCATAATCGCCGACAATTTGGTATTGTTTTTCTTCATCGGTGTCTTCATCAACCACAACTACCGTGGCGCCAAAGCGAATAACGTCGCTTTTGGTTTGTGCCGGATCAATAACTTGAGCACGGCTGATAACGGCTTCCAACTCTTGAATGCGTCCTTCAATAAAACTTTGTTTTTCTTTGGCGGCGGAATATTCGGCATTTTCAGACAAGTCGCCATGAGAACGGGCTTCGGCAATGGCCGCAATAATGTTCGGGCGTTCAACCCCTTTGAGGTTCTTTAATTCTGCTTCCAAGGCAATGTAACCATTCTTGGTTAATGGGAATTTATCCATTTTAACCCTCCAAAAAATTATGATTTAGTTAGAAAAATGAGACTGCGAAGGGAGAATTCCGTTCACAGCCTTAATGTATTTGCATATATGCTATATATACCACAATTTTTATAGACTGCAAGTGATTTTATTTTTTTGTATTTCTTGGGGATTAAACGCTCAAAAAAGAATATCTATCTATACAATATTTAATTTTTTTGCTAGCGTGGAGAAGTCTTCAATTTGCAAAAAGGAGAACAAAAGTGAAAAAAATTTATTTAGCTTCATTAGTATTAGGTTCTATGATGTTAGCCGGAAATGCCGGCGCTGTTGATTCTACAGGTTGCGGTTTGGGTTCTATGGCTTGGCGCGGACAAAAAGGTATGGCTCCACAAATCTTAGCTGTTACTACCAATGGCTCTTTCAGTAACCAAACTTTTGGTATTACTTTTGGTACTTCCGGATGTGATCCGAATGGTCGTATTTCAGGCGGAACTCAAAAAATGGTTTTGGCCTTTATTGAAAACAATATGGAGCAATATGCTCTTGACGCTGCTCGCGGTGAAGGCGAAACTATCACCACCTTGGCCGGTATTATGAATATGGATAGTGAAAAATTAGGACAGATTTCAAAACAAAATTTTGCTTTTATTTTCCCGTCTGAAAATGCCGAAGCAGTTGATGTGACCTTGGCTTTGTTTGAAGCCGTTAAGCAACAAGCTTAAGTATGACTTATTTTTCAGTGCCGTTTGAAATTTTTCCAAGCGGCACTGTTTTTTTCTGGTTAGAATATGAAGAGATTTGCGGCTTTTTTGATTGCAGTTTTGTTTTCCTCTAATGTGTGGGCTACAACACCCCAAGAGGCAGTGCAAACACCTCAATGGTTGGCTTTGGGGCATTATCGTCCGCAACTCTTTGGGGGAGTGGAAAGCACAATTGATTCTCCGGAATTTTTTTTGAGTGAAAAAGGAAAAGTTAATCCTTTGGCTGAACTTAACGCAACTATCGCTTTGTTTGAGCAAAATTCTGATAAAGAGAAAATGTGTTTATTTCCGGCTCGCTATTTGTTTTTGAAAAAGCATGGCTTGGTTGATAAAGCTTTTCCCAAATGTGAAGAATATGAGCAATTTTATGAAGATGTGTCTCCGTCAGGTGTCACATTATTATTTACCAATGCCTATATGAATAATCCGTCATCTTTATTTGGGCATACTTTAATTAGAATCGATACTTCGCGCAAAGGAACGCAACTTTTGGCTCATGGTATGAATTACGGTGCTTTTACGGGAGATGAAGCCGGTGTTTTGTTTGCCGTGTATGGCTTGACAGGGGGATATTATGGAGGTTTTACGGTAAAACCTTATTATGATATCATAAATACTTATAATAACATTGAAAACCGCGATATTTGGGAGCTTAATCTTGATTTGACCCCAGAAGAGCTCCAATTTTTTATGGCACATACTTGGGAGTTGGGGCACACCCAAACCCAGTATTTCTTTTTTACCGAAAACTGCTCTTATATGCTGATGGAGCTCTTAGATGCGGTGCGTCCTTCGCTCAAATTAGCTGATGATTTTCCGGTGCAGGCCATTCCTTTGGATACACTCAAAGCGGTTAATTCAAGAGAAGGTTTGGTTAAAGGAGTTAATTATCGACCTTCTCGCCAAAACAAAATAAAATATATGTATGCGCAAATGTCTGACGAACAAAAAGAGGCTTTTGAAAAAATTATTACATCTGATGTTTATGAACTTGATGGTTTATCGGAAGTAGGCAAAGCAGGGGTGTTTGAGGCGGCTTATCAATATGTGCAATATCAATATGTGGCCAAAGATATTGAGTTGAAAGAATATCGAAAAAAAAGTTTTAGGCTTCTTAAAGAACGTGCAGGAAGTGAGGCAAAAAGTTCATTTAAACCTTTAACTCAAGGGCAAAGCCCTTTGATGGCTCATGATTCAATGCGTTTGGAAACCGGTGTCGGTATCCGAAATGGTGAGGGGTTTCAGCAAATTGCTTATCGTCCGGCTTATACATCGCTGACGGATAATAGTTTTGGTTTGTTATCGGGGGCGGAAATTAATTTCTTGAATGTCGCTTTCAGACATTATGACAGCCAAGACAAATATGTTTTGCAAAATTTTGATATTGTCGGAATTCGCTCCTTGGCTCCGGTTGATGTGATGTTTTTCCCGTTTTCTTATAATATTCAATTTGGAATTAACCGCGTGATGAATCCGGACACGGAGGAAGAAGGTTATAGTGCCGATTTGGTTGTAGGGGGCGGTGTGACTTATGCAGTGAGCGATAATGTCAAAGTTTTCGGATTTATGAATAATCATGTTTCTTATGGTGGGTTTTTGCCTCATAACCAATGGGTAGGTCTTGGTGCTAACGGCGGTATTTATGGTGATTTCGGAGATTGGCGGATTTTAGCTGATGCTGAAAAAATTTGGGCGACTTCGCAATTTGGCGATAAGGTTAAATACAAAGCTGAATTGTCTTATAGTTTGTCCGTTAATTCGTCTTTAGCACTCAATTATGTTTTTGAAGATAATCACGGGCATGATGTGGATGAAAGCATGCTTTCTTGGCGTTGGCACTTCTAAAAAATCAGTAATTAGGGCTTGGGTCCGGAAAAAGCTTAATCCTTTTAGGCTTTGCGGGTGATGCGGTTGTCGGTGCGATTTCTTCTTGAGTTGGTTCTTTGATAGCTTGAGCTTCGGCAAAAGGATTTTGCGGTTTTATTTCGGGATAGTTATATTGTTCAGCTTGTTGGGCATTTTCTTCGGCTGCTTTGATAATCGGTTGTAAGGATTGAATGAAATCTTGAGAGCTTTTGGCAATTTCCGGAATTGATTCATTGATGGCTTGGGTCATGCGATTCATGGTTTGGACCATAAATTTGCTCATGGCGGTTAGTGCTTGCTGCATTTCTTCGATTTCTTTTTGGCGTTGGCGCTGATATTCTTCTTGAGAGTAGGCGATTGTGTCCGTTTCAGACGCAGGTGTTTCTTGAGCCTGCAGAGAGGTGGAAAATAGGCTGATGCTCAGTAGCAGCAAAATCACTTTGGGCATTTGATATCTCCTTTATTGCGTGGTTTTACTTTAGTGTATTTCATAAAAAATGACAAGAGGGCTCGATTAGGTACTTGCATTTTTTAGATGATGTGTTTATCCTTGCCTCAAATGCAACATATTAGGAGAAGAAAATGTTAAGAGAAGATTTGCAAAAAACTCTCAAAGAATCCATGCTCAACAAAGATACTACTACTGTTAGTGCGGTTCGTTTGATTATTGCCGGTATGAAGGAAAAAGACGTTGAAGCCAGAGGTAAAGGTCAAGCTCAGGCCAGCGATGCCGAATTGCTCTCTATGATGCAAGGTATGATTAAACAACGCAATGACTCTATCAAAATGTATGTTGAAGGAAATCGTCAGGATTTAGCTGATAAAGAATTAAGCGAAATCAAAGTGATTGAAAAGTTTTTGCCTAAACAAATGAGTGATGCCGAAATTGAGACTGTTTTGAAATCTATTATTTCAGCAACAGGTGCCGCTTCTATGCGCGATATGGGCAAAGTTATGGGTGAGTTGAAGGCTAAATATGCCGGTCAATTGGATATGGCTAAAGCCTCTTCCATGATTAAGTCTTTGCTAGGCTAAAAGTCTTGCTTGAAATTCAAAAGCACGTTATCTCTTCTTTGAGAGAGGTGCTTTTGAGTTTATTTTATGGCGTTTTCGGTGTGAAATGGCGGGTATTGATTTACAGAAATTTTGTGATGAACTGAGAGCAAAAGTCTCAATCGTAGATGTTGTCGGTTCAAAGGTAAAATTGGTTCGCAAAGGACGCGAATATCAAGCTTGTTGTCCATTTCATAACGAAAAAACGCCTTCTTTTACCGTTAACGAAGCCAAAGGTTTTTATCATTGTTTCGGCTGTGGTGCTCACGGTGATATTATTAAATTTGAAATGGAAGCCAATAATCTTCCGTTTATGGATGCTATTCGCAAATTAGCCGATAAAGCCGGTTTGCAAGTGCCGCAAATTTCTAAAGAAAGCCATGAAGAAGCCGTTAAGCGCAATTCGCTTTATGATATTATGGAGATGGCTTGCCGCTTTTTTGAAAAATCCTTGCGTTTGCCTGAAGGCCAAAGAGCTATGGATTATTTTCATCATCGCGGGTTTGAAGAAGATATTATTACCAAATTTCGTTTAGGATATGCCCCAAACAATAATGGTTTGAAGGCCTTGCTTGCCTCTAAAGGTGTTTCGGAACATGATATGGCAGAATTGGGGTTAATTGCTATTCCTGAAGATAAAAGTCGCCGCTCGCATGATTTCTTTCGTGACAGAGTTATGATTCCGATTATGGATAAAGCCGGTCGAGTTATTGCTTTTGGTGGCAGAATTATGGGAGATGGGCAACCCAAATACCTTAACTCTCCGGAAACGCCTTTGTTTAATAAACGTCGGGTGTTGTATAATCTGAATAATGCCCGCGATAGGGCTTTTGCCGCCCGCAATATTATTGTTTGCGAAGGCTATATGGACGTGATTGCTTTGGATAAATACGGCTTTGGCTATGCGGTGGCTCCGCTTGGTACGGCCCTGACCGAAGACCAAATCGGTGAGGCTTGGAAAGTTTGCCCGGAGCCGACGCTTTGTTTTGATGGTGACGGGGCAGGTATCAGAGCCGCTATTCGTTCCATTGACCGTGGTTTGCCAATCTTAAAAGCCGGATATTCGCTCAAATATGTCTTTTTGCCCGATAAAATGGATCCTGATGAGTTCTTAAAAGCTCACGGGCATGACGCATTTGCCGAATATTTGAAAAATACAACGCCGTTGGTCAAACTTTTGTGGCGCAAAAATGTAGAGGGACGTGTGTTTGATACGCCTGAACAAAAAGCCTTGATTGAAAAAAACGTTATGGAAGAAGTGGCTAAAATTCAGGATGAAAAAGTGCGCGGCTACTATAGCCAAGAAATGCAAAACTACATCTATAACGAACTCGGACGTGGGTTTTGGAAAAATCAAAATTCTTCCCAAAGAGCCAAAAGCTTTACTCGCACCGAAGAGAGAAAGCCACAAACATCTCACGTAGAGCGTCCAAAAGTCAGTTTGGATGAGTTGGTGGTTAAATTTGTGTTGGCGGCTATGGTTTTTTATCCCGAATTGATTGCCGAATATGAAGAAAGAATGGGAATGTTTGAAATTCCTAATGATAAATTACGCAAGTTTTTTGATACTTTGCTCGAAATTTCTCACGATAATGAAGATACTGAACTCAAAAGCGAAGATGTTTGTAAGGCTTTGCAAGATAAAGGGCAGGGAAAAGAGTTGGCGGCTTTGTGGGAGTTAGAGATGTTTCGCCAGCAAAATCCTTATATTAATAAAATCAGAGAAGAAATTGATACTAAAATTATTGAGGTGCAACTCAAACAGCTCGATAATGAGATAAAAGAGTGTTTGAGAATAATGCAAGTTTCCGAGTCGCTCCCAGAAGATGTTTATTTGCAATATGAATCCTTGAAAAAAGAAAAAGAAACGCTACTTAATACACAAAATGTTATTTAATAAAACTCCCGTCAGGCAACGTTTTGCGGGAAAGGGGCGATTTGTCTTGAGCGTTTTGTCAAAGGCAAGTGTTGACAAATCGTACATAAATTATTAAAAGTTTGCTAGCTGCAGTAGTAGGATTCATTTGTGAATCCGTTAAATTTTAAACTTTAAACCGGTTTTGTGGGAATTGACATGTCAGATACCGATGAAAATCAAGACTATTATGAGGGTAGCATTAATGATGCTCCTTTGATTGATTCTTTAGGAAGCGCAGTCAAAAGACTGATTGAAAAAGGTAAAGCCAGAGGCTATATTACCGTTGAAGAATTAAATAAAGCTTTGCCTTCCGAACGTGAATCCTCTGAACAAATTGAAGATATTATGGCTGAAATTTCCGATATGGGAATCAGCATCATTTCTGAGTCAGATGTCGATAATTTTGAACAAGAAAATGACGATGATGACGATTATGATGACGATGATGAAAGCGGAAATTTTGATGAACGTGAATTAGGACGCTCAGATGACCCGGTTCGTATGTATTTGAAAGAAATGGGAACCGTTGAGCTCTTGTCGCGTGAGGGTGAAATCGCAATCGCAAAACGTATTGAAGCCGGTAAAACCGTGATGATTGACGGCTTGTGCGAAAGCCCAATGACAATTAAAGCAATTGCCGATTGGCGTGATGACTTGCTTAATGGTAAAATGCAACTCAGAGATATCGTCGATTTGGAAATGATGTACGGTGATGATGCCGAAGCTATGGTCTATGATGAAGACGAGGCCTCGGTTGATGATTTGGAAAAAGTTGCCGAAGAAATTGCTACCAAAGATAATTTGGACGATATCGATGATGATTTGGCAGATGATATTGAGCTGGAAGATGCCGTCGAAGATGATGTTGAAGACGAAGATGAAGAAGCCGTTACAGATGAAGACGGCGATGGTGAAGGTGTTTCCGTCAGCGATGAAGATGATGAAGATGGTGTCGGTGGGAGAGTATCTGCTTCTGTTGCTGCAATGGAAGAGGCTCTTCTGCAACCGGTTTTGGATATCTTGACCAAAATTTCCAGTTACTATGATGATTTGAAGAAAATTCAAAATCAACGTGTGGCTGCTATTATTGCCGGTAAATCAATTTCTTCTACTGTCGAGAAAAAATATCTGCAAGTTAAGAAAGAATTGGTTGAGTTGATGAGCTCAATCCACCTGAATGCAACACGTGTTGAACAATTGGTTGAACAACTCAATGGTTTGAACAAACGTTTGATGGGCTTGGAAGGAAAACTCTTACGCTATGCTTTGTCTTGCAAAATTAAACGTGAAGATTTCTTGGAAGCTTATCAAAAATCTGAGCTTGATCCGAATTGGTTAGAGAAAATTTCTCATAAAAAAGATAAACATTGGCAAATGTTTGTTGAAAAATATGGGGCCGAAATTGTGGAACTCAGAGATTCCGTTGCTCAGATGGCTCAAGAATGCGGTTTGCCGATTTCGGAATATCGCCGCATGGTTGATACTATCAAAAAAGGTGAACGTGAAGCTGACAGAGCCAAAAAGGAAATGATTGAAGCTAACTTGCGTTTGGTTATTTCCATTGCCAAAAAATATACTAACCGTGGTTTGCAATTCTTGGATTTGATTCAAGAAGGTAATATCGGTTTGATGAAAGCCGTTGATAAATTTGAATATCGCCGTGGCTACAAGTTCTCGACTTATGCAACTTGGTGGATACGTCAAGCTATTACTCGCTCGATTGCTGACCAGGCACGCACTATTCGTATTCCGGTTCATATGATTGAAACAATCAATAAACTGGTTAGAACATCTCGTCAAATGCTTTCCGAAATGGGACGTGAGCCTGTGCCTGAAGAATTGGCCGCAAGACTCTCTATGCCTTTGGAAAAAGTGCGTAAAGTGATGAAAATTGCTAAAGAGCCGGTTTCTTTGGAAGCTCCGGTCGGAGATGAGGAAGATTCTTCTTTGGGTGATTTTATTGCCGATGATAACGCTTTACAACCGTTGGATTCCGCAATTCATTCAAACTTGAAAGAAACTTGTACTCGTATTCTTTCATCCTTAACTCCTAGAGAGGAGAGAGTATTGCGTATGCGTTTCGGTATTGGTATGAACACAGACCATACTTTGGAAGAAGTCGGACAACAATTTAATGTTACGCGTGAACGTATTCGTCAGATTGAGGCGAAAGCATTGCGTAAGTTAAAACATCCGTCTCGTTCAAGAAAGTTACGTTCTTTCCTTGATCAATAATGAAATAGAAATTTGAAAGAGGCAGAAATTTATTCTGCCTCTTTTTTGTGATTGTTTTTATTTTTATCCTTGTTAAAATAATTAAAAATGTTAACGGAGAGAATCAATATGGTAAGCTATTCGACTGAAGATAAAGAAGAAATGAAAAATGCCTTTCAGGCTTTGATAAAATCAAAACGCTCACGTTTGTTGGAATTAATTGAATTTATGAAAGTTTCGGGCTACAAAAAAATTGGAATAGCTAATTGTTTATCGATGCAACAATATGCGAATAAATTAGTTGAGATTTTACAAAATGAAGGGTTTGAAGTTTTCTCAATTAACTGTAAGCAAAGCGGATTGGAGGCTTCCGAGATTAGTCCGGATATGAAAGGGGCGAGTTGCGACCCACTTTCTCAGGCTGAGTATCTGAATGAAATGAAAACTGACTTTAATATCAATGTCGGTTTGTGTTTGGGACATGGATTGTTGTTTGATAAATATTCCAAAGCACCGGTTACAACCTTTATAGTTAAAGATTTTGCCCATAATCATAATGTGTTGGAAAGTTTAATTGATTAGGTAAAATTGTTTGCTTATTGATTTGTTTTTAAAATAAAAAAAAGAGGGGCTAGCCCTCTTTTTGAATTTTTGCGTAAGCATCTTGCAAAGAGCGTTTGAGCTCCAGAAGTGCTTCTTTGTCTTGCATGTGATGATTGCTCTTTTTTAAGATTTTCATGACAACCTGAGTGCTGGCTAGTTTTTCACAAACTTTGAGCACCGAGTGCCAATCGATAAAAACGTCATCTTGTCCTTGCAGAAGATAAACAGGGCAGGTGATGTCGATTTTGTCTTGTTTGAGCAGATTGTTGCTCAAAAAGCTGGTCCACAAGTTTTGAGAAAATATATAGTGATATTTCTCAATTCTGGCTTCGACAAAGCCCGTATCTTCCAAACATTTTATTTGTTCAGGTGTGGCACGGAGTAGCATTTGCTCTATCAAGTCCGGTGCAACACTCAGGCAAATTACTGATTTTATGCGATTGGGAAATTTTTCGGCGGTGCATAAAGATAACCAACCTCCAACACAAGTTCCTACCATTATGATATTGTTATGAATATAACGTTTGATAATGGTTTGGAGTTGTTGTTTCCACGAGTTAAAATCACATAACAGAAAATTATCTTTGTCGTCTCCATGCCCAAGCAAGTCAAATCTTAAAAAATTGATGCCTAATTCTTTACAGGTCTCTTTGATGGTGTCTCCTTTTCGCCCCCAAGGAGTGGCTCGTAGTCCGTGAACAAAGATAACCGTTACATCACTTTTCACATTAAATTGACAGTACTCATATGCAATTGAATGTCCTGCAAAATGGTACAGTTGTTTGTTAATAATATCCTTTTTCATAATGCATAAATTTAATAATATAATTTTATGCTTAATGTAGAGAAAAAATAGGTTTTGTCAAGTTAAAGGTTTTGAGTGATTTCTCGCAGAGAATTGTTAATTTCAGCCAAATCTAACGGGTGTTGCAGATGATGATTGCTGTTTTTAAGCAATTTTATGGTGACTTGTTGGCTGGTGAGTTTTTGGGCAATCTTGTAGATGATTTTCCAATCAATAAAAGTATCTTGCAGGCCTTGTATCAGCTGAACAGGACAAGTTATAGGAATTTCTTTTTGCTCTAAGATGGCACTCTCTATACCGGTTTTGATGAATTGTTTGGTAAAGGTGAAAACCATGCGCTCAATTTTTATGATGACTTTTTCTTTAGTCTGTAATTCAGAACGCTGAGAGGGCGACATTTGCATTTCCATGAGCTCGGTTAAATTGGGCGCGGTTGATGTGCAAATTAGTCCTTTTAGTCTTTGTGGGCGCTCTTGTGCGGCCAATAGTCCAAGCCAACCTCCAATACAGTGTCCGACAATGATAAAATTGCCTTTGATTTGGGTGTCTATGATGTTTAGAATTTGAGATTTCCAAAGATTAAAGTCTGTTTTTTCATAATTGATGCTATCAATGCCATGGCCAAGCAATTCAAATCGATAAAAATTAAGGCCGAGTTCGCGACAGAGTTCTTTGATGGCTTCAGGTTTGCGTCCCCAAGGATTTGAGGACAGACCGTGAATGTACAAAACCGTTAGTTTGGCTTTCTTTGAAAACTGAATAAATTCATACTGAGTGGTAAAGCCATTCCAAGAATATGTGGGGTAGTTGTTTGAATTTTGCATTTTATTTTTGTTACCAGATTAATCCTAGTAAAAGACATAACAAATATAATTTAAGAAATCGTTACATAACTTGTTGGTATGTGAAAAAGCTCTTGACTATGGCAATAAATTGTCATACTTTCTTGCCTGTAATATTTATGGGCCCATAGCTCAGTTGGTTAGAGCAGGCCGCTCATAACGGTCTGGTCGTTGGTTCGAGTCCATCTGGGCCCACCATTAAAAGCTCTCCATAGTGAGGGCTTTTTTTTGTTTTAAAGTGTAATTCTGTTGGACATAAATATTGACAAATTTGTTAAGGCGTGATTTATTTGTTTGCAAGAGATTATTTTTATGTGATGTATAATTTTAAAATTTAAAGCCTTATGAAATCTTGGTTTTGTAAAATTTTTGGAGGAAATTGTTTCCTTGAAAACGTTTGCTCTAATCGATGTGGTGTCGAGAGGTTGGTTGATGATTGGTTGGCAAAGCAAAGAGAACGAGCTAAGCCGCAATCTCGTCAAGACATGTTAAATTCTTATTATGCCGAAAACCACAAAATTCCGTGGGTGGCATATATTGAATTATCTCATACAGTTCTAATGCTTGAAGATTTTGAAAAAATCATCGAGTATATCGGATTAAAAGATGTTTTATTTGCGCGCTCAAATGACAATAGAAAATTGGAGCGTTTACCTAAACTTCAGGGGATAAGTTTTAGTAGGATATCTGCAAAATTTGTCGTGTTTGCTTGCGGAGATTTTTATATTGCATGTCTTTTGGGAAGTCGGCATATTTTGGTTGTCGATAAAGAAACCTATCAGACATCTTTTTGCGAAGATTATTACAATATCTCAAAAAGTTTCTATGTCCAAAGAAAACACGCTCCTATAGGAAATGATTTTGTTCAAAATCTCTTTCATAATTATTTTATTTTTAAATTTAATTATACGTCTATGACGTATGAAATTAATTGTGACATATCTGATGAGAAAATGCACTATTCTCTTTCGAGCCAAAAGTTAAATAGGGAAATTTTTCTTGAATTAGCGAAAAAAAATCGTCAGATGTTTTTTTGTAGAAGTAACATATTTGAACTCTTTGGTGAAAAGGATTTTATATGGAGCTCTAATCAAATAGAGTTAGGGTTTGATAACTTATTAACTGCAAAAGTTAATATTCCCGAAGATATGCTTACTTGCTGATTATAAAACAAAAGCTCTCCATAGTGAGGGCTTTTTGTTTGACATAATTACACTTGTTTAGACAAATATTTACAATATTTTAAATTTGTGTTAGTATATAGGAAGAAAAGAGAGGAAGATATGCAGTATGATGTAGATGGTAATATATTTGTGGGCACCAATGGTGAATTGTTTGTATTGAAGCCATATCAAGCTCTTAAAAACAAAAACTATGCTTTGAAGCAGGTTTTGACTACACCGGCTGGGTATCCTGAAATTGATATTTCTTCAACAAAAGCTTTGTCTCTGGAAATTCCTCCCAGACGTGTTAATCTTGACAGAGACAATTATCTTAATGAACTAAATAAGCCGTTGCCGAATATTCAGCTCGGAGCTGATAAAGTTTTGTTTAACAGTTTTCCTCATATTAGTGATGAATTTATTTCGGAGTTTGCTCAAAAGGCAGGATTGCAGTTTCGTCGCCAAGATGTTTACAATCATGCTGAGTTTGATGAAGCAACTCAAAATATTAAATATACGGATCAGAACGGTAAACCGGTTGATATTGATGCTCAAGGACTAAGTTATGAAAATTGTATTTGGATTACCAATGAGATTATCTCTTTAAATAAAAATGATTATTTGACGGCTCAGAAAAATGAAAAAGAAATTAGAAATTTGGAAAAAGCAAATCCTTTGCTGACTTATTGGGATGCTAAAGACCAGGTTTTGGCCCAAAAAAGTCTTAAGGAGCAAAAACTATATAATGTTTATGAACGCGCCCTTATGAAGGATAATGAAGTTAAGCGGACGATTTTGCACGAGATTAAGCATTTTAAAACTAAGTTTTTACTTGAAAGTCGTCAGTATAAAAAAGGTTCTAAAAATTTGAGTGTTAAAAATCTTTTTAATCGGTGTATTGATGATGAACGCAGTGCCTCGTTTGAAGAGTTGATCTATTCTATTAATACTTATTTGGAGCAAGAAAAATATGAAGATTATAGTATGTTTGGGGCTCCAGCTAAATCTCTTGTTCAATATCTGAAAAAAATCAATGCCAAAAAAGAGCTTACAGATGAAGAGAAAAAGCAAAAAATTGTAAAATATTTTTCTAATCTGCCAAGACTGATGAGCTTTACATATATTCAATGGAACGATGAGCTACCTAAATATATTGAAGATTTTAGCGGTATTGTGAAGGAAGAGGCTGAACAGTTGCCTTATTTGAAAGAAACAGAACAAAATAATGAAGAATATTTTCAACAACGCTCCATTATGTATTCTTACCGCATTTATAATCCGGAAACAAAAAAATATGAGTATCATGATTTGTCGCAACAGCTTTATGGACAAGTTGAAAGAGATGAAAAACTTGTCAATGTGTGTGAACATCCGGAAGTGTTATCTGAGTATATTAATGTAGATAAGGTATTTCAAAAAGAAATTGCTGAAATCAATAAGTTGTTAAAACTTAAAAGAGTACGAGAAAGTTTGGATTTCAAAAAATTTGATAAAAGTTTGTTACCTAGAGGTCAGAATTTATCTCATAGATGGTTTCAACGAAGTATAGCCAGAAGAAAAGCAGACCATGTCAGTCAGGCTGTTTATGCTCCTCGGTCAGGCGGTTTAACTCTGTAAGTTTTCTTGTTTATTTGGAGAAGAAGTTTTGCTCAAGCAACTTCAGGTACATGTTATGTAGAGCAAAAGTTTTTTGTGCTGCTTGCTTAATAAGGGTGGTGTAATTTTTTTCTTGGGTTAGGCTGTATTTGAAATCGCGATAACCGTTCTTTTTGCATTCTAAAAGGTATTTTTTTGATAGTACTTCGTCTTGTTTTGCTTTAGGAATATAAGAGCCTTTAGCGGAAGTGTCGTTTTCAATGAGTTTAACAATATTCCATACTGCTTTTCTTGCTTCGGTGCTGTCATACTCTTTAAGAAGTTGTGTGTGATTGGTTTTACGATGCCACATATCCAAAATGTTGTATTCGGCTAACAGGTAGCAAGATCTGTCGTTTCTTTGTTTGTCTTGTTGAATTTGATTAAAACAAGTGATTTTGTATTTGGGAAAAAGTTGTTTGAAAAAATCTTTTAATTCTTTGCGCATTTCAATTCCATAGGAATCTTGATACCATATCGTGTTGGCTTTGGTATCGGTCATCAAAGCAACAGCATGATAACCTCCCATTTCATTAACAGATGGAAGTGTGAGGTTGTAGGCATTGATTGAAGCGTGGAGATTGTTTTTTAAGAGAATTTGTCCTAATTCTTCCAATGCTGCCGTGTCAACAACTCCATGGTCAGAGTTCTTTTTTTGACTAAAAATAAATAACCTCGATGGGCGAGGGTAGGAAAATCCTTCATACATCTTTTTTTGTATAAAATCAGCGTCGGAATTGCCCTGAATAAAAGTTTTAGTAATGTCCAGAATCTCTTGTTGTGTATATTTGCTTGACATGATTTTCTCCTGATGAGAAATTTGTCATATTTTGGAGAATTTGTCAAGTTGTTTGTGGGCTATTTTTTAGGGGCGTATTTATGGGTGAGGGCGGAATAAAAATATCCAAGGATAATTTTGCCGCCGATTAAGATGCTGAAACCAACATAAATGGAAGTATAGTCAGCAATCAGGCCAACCAAATACATGCAAATGCCGGAGCTAATGCCGCTGAGCAAGGATATCATTGAGCCCATGGTGGCGCGTTGGTGCGGGCTGAGCTCATGTTGAATTACGGTGATTTTGGCCGGACGTTTGAAGTACTGGAAAAAGCTGGCTAATCCCCAGATGAACGGCGATAAAATTGAATTGACCAAGATGGTGATAATGCCAAATCCGGCCTCAATCCAACTGGAGAAGGTGAGAATTTTGAACATGTTCAGTTGTCTGAATTTTTTGAATGCGGCATAGCCTAAGGCGGATAGAATATGATTGATGAAAGTGGCAATGTTAATCACCCATAGAGGAACAAGGGTTTGAAAATATAAGCTGTTGATGCCTAAGTTGGTCCAATATAAACTTTCATCAAAGACTTGCAGTGTGGAAATTTGGCGCAATTTTTTTGAGGCCTTAAAGCATTTGATTGAATTTTTTAGCATTTGCAGAGAGCTGACTTTGGGGGATTTAGCCAAAGGTTCAACAAAAAACAGAGAGGTGATGGTTTCACATATTCTGGGGAGAACGGCAAACCATGCCAAAACCGTTAAACCATACCAAGAATATATAACCAAGGCCATAATCGTACCTAAGGCGAGAGCTAAGTATCTGCAAGTGCCGGCATTGGAGATAACGGCTGAAAAATCTTGGCGGCGTTTGAGCTTGGTGCAAGTCTCATATATCAGAGCTTCAAAAGAGCCGGAATAAAAAGAGTTTGCAAGACCTGCAAAAAATCCACCGACAAACAGTGATGCGGTGTTGTCGATACTTCCGCCTAAGGCCCAGAAAAAGGCTGACAAAGTCATTAATAGTCCGGTAATGACGGAGACTTTTTTGCGCCCGATGTTATCTGAAATCAAGCCAACCGGAATTTCTGAGAGAGAGCAAGTAATGGTTTCTATGGAGCGAACGGCAACGGCTGTGGCAAAAGAGCCGGTGATTTGGTAAAAATAAATGATGATAAAAACAGATAGAGGTTCTAATCCGTTGAAAAATTTATAAATATTTACCAATAATAGGTTTCGTTGCAACATTCTTCGTCTAGCTCTTAAAATTGAATAATTACAAAGATTTGTAGAATGTTTTGCTTAATTATTGGTTAAAAGCAAATAAGACTTCGGTGGTGTTGAGCTTTGGGTCAGGGAGAGGGCGCTCATAGGAGGAGAGTTCAACACCTTTATTGCGAAGGTAGAAGTTTTGCGCTGGCGTGTTTCCTTTTAGCATATAGGCATAAAAAGGCTGATGTTTGATTTGGTGGTTAAACGCGTCAAACAGAGCTTGCCCAATGTGTTGGTGTTGATATTGGGGAAGGACGTAAAAAGCATATAATTCATAAGCAAAGGGAAAATCCTTATCGCGGGCAAGTCCTCCAATCAGATAACCAATAACTTGGTTTTGGTTTTCTGCTACCAGCATAATGTGTTGCTGAGCTTTAATTTGTTGTTCAAGTTTTTGAATTCTCTCATCTGTGAGATTGCGATTTTTTAGGAATGAGTGAGGTAACAGCGAAGCATAGGCTTGCTTCCAAGTCGTGATGTTAATTTGGGCGATGGTTGCAGCATCTTTTATTTGAGCTTGGCGGATTATCATAAGCATATCTCCTTCATGATAATATTATTTAATTTGTGCTTTGAAATCAATTGTTTTAAGGGCTTGCGGAATTAATTGTTTGGGCGTATATTGTGCTCAAAACGGAGAAATTTGATGTCGGATAAGTTTTTATTGCTCTCTTGTTGTGCGCCGTGCTCTTGTGCGGTGATTGAAAAATTAGCCAAAGAAAAGGCTTTGGCTGAAGTGGTTTTTTATAACCCTAATATTCGTCCGTTGGCAGAATATCAAAAAAGATGTGAGGAAAACAAACGCGTTTGCCAAATCTATCAAATTCCGTTTATTGAGCTTGAATATGACAATGAGCGTTGGTGTGCCTTAACAAAAGGTCTGGAAAATGAACCCGAACGCGGCAAGCGCTGCTCAATTTGTTTTTACATGCGTCTGAAACGTGTGATGGAATATGCCAAAGAAAAAGGCTATGGCGCCGTGGCTTCGGTTTTGGGTGTTTCACGGTACAAAAATTTAGCTCAAGTTAATCAGGCCGCGCAAAAAGCCTCAGCAGAAACCGGTGTGCCTTATCTTGAAATTGAGGGGCGAAAAGGCGGTATGCAAGAAAGAAGGCAAAATTTAATTAAAGAGCTTAATCTTTATTCGCAAGACTATTGTGGGTGCAAACCCAGAGCATAAGTTACGGTTTTGCCTTTTATTTTTGCTAAAATATATTATATTCCAAGACATCGTTTAATCTTGATGAGGTGAAAATGAAAGTCTTGAAATTTGTGGCGCGTGTGCTGACTATTCCGGTGTTGGGGCATAAAAGGCGTAAAGAGACCCGTGAAAAACTGGAAGAATTTTTAGAGATTTTGTTTTTGCCCGAAAAATCAAAATGTATTCGCGGTTTTAAGAAAGCTTGTGCTTATAATGCTTCTTTGCCGAGAGATAAATTTCACATCGTTTCTTTGGGTACAAATTGTTTTGCCAGAATGACACTTAATCTCTGGGCACTTAAACCCAGAAAAAATGACGGAGAGCCCACAATGCCGTTTGACTTATCTGTTCATCCTTTGGATACGGTAGTGGCAATGTTGACAACAGCGTTTAAGGGTTATTTTGATGATATTAAATATGCTGAAGATAACCATTATTGGATTAATCCGAAATTGCATATTCAATTTGTGCATGACCATGAAAACGACAAGCAAGTGTTTATTGAGCGTTTTCAACGCCGTATTAAAAATTTGTTTGATGTGATGAATGATGACAAACCATGTCTTTTTGTTTGTCATGTTTTGGGAGATGCTAATCCTCAAAAGGTGAATGAACTGTATGAGCTTTTAGCTCAACGCTGTAAACATAAAAAGTTTAAACTTGTTGTTGCGGTCTTTAACGGAACTCTTGGAAAATGCAATGAAAATGTAAAAGCTTATGTAAGAAATTTTCCTTATAAAGACTACTCCTATATGGATAAAAAAATCAAATTTACAAAAGACGGATATGCTTTTGAAGAAGAATTTGTTGCTTGTTGTCGTGAAGAATTGTTAAAACTCTTGGAGGATTAAATGCCCGATTTTGAGCTGGAAAATAAATGTAACGGGGTGGTATGCGGAATTGATGAAGCCGGGCGTGGACCTTGGGCAGGACCGGTGGTTGCCGGTGCGGTGGTTATTAAAGATAAGAATCTGCACCCTGAGCTCTTAAAGTATCTCAATGACTCGAAAAAACTTTCAGCTCAAAGACGAGAAAAACTTTATAACCTTTTGTTTGAAGAAGAAAATTTAGGAAAAGTAAGTGTTGGTATCGGGCAGGCCAGTCGGCAAGAAATTGATGAAAAAAATATTCTTAATGCGACTTTTTTGGCAATGGAACGTGCTCGTGCAAATCTTAATATCGTTCCCGATTTGGCTTTGGTTGATGGTAATCAAAAACCAAGGAATTTTAACTGCGCTGCTCAAACCGTGGTTAAGGGTGATGCAAAGTCTTATTCAATTGCGGCGGCTTCAATCGTGGCTAAAGTATATCGGGATAAATTAATGAAAGATTTGGCGGTTAAATATCCTTATTATGCATTTGAAAAAAATGCCGGATATGGCACCAAAGCTCATATTGAAGGCTTGAAAAAGTATGGTATTACACCGGAGCATCGCTTGTCTTATAAGCCAATTCAAGAAATCCTTGCTCAAAAATAATTTTTGCAAAAAAATATCAGCTTTTCAAAGGTATGGATTCTTTTGGAGTCTGATGAAAAAGTTTTTTCATTCTTGTTAATAAATTTATAACCATCTCTCGTCCATACTGTGCTCATTGAGAAACAAACCTTAGAAAAGTGGTTGAAGCTAAATGAGCAGTATCCAAAATAAGAAAATTCTTAATACAATCATTAATGATGACTGCATTAAAATTATGAATCAAATGGAAGAAAACTCGGTCGATTTGATTTTTGCCGATCCTCCTTACAATCTTCAATTAGGCGATGCTTTGACCCGTCCGGATAATACCAATGTTGCCGGTGTATATGAAGAATGGGACAGCTTTGAATCCTTGGCCGCGTATGATGAATATACGCGTAAATGGATGAGTGCGGCTCGTCGCGTTTTGAAAGACGATGGTGCAATCTGGGTGATTGGCTCGTATCATAATATCTTTCGCGTCGGCTATATCTTACAAGATTTAGGCTTTTGGATTTTGAATGATATTATTTGGAATAAAACCAATCCAATGCCTAACTTTAAGGGTACTCGTTTTACCAATGCTCATGAAACCCTTATTTGGGCCGTTAAAAATCCAAAGTCAAAATATACCTTTAACTATGAGGCAATGAAAGCGCTCAATGATGATACACAGATGCGTAGTGACTGGCAAATTGCTCTTTGCACCGGAAAAGAACGCTTAAAAGGAGAAGATGGAAATAAACTCCATCCGACCCAAAAACCTGAAGCTTTATTGTACCGTGTGATTATGGCATCTTCTAATGTCGGTGATGTGGTGTTAGATCCGTTCTTTGGAACCGGAACTACCGGCGCTGTTGCTAAAAAATTGGGGCGCAATTTTATCGGTATTGAAAAAGATAAAACATACGTCAAAGGTGCTCAAGAGCGCATTGACAGTGTCTCACGCGTCGATAATGATTTGTGTTTGGAATTTAGTACCAAAAAACGCCAACCGAGAGTTCCTTTCGGGGCTGTTGTGGAGAGAGGATTGCTTTCTCCTGGGGATATTCTTTATGATGCAACTCAAAAGCATTGTGCTGCCGTTCGCTCTGACGGAACAATCAAGAGCGAAGTGATGGAAGGTTCTATCCATCAGGTCGGCGCTGCTGCGCAAAATGCTCCGGCATGTAATGGTTGGGTCTATTGGTATTATATGGATAAGACAAAAGGCCTGGTTTGTATCGATGAACTCCGAAAAGCCGTGCGAGCCGAGCTCTATCCAGATTAAAAGTTCTCTAAAGCAAAAGAAAAAGCCTGATTCCCCTAAAACAGGCTTTTTCTTTTGGGAAAATCTTGGGGAACTTAAAAAAAATCTTGTCGCAAGGGGAAAATGGGATTATAACTAACTAAATTTAGAAAATTTTAGCAGAAACAGTAAAATAAATGCAAAAATGGTACCGAAAGAACTATAAAAACAAAACTAAAGGTCCAGCTAATACGAATCCTCAAGGGCAAAAAATCTTTGCCGCTATTGATTTGGGGACTAATTCTTGTCGTCTGGTGATTGCAACACCTACACCGGCGGCTTTTCGCGTGGTGGAAACTTTTTCCAAAATTACACGCTTGGGAGAAGGAATTATTCAAGATAACGAACTCTCACGCGTGGCTATCAAACGAACAGTCGCCGCCTTGAAAGTTTGTGCCGGTGTGATTAATGAATATGCTCCCATCTATCGTTCGCGGTTTGTGGCTACGGCTGCTTGCAGAAGAGCTAAAAATTGTCCAGAATTCTTAGAGCTGGTTAAACGCGAAACCGGTTTGAATTTGGAAATTATCTCTTCAAAAGAAGAATCTCGTTTGGCGGTTGTGGGGTGTATTCCTCTCCTTAACAGAAGTATTAAAAGAACGCTGGTGTTTGATATTGGCGGAGGGTCAAGCGAAATCTCTTTGGCGAGAATTACCAATACAGGCAAAACTTTTATTGAGGGTTTTGTTTCTTTGCCTTATGGCGTGGTAACTATTTCTGAGGCTTTCCCTGAACAGGAGATGACTCAACTCGCATATGATACCATTATTGAGCGGACCCACAAAATTTTGCAGGAATTTGAAGATAAGTATCATATCAGTGAGGCAATTCGTAATCAGGAAATTCAAGTTATCGGAACTTCCGGAACTGTCACGGTTTTGGGAGCGGTTCATCTGAACCTTTCTCGCTATAACCGTTCAGCCGTTGATGGAATTTCTATTTCGAGACAAGATATTGACCGGACAATTAGTAAAATTAAGCGCTTAGGCGATGAGGGACGAAAAAAACATCCTTGTATCGGTGCTCAAAAAGCTGATTTAACTATGGCAGGTTGTGCGATTATTGAAGCTCTTTGCTCTTTCTGGCCAATTGAAGAAATTACCGTGGCAGATAGAGGCATTCGTGAGGGAATTTTACTTGATATGATGCATTCTCAAGAATCTCATCCGTCTCATTCTTATCATAAAAAGAAACATAGCAGACATCCATTTAATCGTGGTAAAAATTGGAATAATAAAAAGAAAAATGAAGCAAAATCTTTGATGAACCAAAACGGGGAAGTTGCTAATGACAGATAAGACTTTTGCGGCAATCGATTTGGGGACAAATTCTTGCCGCTTGTTGATTGCTGATGAAAACCAAAACAAAGTATATTCCGATACGCAAAATGTTCGCTTAGGTGAGGGAATGCATGCTCAGATGCGCTTTACCGAACAAGCAATGCAGAGGGGATATCAAACACTGCAAGAGTTTGCACAAAAAATTAAAGAATATAATTGTGTTAAAGTTCGGGCAATTGCTACGGCTGCTTGTAGAATGGCCTCTAATGGAGCGGAATTTGTGAAGAATGTTGAAGAAAAATGCGGCATTCAGCTTGAAGTGATTGACGGCGTGGAAGAAGCCAGACTTAACCTCAAAGGTGCTATTATGAATTCTTTGGGAAAAGCTCCTTATGTGGTGGTGTATGATTTGGGCGGCGGTTCGACCGAAATTACGCTTTCAACCAATGATGAAAAACAAAAAATTCTTTATACAATTTCTATTCCTTGGGGTGCAAGAAATGCCTCCGAAGCCTTTGGTTTGGAAGAAGAATATGTGGCTGAAAAAGCTCTCGAATTAAAAGATGCTGTTAAAGCTTATTGCGATGATTTTGTTAAGAACTCCGATTATCTTGCTTACAAAGACAAATGCTGTTTTGTGGCAACGTCCAGCTCTCCTTTACGTTTATCGGCATGGATTCATAACCGTGGTGAGTATGTGCGCGAAAACGAAGACGGACAAGTCTTAAAGCGTGAGGATATGGATAAGGTAATTGCTCAAATTTATAAAATGAATCGCGAAGAACGAGGAAAATCGCCTTATATTGGGCAAAAAAGAGCGTCGGTATTTGTGGCGGCGGCTATCATTTTCCAAACGATTTATGAGGTACTTGAGATTGATGAACTCATTGCCTCACTCAAAAGTGCCAAAGACGGGATTATTGCGGAATTGACGGAGGAGAACAAAAATGGGTAAATTAACAAAATCCGCCAAAGAAGTGCGTGGAAGACATCAACTCAGTGTTCGGGTTAAGACCTCAAAATATCGGGATAAATCTTCAAACAAATGGTTAGCAAGACAATTAAACGACCCGTATGTTGCCGAATCTAAAAGATTGGGCTATCGCTCGAGAGCGGCTTTTAAGCTTATTCAATTAGATGAAAAATATAAATTTTTGGGCAAAGGAAAACGTATTGTTGACTTGGGTTGTGCTCCGGGGGGCTGGACGCAAGTGGCTGTGATGCGCAACAAGGGCTTGGGCAAAGTGGTTGGAATTGATATTTTGGAAACACAGCCGATTGAAGGCGCTACACTTATTCAACAAGATTTTACTCAAGAGGATGCTGCCGATAAATTGAAAGCCCTGCTTGATGGTGAGGCTGATATTGTGATGAGCGATATGGCGGCGAACACGACCGGACACCAACAAACAGACCATTTACGAACCATTGCCTTGGTTGAAATTGCTTATGATTTTGCTAAAGATGTGTTGGCTGAGGGGGGAATTTTTATTGCTAAAGTGTTTAAAGGCGGTGCAGAGGCCGGCCTTTTGGCTGATATTAAAAAGAACTTCAAAAAAGTCAGCCACTGCAAACCAGATGCAAGTCGCTCAGGTTCTCCGGAGGAATATTTGGTTGCCGAAGGTTTTAAGGGAAAAGAACAAGCTTAATTTTTTGTGATTTTGTTTGTGAGGGAAAATGGAAAAGTCCGTTATTGAAAGAGTATTGCTTAAAGCCAGTGAAACCGGTGCTGATTTTGCCGAACTGTTTGTT
Source organism: uncultured Pseudomonadota bacterium (assembly GCA_949286215.1). Taxonomy (GTDB): domain Bacteria; phylum Pseudomonadota; class Alphaproteobacteria; order RF32; family CAG-239; genus Scatocola. Next base: position 32,911 of record CASDYX010000010.1, read on the forward strand.
GAACAAGGGCGAGATTTAAATTTTTCGATGGGTGCGGGAAAAGTTCACTCAATTTCATCTGATTTGGAAAACGGTGCCGGAATTCGTTTGTTTAAAGGTGATTTTACGGCTTATGCTTATACCAATGATTTATCAGAACAAGGATTAATGCTTGCTGCAGAGAGAGCAGCCTTAGCTCTTAATGATAAAAAGCTCATCTCTTCGGTGAATTTGGTGCGCCAAAATGTGGAAAATAAACATTTTGTGAAAGAAGCTCTGTTTAGCAAAACACATGGTGATTTGATTGATTTTATGCGGAAAGTATCAGACAAACTTTATCAGACGAGTTCGTTTATTTCTCGGACGGACATTGGTCTCAGGCAAAAACAACGCCATATTTTGATTGCCAATAGTGAAGGGCGTTTGGTGGAAGATGACAGAAATTATGCCCTTTATGGCTTGATTGCCGTGGCCGAAAAAGGAAATGAAAAATTTTCGGATTGTGTGAATATCGGCGGAATGTGCGGTTGTGAGATTTTTGATATTAATACAGCAGAAGAAAAAGCCGAAATTTTGGCCAAAAATTGTGTGGACATGCTTGGTGCACAAAATTGTCCCATCGGCAAAATGCCGGTGGTGCTTGACCCTCATGTCGGTGGTGTTTTGATTCATGAGGCTTGCGGACACTCGTTAGAGGCAACTTGTGTGGCTAAAAATGCTTCGGTATTTGCCAATCGTTTGGGTGAACAAATTGCCAATGAAAAAGTTACGCTTATTGATGATGGAACTTTGCCCAATTCTTGGGGTTCGACAAATATTGATGATGAAGGTGAAAAGACACAACGTAACGTTTTGATTAAAAACGGAATTTTGCAAAGCTATTTGATTGATAAATTTAATGGCCGCAAAATGGGAATGAAACCAACGGGAAGCTCTCGTCGCCAAGATTATACTTTTGTGCCGACATCTCGTATGAATAATACTTTTGTGGACAGCGGAACAGATAATCCTCAAGAAATTTTGGCCTCTACCAATCATGGTATTTATGTGGCGCAAATTAGCGGGGGTTCGGTTCAGCCTCAAAGCGGAGAATTTAATTTTTCGATGAAAAGAGCTTATTTGATTGAAAACGGCAAGCTCACCACTCCTTTGAAAGGGGCTAAACTCATCGGAACAGGAGCGGAATTGTTGCAAAATATTGTGATGGTCGGTAATGATTTGGGATATAGCGGACCGGGGAGATGTGGTTCCGTATCCGGTTGGGTGCCGGTTGGTAAAGGTGTTCCTACCTTGAAAGTAAGTGAAATGACTGTCGGAGGACAAAAGGCATGATTGAAAACTATTTGCAAAAATTAGAGGCTTTTTGTCAGAGCAAAAATATTAATCAATATGAAATTCGCTATTTTCAGGAAAATAACCGCGTTTTGAAAGTTTATGAACAAAAAGTTTGTGAAGCGCGCGACAATGCCTCGCAAAGTGTGGCCTTGATTGTGGTGCAAAACGGCAAAAGAGGTCGTTTTGACACAACTGATGTGGATGAAAATAAAATTCCACTCATTGTTGAAGAGGCTTTGAGTAATGCTTTGTCAATTGATACGGATGAAACCTTTTTTCTTTATGACGGAAAAGGTGAATATCCGAAAGTTAAACCTTATCAGCCGTTACCGCAATTAGCGCAATTGGATAAAATTGATTATTTGAAAACTTTGGAAAAAGCGGCTTATGAGGCTGATAAACGTATCAATAAAGTGATGCATACCATTTATAAAGAAGGATATACACGGTCGCTTATTCGCAATTCTTTGGGACTGAAGTTGGAGAAAGAAAAAAAATATGCTTTTGCCTCCATTTATCTGAGTGCCAAAGAAGGTGAGGTAATTAAAACAGATAGTGAGGGCGTTTGCTTTAACAAAGAAGAGGACTTTAACCCCAAAGCAATAATTGAAAAAGTTGTTCCGCGGGTGGTATCTCGTCTTGATGCTAGAGATTGCAAATCGCAAAAATGTAATGTGATTTTTGATCATGAAGTTGCCGGTGATTTGTTAGCGGCTTTTCGCAATATTTTCTCAAGCTTTAATGTGGATGCCGGAATTACAAAACTGAAAGGGAAAATCGGTGAAAAGGTAGCCTCAGATATTGTGACAATTGTTGATAATCCTTTGCTTGAGGGTGGTTTGGCAACGGCTGCTTTTGATAATGAAGGTGTGCCAACTCTCTACAAAGAACTGGTTACAGACGGGGTGTTAAAAAAATTTGTGTATGGTATGGCATTGGCGGATAAGCACAAAACTCAAACAACCGGTAACGGCAGTGGCGGTTTGTATCCGATATTTTTTAACTTGTATATCAAAAACGGCAATAGCTCAAAAGAAGAGTTGCTCAAACATTTAGGGAATGGTGTTTATATTGACATCTTAAACGGATTGCGCGTTGGGTGTAATGTGACTTCGGGTGAGTTTTCTTTGGGTGCGGAAGGTTTTGCCGTCGAGAATGGTAACCTCACAAAAGCTCTTAATCAATTTACAATTGCCGGAAATATTTTTGATTTGCTTCAAAATATTGAAATGCTCGGAAATGATTTGGACTTGTCAAAGTCATCTTGTGGGGCACCGTCGTTATTGGTTAAAAATTTAGTGGTTTCAGGTGTGTAGGAGGAATAGTATTATGCGAAAATTTGGGGTTAAAGTTTGGTCTAAAGATGTGTTGCGAAATGAAGCTTTTTTTCAGCAATGTATTGACTCTGTTAAAGATGGAAAATTTTCTTATATTGAATTATTCGCTCAAGCCGGAAGTTATCAGGATACATCTGACAAAATAAAAAAACAGATGAAAGGTTTACCTGTTGTTATTCATGCTCCTCACTGTGGGGTTGGAATGGATTTGGGAAGAGAAGATATGCGTGAGCAAAATCGTGAGATGCTTAAAGATTCACAACTCTTTGCCGATATGCTTGATGCTTCTATTATTATTTTGCACCCGGGGATGGGACCGGAAAAGAAATATTTAGAGGAAAGTATTTATCAATTTAAGAGTTTTAGAGATACTCGTTTGGCGGTTGAAAATCAACCTTATGAGTGCTGTGTTACACATCGATTGTTACATGGTATTACTCCAGATGATGTTAAATTGTTTAAAAATGAAACTAATTGTCAATTTTGTTTTGATTTCTATCATGCAATTTGTACAGCTAATTCGCTTAAATGCCCTGTGTATGATTATTTAGCAGCTTTTCATAATCTTAATCCTGATATGTATCATTTATGTGATGGAGATATTAACGGGGTTGAAGATACTCATTTGCATTTGGGCGAGGGAAATTTTGATTTAAAGCGGTTTTTGAACGAATTTATTGATGATGGTGCTTTGGTTACTTTGGAAACGGGGCGAGAGATTCCGCAAAATATTGAACCATGGATGAATGATTTGATTTATATTCAAAATGTGGAGAAAAGTTTATAATGCAAAAAGGGGCGCAATATCAGGCGGTTTTGGAACTTATTTCTGAGATTTTTCAAGATAAGGCTCCAGCTGATATTATCATCAATTCTTATGTCAGAGAACGCAAATATATCGGCTCAAAAGATAGAAAGTTTATTTGTGATACGGTGTGGAAGATTATTCGTAATCGCCGCAAGTTGACTTTTGATGCCGGTTCTGAGATCTCAAGAAAAATTTTGCTTACCTATCTGCGAGATGAAGATTTAGATGTGATTTGTTGCGGGGAATATGCTCTTGCTCCTCTAAGTAAGGAAGAAAAAATTTGGCTCCAAAACCCAAATGTGGAAGTTTATCCGGCTGCGGTTGAAGCGGAATGTCCGGATTGGTTGTTTCAAAAAATAAAAAATATGGATTTATTGAAAGCCTTAAATGAACCGGCAACGGCTGATTTGCGTATTAATAAAAATACGCGCGCTGTTGAAGTTGAAAAATTGCGTGCCGAAGGATTGTGGTTTGCACCGACGCCTTATTCGCCGATTGGGCTACGCTCTACTGAGAGAGTTAATCTCAATAATTGCATTGCCTATAAGGAAGGTGAGGTAGAAGTTCAAGATGAAGCCTCGCAGTTGGCGGCAATTTTAGCCGATGTTGGTCCTCAGCATAAAACCATTGATTATTGTTGCGGGGCGGGCGGTAAAAGTTTGACTATGTCTTTTTTGATGAAGAATCAAGGCAAAATTCAAATCCATGATATTAATTGGGGACGGTTGGTGGCCGTGAAAGAACGTGCGCAACGCTTAAATGTGACAAATTTGGAAGTTGTGAAAACACTTAGCGATGAGGATTATGATCGGTTTGTGGTGGATGCTCCTTGTTCGGGTACGGGTACTTGGCGGCGCAGTCCCGATGCTAAATATCGCTTAACTGAAGAAAAATTAAACGAACTCAATAAGACTCAAAGAGAAATCCTTGAAATTGCGTATAATCATACCAAAGTCGGGGGAAGAATTGTGTATATTACTTGCTCGATTTTGGAAGATGAAAATGAAAATATAATCAATTATTTTTTGCAAAAACATGCAGATGTGCATCCTATTAATATGCATCGACTTTGGGAAGAAAAGTTAGATTGCAGGTATCCGGGACAAAATGAATTTTGGCTTAAACTCAATCCGTTGATGACACAGACAGATGGCTTCTTTGTTTGTGTTTTAGAAAAAATTTAGGCTTGACTTTTTGTACCCTTGGTATAATCTTTAGACAAAATTTTATTATTTTTCATTTATTAACCCTTAATTTTTTAATTATGGAAAAAATATTTAATTTTAACGATTGGGTGGTGGCAAATAGGGATATTTTCTCAAAAGAATTGAAAAAGTCCGATTTAGTAGCTACTGCATGGGGAAGTTATCATTTTAAGGGAACACCTATGGATGATAAGCCCTTGGTCTTGGTTTTTCGCTATCAAAAGGAGAAAGGGGAAACTCTCTCTGTGGTTTGGGATTTAGCCAAAAAACAAGCGCACTTTTTGCCTTGCTTTGTGAGGGTTCAAAAATCGGAAAGTAGACTTGCTTGTTATGGTCCGCTCTTTTGTGAGTTGGATGATAAGAACGGCTATATTTGCTATAAAATCACTAAAAATCAGGCATTAGGAAAGGAATTTGCGCAAATTTGGTGGCGAATTCAGATGGGCGAAAATGGTCTGGAAAAAAATTTGCGTGCCGTTAATGGTGGCAAAGATTTGGGTCTGGGCTATGCTTGTCGGGACAGAAAAAAGACTTGGTTCTTTTCTCTGACACATCCGGATAATGGCTTTGTCGAAGTGGGCGGGCTTTCTTTAGCTCACTTGCCGGAAAAAGCTGTTTGCTATGATGACAGGTCTCAGTCTTATTGGAGCTTGATTGACGGCGAATGGGTACATCCAAGGCCAAGAAAATGGACGAGTATTACAAAGGCCGCTGAAATATGGAAAATATTTTTGCAGAGACATCCCAAAGAAAGCAGGAAAATCAGCTCATACCTGCAGCCGGTGGCGGCCTATTGGTATGGGCAACCTTGTTGGGTTTTTGGGGTAGATAACAATCTTATCTACCTGATTATGGTGGAAGATGTGTTACAAGTCTTCTGCATTATTCTCTCAGACTGGGAAAATTTGAAGCTGGCCTTGCCCGGAGATAAGAAGTTTTTCTATGATTAATTGAGTTATAACCATAAAAAATCCCTTGTCTTAAAAAGACGAGGGATTTTTTTTAATTGTCGGGCAGGGTGGTGTTGTTGGCTTTATAGATATAGGAAATGATTTCAGCCACCGCGGCAAAGGCTTCTATCGGAATTTCGCTATCAATATCCACCGCTTTGAGAATTTGTATCAAATCTGCGTCTTGATGAATCTCTATGCTTTCATCAATGGCAATTTGAATTATCTTTTGCGCAATCTCGCCTTGGCCTTTGGCTAAAACCGTCGGCGCATCGTGTTTGCTCGGGTCATAGCCCAAGGCAACAGCATAATCTGGGGATAACCTTTCCTCGGCGTTGTTTTTATCTAAGCTTTTGTTATTATCTGTTTCAGACATGAGCAATCTCTTTGCAATGTTTTTATTTATTGTAAGATGCCTTTTTAGGAATTGCAACGTTTTTTAATTTGGCACAAAGATTGCATCTGTTCGGTTATGTTGGGGAACGTAACCTGTTGCATATAGGGGAGATATGTAGATGGATTTGAATAATCTTTCTATTTTTAATATGGCTAATACGGAAATGGCCTATTTGACTGAGCGTCAAAAGGTTTTGGCAACGAATATTGCCAATGCCAATACGCCTCATTATCTTCCCCAGGATTTAGAAAAACCAAGTTTTGCTAATGTTTTGCGGACTTCTTTGCCGATGACGGTAACCAATGAAAAGCATTTGAGCGGTTTGCCCAGTCGTAACGGTGGATTTCGACTCTATACGCCCAAATCTGATACCGCTTTGACGATTGATGGTAACGGCGTTGTCTTGGAAGACCAAATGAATGAAGCCAGCAAGACCAAAAGTGACTATAACCGCGTGTTGACGATTTATGGCAAGTATAAAACCATGCTGCAAACCGCAAACACAAAAATTAACGCCTAAGGGATAGAATATGGCCGGAGATTTATCAGTTAGTGCAGATATTGCCGTATCAGGGATGAAGGCACAAGCCGAAAGGTTGCGCATTATCTCTGAGAATATGGCTAATGCCGACTCGGTCGGGGTCCGTCCCGGTGATGATCCTTATCGTCGTCAGGTGGTCACTTTTAAGGACTATATTGATAAAGAAACCGGCGCCAGAATGGTGAAAGTGGATAAGGTGATTAAAGATAAATCCGAATTTCCACTGAAATATGAGCCGAATAATCCATTGGCAAATGCTCAAGGATATGTGGCTCAGCCTAATGTTAATCCGTTGATTGAAATGATGGATATGAAAGAGGCTCAACGCAGTTATGATGCAAATTTGAATATGATGCAAACTGCAAGAGATATGAATTCAAAAGTATTAGATTTATTGAAGTGATAAATGGGGATGTAAATGGCAAATAATATTTCTAGTGCGCTAAATGCTTATCAACATGCTCTGAGCCGTATCGGCGCAAAAATGCCGGTGGAGGAAAATGCTCAGGTTTCTTCAGGTCAGTCCGATTTTCAGGCAATGGTAGAAAATGCTTTGACAAATGCCGTCGATATTAACAAAAAAGCAGAGAGCCTCTCTATGCAAGGTATTGCCGGAAAAGCTGATATTCAAGATGTGGTTTTGGCTGTGGCTAATGCCGAAATGGCTTTGGAAACAGTTGTGGCCGTCAGAGATACCGCTATTAAAGCTTATAAAGAAATTATGCAAATGACAGTGTAGGCTGATTTTGCCGTATTATTATATGCTTTGAAAAGTATTTTGGTGAAAAAATGTGAAATTTTGCAAAAAATACTTGATTAATTATTTTAGTTAGTTTAAATCAATCTTGTTTTTGTTATTGCGGCCGTGGCGAAATTGGTAGACGCGTAACGTTGAGGTCGTTATGAGCTAAGCTCATGGAAGTTCAAGTCTTCTCGGCCGCACCATACAAAAATAAAGTTAGGAGCAAGTGCTTTGGGTAGTATGAGAGTAGGGTTTTGGCTCAGAAGACTATCCCCTCAAAGATGTAACGCTTGCTGCGACCATTGTCATTGGTCTGGCGCGCTAACATCTCAAGGATTGTTTCGTAAAAACTCAACGTTGGTTGACTTTTTACTCACAATTCTCAGTCGCACCATACAAAAATAAAGTTAGGTGCAAGTGCCTCGAAAAGAATTGAAAAAAATATGAGTTTGAAGAGGTATTTGATTAGAAAATATTTTAGAAAATCCGTTACAGGATTTATTTTTTTATAAACAATATGGGAATTGCGTAAATCGATTGAGCTTTAATTTATAAACATTAGTTTATTTTTATTAAGAGGGAGGGGAATATGAAAAAAAATTTGAAAAAACATAGACCAGGCTCTCAGCTCAACAAAAAACACAATCTTCCTAAGAAATCTCATCAAGAACAGTTTTTAGGTATCGGACCGAAAATCATTAATTCTATCCTCATTGGGTTGCATGAGGAAGATTATATTCATGTGCGCAAAATTGCCGATGGCTTAGATGAGTATGAACTCGCCAGTTTGCTCGAAAGTTTGAGTATTCATGACCGGCAAAAATTGGTTGAGGTTTTGGGTAACCGCCTTAATCCTGAAGTATTTCCTGAATTAAATGATGTTGTTCAAGAGCAAATCATTGACAGTATGGATGAAAAACAAATCGTTCATATCGTTAATGAGTTGGATTCAGATGATGCTGTTGAAATTTTGGAGCATATGGATGATGACGAACAAAAGAAAATTATTCGTCAACTCTCTCCAGAACTCAAAGTTCAAGTCCAGTCGTCTTTAAGCTATCCGGAAGATTCTGCCGGACGTATTATGGAACGCCAATTCGTCAGTATGCCTGACGATTGGACCGTAAAAGAAGCAAAAAAGTTTTTGCTTAATGATGAGAATCTTCCTGATGAGTTTTATACAGTCTTTTTAACTGACGAAAAAATGCGTCCGACAGGAGAGATTACTTTGGATAAGCTCTTGCGCGCTAAAGCAAGTGAAAAACTCTCCGATATTATGGATGGCGAAATTGTACCGTTAAGCGTGGATACCGACCAAGAAGAAGTAGCACATATGTTCCGTGAATATGGTTGGAAATCTGCCGAAGTGGTGGATGCTAACGGACGTCTTATCGGTGTGATTAATTTGGATAGTATCGTTGATATTATTCATGAAGAGGCATCGGAAGATATTATGTTGCTTTCAGGTGCCGAAGAAGGTGATGTCTATAAGTCACCGTTTAGTATTTTTAGGTCTCGTTCGGTTTGGCTCATTACCAACTTGTTTGCAACGATTTTGGCTTCTTCAGTAGTGAAGGGTTTTCAAGATATTATTGCTCAATTATCGGTTTTGGCGGTGTTGATGCCGATTGTTGCTTCAATGGGCGGAACAACCGGAAATCAAACTTTGGCGGTGGTGGTGCGTGCAATTGCTACCAAAGAGCTCACCTCGCAAAACACGTTGCGGATGATTTTGAAAGAATTTTTGGTAGGGCTTATGAACGGAATGCTCTTTGCCGGTCTTATTGCTCTGGTTACTTGGTTTTTGTTCCATAATGAAACAATTTGCTTGATTATTGCTTTGGCAATGTTGTGCAATTTAACGCTTGCCAGTTTGGCAGGTATTCTTATTCCGCTGATTTTGAATAAGTGCAAAGCTGATCCCGCGATTTCATCCGGTGTGTTCTTGATTGCTTGTACAGACTCCGGTGGTTATTTCGTCTTTTTAGGTTTGGCTAAACTCTTATTGTTCTAAAATATCTGTATATTTCTTATTTCTGGCTTGGTATATTTTAAATTCAGCTCTATAGTAGGCAATAGATTTTGCTTAAATAAAAGGAGTTTTGTGTCTTGTTATTGGGATTGAGTGCCGCTTTGGTTGTATTTATCTTGGATCAGGTGAGCAAATATTGGATTATGAATGATGTGTTGGCTGAAAAAGCCATGATTATCTTTACTCCGTTCTTTTCTTTAGTTCGAGCATGGAATACAGGGGTCAGCTTCTCAATGTTTAATAATTGGGGGCTGAGCGGAGTGATTGTTTTGTCTTTTGTGGCTTTGGTGATTATTTTCTTTTTGCTGCGTTGGCTTAAAACCGAACAATCTCATTTGGTGCAACTCTCTCTTGGTTTTATTATCGGGGGAGCTTTGGGCAATGTTACAGACAGAATTCGCTTGGGTGCCGTGTTTGACTTTTTGGATTTTAGTTTTGGCTCTTATCATTGGCCGGCTTTTAATGTGGCGGATAGCTTTATTTGTATCGGAGCTTGCATTGTTATTGTTCATGGGTTATTGGCTAAGCCTGCTGAAAGTAAGTAATTTAGGTGAAAGGATTGAAAATGAATAAAGTTTTGTTAGCTGTTGCTTTGTTAGCCGGAGTAGGCGTTTTGAGCGCTTGTTCGGATATGAAAAAATCTTTAGGTATTGAAAATTCAGCCCCTAACGAATTTATGGTTACAACCCGAGCACCGTTGACTTTACCTCCTGATTTTGATTTGCGTCCGGTTAGTTCCGGAAGTGCGATTAGTCCGGCAATTGAGTCTCAGCCGGCTGAATTTAGCGAAGGTGAACAAGCCTTATTGTCTAAATTGCGTTAATTCTCACCGAAGAAAGAGTGTTTCTTGAAATTTAGTTTTGCAAAAATTTATCTGATTCTTGGTCTTGGTTTCAGTTGTTTTGTGACCAATGTACAAGCCAAAATGTTTGGTATATCAGAGTTTAAGCTCGATAATGGCTTGCAAGTATTGGTGATTCCTAATCACAAAGCGCCAATTATCAAGCATATGGTATGGTATAAGAGCGGTAGTGTCGATGAGCCCAAAGGCAAAAGCGGTACGGCGCATTTGCTTGAGCATTTGATGTTTCGCGGTACAAAAAAGGTTAAAGACGGCGTGTTTAACGATGTTATTAACCAAAACGGCGGAGAAAGCAATGCCTTTACCAGTTTGGACTACACAGCTTATCATCAGTTTTTGGATATCAGCCGTTTGGAATTGGCAATGTATTTGGAAGCTGATCGTATGCAAAACTTGAAAATAACCCCGCAATCGTTTGAAAAAGAACAAAATATTGTTTTTCAGGAACGCAAACAAGTGGTTGATAACAATCCCTTATCTTATTTTGGGGAAAGTGTGCGCAAGGTTTTGTGGCAAGAGCATCCGTATGGCTTGCCGGTTAGTGGTTATCCCGATGAAATAAAGTCAATTACTCAGGATGATGTTGAAGCTTTTTATGAGCAATTTTATGCGCCGAATAATGCTATTTTGGTTTTGGCAGGCGATATTGATGTTAGAACAGCGCAAAAATTGGCTAAAAAATATTATGGTAAAGTAAAAGCCAGAAAAATTGGTGAAAAAGCTGACTTTCCGGAGTTGAAACGCAAATTTGAAGCCAATTTGCAGATGAAGCTGCCGGAGGCTCAAACCAAACGCTTGATGAAAGTATTTTTGGCTCCTTCGGTTAATGTGGAGACTAACAAAATTTATGCTCTAGCGGTGTTGGCTAAATATTTAGGCGAGGGCGAAACATCGGCTCTTTATCAAGACCTTGTTTTGAAGCAAAAAATTGCTTTGGACGTGAGTGTGTCTTATGATTATGCTAATCGGAGCTATGGGACATTTGTGATTAGTGCGGTTCCGGTGGAAGGAATAACTCAAGCTGAATTTGAAAAAGCCTTACAGGCATCGTTACAACAAGCCTTAAAGCAAATTTCACCTCGTAAAATTGATTTGGTAAAACAAAAAATGTTGGCAGGACTTGTCTATTTGAAAGATAATCCGAGTGAGGCGGCTTATTTGGTTGGAATGATGGCTGCTGTGGGGTTTGATGCCAAAGAAATTGATGGCTTAGATGAAAAAATTGAAGATGTAAGTTCCGGACAAGTTTTATCTGTTGCTAAAGAGATTTTGCAGGAAACTTCCGTGACAGGATGGTTGTTGCCGCAAAAGGAGAGTGAATAATGCCTAAAAGACGTTATTATCAAAATCGCTCAAAACAAGGAAAGCTCAAATATTTTGTTTTTGGGGCATTGTTGGTTGCCGGTGCTTATTTTGGTTATAAGACTTATTTTTGTTTTAATCCCGATAGGTTGGTGGCAAATTCGGTTTTGAAAGAAAAGACTTTTGATACGCAAGTTCAAGAAGTGGTTTCTCCAAAGTACAAAATTAAGGCTTATTTGTTTGAAGATGATACTAATCCGATTATTGCGGTTAATTTCTTGTTTAAAAATGCCGGATATGCCGGAAATGAAGAGAAAAAAGACGGTTTGGCACAAATGGCGGCTTCGCTCCTAGATGACGGAACCGAAAAGCTTAATCGTGTGGCTTATCGGGAAGAATTGGAAAAATATGCCATAAATATCAATTTTGCTGCCGGAAGAGATGATATGAGCGGGGCTTTGTTGACCACAAAAGCTCAAAGTGGACGCGCCTTCGGTTTGCTGAAAGATGTGTTGCTTACACCACGTTTTGACGAAGAAGATATCAATCAAGTGCGTCAAGAATTACTCATGGGGCTTAAAATACAAAAAGAACAGCCGCAAAGTGTGCTGTCTTTGGTTGCCAATAAAGAACTTTTTGGTAGGCATCCGTATGCTAAAAATCCTTTGGGTGAGGCTAAAGATATTACTAAAATTTCAAGGGCTGATTTGGTTTCGTATGTCAAAGACTATTTTACGCGCAGTAATTTGATTGTGAGTGTGGCAGGGGATATTTCAGCCTCTGAGGTTGGTAAAATGCTGGATAATGTTTTTGGGAATTTGCCCGAAAACGGAAAAATGGCGTTTATTCGTAATGCCGATGTCGATTTTGCAGGACAAGATATTAATATTGCCAAAGATTTACCGCAAAGTATTGCATTCTTTGTGGTGCCGGGGGTTACACGCCAAAGTGAAGATTTTTATCCTTTATATGTGGCAAATGATATATTGGGTGGTTCGGGTTTGACTTCGCTTTTGTCTTTGGCGGCTCGAGAAAAAGAGGCTTTGACTTATGGGGTTTATACTTATATGAGTTTGGCTGAAAAAGCTCCTTTAATCGGTGGTTCTTTTTCGGCAACGCCTGAAAATTTTGCCAAAGTGAAGGAAATCGTGAATAAAGAATGGAAAAAAATTGCTGATAAAGGCGTGAAAAAACAAGAGTTTGAAGCTGAGATTAATTATTTGCTTGCTTCGTATAATTTACGCTTTGCTTCCATTAGTAATATTGCGGAGATTTTATCGGCAATGCAAAAAGAAAATTTAGGTATCGATTTTTTGCAAAAACGTAATGATTATATACGTAATATTAAACTTCAGGACGTTAATATGGCTGCGAAAAAGTATTTTGCAAAAAATCCCAGATTTATCGCAATCGGAAATAATGAAAAATAAAAAAAGGTTCAAGGAGTGATATAAAATGACAAAACTGGTCAGCAAAACAAAGGTTTGGAAAAAATTAGGCGAGCATTATAAGCATATCAAAGACGTAAAAATGCGCGAAATGTTTGAGTATGATGAAGATCGTGCAAAAAAATTTACTATTCAGCTTGAAAATTTGATGTTGGATTATTCTAAAAACCGTATTAACGAACGGACAATGAAACATTTGTTCCGCTTGGCCAGAGATTGTCAGCTTGAAGAAATGATTAAAGCTATGTTTCGGGGGGATAAAATCAATACCACCGAAAAACGCGCCGTTTTGCATGTTGCTCTTAGAAATCGTGCCAATACTCCGATAATGGTTGATGGCAAGGATGTAATGCCGCAAATTAACGAAGTTTTTGCTAAGATGAGAGATTTTAGTGAGGCGGTTCGTTTGGGAAAATTTAAGGGACATACCGGTAAAAAACTTACAAATATTGTTAATATCGGTATCGGTGGGTCTGATTTGGGACCGGTAATGGCTTGTGAAGCTTTGAAAAAATATTGGGCAAAAGATATGAAGTGTTACTTCATTTCCAATATTGATGGTACGGCTTGCGCTGAAGTTTTGAACAATCTGGATCCGGAAACAACTTTGTTTATTGTCTCTTCAAAGACATTTACCACGATTGAAACCATGACTAATGCCAGAACTTGCCGCAAATGGTTGGTCGATGCCTTGGGTGAACATGCTGTGGCTAAGCACTTTGTTGCGGTTTCTACCAACACGAAAGAAGTCAGCAAATTCGGCATTAATCCTGAAAATATGTTTGAATTTTGGGATTTTGTCGGCGGACGTTATTCTATGTGGTCGGCTATCGGCTTATCTTTGGCTTTGATGGTAGGCATGGATAATTTTGAAAAAATGCTTGATGGTGCTTATGCGATGGATAAGCATTTTGCAGAAACCGATTTGGAACACAATATTCCGGTGATTTTGGCATTGATTGGAATTTGGTATAACAATTTCTTTGGTATTAAAAGATATGGTGTTATTCCTTATGACCAATATTTGCAATATTTGCCGGCATATCTGCAACAACTTGATATGGAGAGCAACGGTAAGTTTGTGACCAAAGACGGAGAAGTGGTTAATTATTCTACCGGTCCGGTTTTGTTTGGCGGTGCGGGAACAAATGTTCAGCACTCTTTCTTCCAACTTATTCACCAAGGAACGGATATTGTGCCGGTTGACTTTATTATTCCGGCAATCTCACATAACGAAATCGGTGACCATCATGAGATTTTGGTGGCCAATGTATTGGCACAAGGTGAGGCTTTGATGAAAGGTAAAACCGTTAAAGAAGCTGCACAAGGACTGACAAAAGCCGGAAAATCTAAGGAAGAAGTTAAAGAGCTGAAATATTTCAAGAGCTTTAGCGGTAACCGTCCGTCGAATACCATTTTGGTGAAGAAGGTTGATCCTTACACTTTGGGTATGTTGGTGGCTATGTATGAGCATAAGGTTTTTGTTCAAGGTGTGATTTGGAATATTAACTCTTATGACCAAATGGGTGTTGAACTCGGAAAACAGATGGCTTTGAATATTTTGCCTGAGCTGCAAGGAAATGCCGAAGGTGTATCGCATGATAGCTCAACTGCAAATCTCATTGCTTCCATCAAGAAAATGAGAAAATAAGGGTTTTGATGAATGCCTATTCGAATTTTACCGTCTAATCTGGTTAACCAAATTGCCGCAGGTGAAGTAGTTGAACGTCCGGCGTCGGTTGTCAAAGAGTTGGTTGAAAACTCGATTGATGCCGGAGCAACTTCAATTGAGGTTAATTTGGTTGATGGCGGTAAAAGTTTGATTGTGATTACCGATAACGGAAAAGGTATGAGCAAAGATGAGCTCAGTGTGGCGGTCGAACGCCACGCAACCTCTAAGCTTCCTGATGATAATTTGTTTAATATCAACTTTTTAGGCTTTCGAGGTGAAGCTTTACCTTCGATTTCTTCTGTGGCCAGATTAAGCATTACTTCGCGCACAAAAGATGAAGATAGTGCTTGGAAGATTGAGGTGAACGGAGGCGTGAAGTCGGAAGTGATGCCGGCGGCTTTGACCAAAGGTACGCGAATTGAGGTTAGGGATTTGTTTTATGCCACGCCGGCTCGATTGAAATTCTTAAAGTCTTCGTCTTCAGAAACAGCACAATGTGTTGATATTCTTAACAGAATTGCTTTGGCTAATCCGCATATTTCGTTCTATTTGACGGAAGATAACAAGAAAAAAGTTAATTTGAATGCATGTCAGGGGGAATTGTTTGATGCCAGATTGCTTCGCTTGTCAGATGTGATGGGAAGGCAATTCGGTGATAATTCTTTGTTGATTAATGCTGAGAGAGAAAATGTAAAAATCAGCGGATATGTCAGCTTGCCGACGCTTAATAAAGCAAATTCTTTGTCGCAATATTTGTTTGTGAATAATCGTCCGGTTCGAGATAAATTGTTATTGGGAGCCATTAAAGGCGCTTATCAAGATGTTTTGGCTTCAAATCGCTACCCAATGTGTGCTTTGTTTTTTGATGTTGACCCGATGTATGTGGATGTGAATGTTCATCCGGCAAAGGCGGAAGTTCGCTTTTATGACAATGCTTTGGTTAGAGGGCTCTTAGTGAGTTCTATTCGCAATGCTTTGGCTCAAGGTGACAAACAAACCGCCAATACGGTTAATTTGGAAAATTTAATTGCCGATCATATTCCTGATTTTGGGGCTCAGCCGCAAACTCATTTTGAGCCGGAACAAAGCATGGAAATGGCTCGTGAGCATGAGCCTGTAAGTCGACCCTTTTGGCAAGGAAATGCTTTTTCCGGGGGAGGTCGGAGCCGGCAGGCTGCGTTACCTGAATTGGAGCGCTTATATTCCGTTAAGGTCGATCAGCCGCATGAAGAAATTCCAACATCAATGAGTGAGGCTCCCGGACCTTTGGGTTTGGCGAAAGCGCAATTTCATAATACTTTTATTATCTCGCAGACAGAAGATAGTATTATTTTGGTGGATCAGCATGCGGCTCATGAGCGAATTGTGATGGAAAAGATGAAGCAAGCTCTGGCAAGTGAAGAAAAAGTTGCGCGTCAGATGTTGCTGATTCCGGAAGTCGTGGATTTGTCTTTGAGCGAAAAAACAAGAATTTTGGAAAATGCTCAAGATTTGGAAAAACTTGGTCTTGTGGTGGAAGAATTTGGCTCTACGGCAGTGATTGTGCGTGAAATTCCGGCTCTGATAGCCAAAGCTGATGTGAAAAAGTTAATTCAAGATTTGGCTCAAGAGATGGCTGAATGGGGTAAAAGTTTTTCTTTGACGCAAAAACTGCACTTGGTTTGTGCGACGATTGCTTGCCATGGTTCGGTGCGGGCAGGGCGGCCAATGAATATTGAAGAGATGAATCGTTTGCTCCGAGATATGGAAAAAACAGAGCACTCCGGGCAGTGTAACCACGGACGCCCGACTTACGTTGAACTCAAAATCAAAGATATTGAAAAATTGTTTGATAGATAATGGTTGATTTTAGTGCCAAAGTCAAAAAAGAAGATTTTTTAAGACCTCCGTTTGAAGTGGCTGAAGAAGTTTTGCTCGGAGCTTATTTGTGCTCCAATGTGGGTGGGCAATTTGTGGCCGGAAAAATTACTGAATTAGAGGTTTATATCGGAGCGGAAGATAAAGCTTGTCACGCTTATTTGAATAAAAAAACGAAAAGAAATGCCGTGATGTTTGAAGAAGGTGGCGTGGCTTATGTGTTTTTTGTATATGGTATGCATAATCAATTTAATGTGGTGGTGAGCGAAAAGGGGCAGGCCGACGCTATTCTTATTCGGAGTTTGGAGCCTGTGAGCGGTGTGGATGTGATGAAACAACGCCGTAAATGCGAAAAATGTGAGAATTTGACGACAGGTCCCGGAAAATTATGTCAGGCATTGGGAATTACTCGCGAGCATAATGGTATTGATTTGCGGGGAGATGAAATTTGGATTTCTCCTCGAGATGAAAAGATTATCTGGCAGACAACTCCCAGAATTGGAATCGATTATGCGGAAGAGTATCGTGATAAGCCTTGGCGATATGTGATAAAAGAAAATAAATTTGTCAGTAAAACACTAAAAAAACGGATTAGTTGAGCTAATCCGTTGATGGTGTTGAATGGAAGTTAATGAAATCTTCCAAATAAGATTTTAAAGTAATCACGTCTTCTTGCAGCTGTTTGGGAAAATGTCCCATGTTGCGAGAATTTTTTATTCGGGTGATTTCTTGTAAAATAATTTTTAAGGCCGGCAGATTTTGTTTGGCGGTCAGAAATGAGGTTTGGCTTAATGTTGCGTTGCCCAACAGCCAGATTTTGTAAAATACGCGTGTGCATGGGCTTTTGCGTGCATCAGATGCAAATGTTTCTGTTTGACGTTTGACTAAGTCAATTAAAATTTTTCTATCCATAATTGTAAGATTTAATTATATAATTTGTTTTGATTTTTGGACGAATTTTGTGTTTTGTCAAGTGTCGTTTTTGATATTTATAAAAATTAATTACAAAACTAAAAAAAGTACTTGACCTTTTATTGGAATTTGGGTAAAAAGTCTTTCGTAAATCACGAACACTTATGGAGAGGTGGCAGAGTGGTTTAATGCAGCGGTCTTGAAAACCGTCGAGGGGGTGACCCCTCCCAGAGTTCGAATCTCTGCCTCTCCGCCATTAAAAATGCACCCAGTTTTTAGGGTGCTTTTTTTGTATTGTGGCGGAGATACCGTTCAGGCATCGCAAGCTCGCCTTCATGGGGCAGAGCTTTCAATTCATCTAGGGTTTATTTGCATCGCTGTCGCGATTGAATAAACCTGAGATATCATTGGACTTACAGATAAAATTG
>CASDYX010000011.1 GCA_949286215.1 uncultured Pseudomonadota bacterium
CTTTCTCATAGCACACCTCTTCTCATTCTGAGAATAAGTTATAGACAATAATTATTAATATATTATCACTTTTTTGTACAAATGACAATATTTTTTGAAAGATATAAGGCTACAAGACTTCACGTCTTCCCACATGGTCAGCCGCCGAAATCAAACCTTCTTGTTCCATACGGTCAATAAGCGATGCGGCTCGGTTATAGCCGATTCTCAGCTTGCGTTGAATATAGCTGGTTGAAGCTTTTTTATCCTGTTGAACAATCGCCACTGCTTGAGCATATAAGTCATCATCACCGCCGCCGCCAAATTCACCTTTATCAAACACGGCGCCACTATCTTTTTCGTTGAGTTCTCCGG
Organism: uncultured Pseudomonadota bacterium; assembly: GCA_949286215.1. Lineage (GTDB taxonomy): Bacteria > Pseudomonadota > Alphaproteobacteria > RF32 > CAG-239 > Scatocola. The sequence goes on from CASDYX010000011.1 coordinate 355, forward strand.
CAGTAACGGCTTCCACATATTCAGGCTCTTTTTGCGATTTAATAAATTCAACCACACCTTCAATTTCGGCATCACTGGCAAAAGCACCGTGAATACGAATAGGACGCAAACCGGCCGGCATATAAAGCATATCACCTTTACCGAGCAATTGTTCGGCACCCTGCTCTCCCAAAATCGTCCGGCTATCGATTTTTGAAGTAACTTGGAACGAAATACGGGTCGGGAAGTTAGCCTTAATCGTACCGGTAATAACATCAACGGACGGACGTTGGGTTGACATAATCAAGTGCAAACCGGCAGCACGCGCCATTTGCGCCAAACGCTGAATTGCCGCTTCAACTTCTTTTCCGGCAACAAGCATTAAATCGGCCATTTCATCAACCACAATAACGATATACGGCAACGGTGTCAAATCAAGCTCTTGTTCTTCATAAATCGGTTTTCCGGTTTCGCTGTCAAATCCGGTTTGTACCGTTCTTTTGACTGATTTTCCGCTGGCTCTGAGCTCGGCTAATTTTTGGTTATAGCCGGCAATATTTCGAACATTGAGCTGAGCCATAGCCCGATAACGATCTTCCATTTCTTTAACCGCCCATTTAAGACCGACCACCGCCTTAGCCGGATCGGTAATAACCGGCGTTAACAAATGCGGAATTCCGTTATACATAGAAAACTCGAGCATTTTCGGGTCAATCATGATGAGTTTACATTCATCAGGACGCATTCTAAACAGCAAAGACAAAATCATCGAGTTAACACCGACCGACTTACCCGAACCGGTAGTACCGGCAACCAACAAGTGCGGCATCTTACTCAAATCGGCATAAACATCTTTACCACCGATATCCTTACCCAAAACCACGTTAAGTTCATTTTTGGAATTCATAAAATCAGGGTCTTCAAACAAATCACGCAACCAAACAGTTTCGCGATTTTTGTTTGGCAACTCAATACCGATTGTATTGCACCCCGGCACCACGGCAATACGCACCGAAATCACCGACATTGAGCGGGCAATATCATCGGCCAAACCAATAACGCGAGCTGATTTTGTTCCCGGAGCAGGCTCTAATTCATATAAAGTAACCACCGGACCGGGGCGAACTTTCACGATTTTTCCATTCACACCGAATTCTTGCAATACGTTTTCCAAATCTCTGGCAATAGCGTCTAATTCTTCCTTGTTAACCTTATTTCCACCGGTATCTTTCGGACGTTTCAACAAGTCAATACTCGGGCGTTGGTAGCCGTCATCCGCATTATCAAATTTTTTATCAGCAGAAGACTTGGACGCAACTTCTTTTTTCTTAACATTTGCTTTTTTAGGTTCTTCAGAAGTTGCAATTTGTCTTTCTCCAAACCCCGGTTCAATCCGCTCATACGATTCCTTATCTTTTTTAGACTTTTTCTCTTTTTTAGCTTTTTGAGGAATATCCTCTTCTTCATTGTCATTTTCTTTATCCAAATGGAAGTTAAACTTATTTCTCCATCCAAACATCACTTTAAAGGCTCTAACCAAAGCTAATACAGCCCCAAAAACAGCCAAAGAAATACTCTTTCCGAGCCAAGCCCAAGATTTATAGGTAATACCAAGAGCAAAATCAAAAGCCAAAATACTCAAAATTAACAATAATGCGCCAACCCACACCTGCGCATAACCATATGTATAAATAAGATTAACAAAGCTCAAAATATGGCGGCTCCAAAATTTTCCCATAAAACCGCCCATTTCAAAAGCACCCATCCAAGAAGGCAACAAGCTCAAGAAAGCAGCAAAGGTATTAAAGCCTATAATCCAAGCAAAAAACCGAGCATAAGGACTAAAAAACTCTCTTTGGCGCACCAAATCATATCCCCATTTCAAGGGAATAATCAAAAATACCGGAGCAGCTAAACCGAGCCCCACAAGGGCGCAATCAGCCAAATAAGCCCCGATTTTTCCTAAATAGTTTTGAATAGGAAAGGCATTAATCGCGTTAGCACCGCTATCGGCCGTATGATAAGAGCAGATAGCCCCCAACACAAACAAACAAAACAAAAAGAGAGCTAAGCCGAGCACTCTTTCACTCCATTTACGCAACCAAGATTTTTGCTTTTTTACCTTTTTTTTAGCCATTTAACTCACCTGTAAATCTAAAAATTGAGAGCATTATAAAAGAAAATAATCAACAGATTATTAATTTATTTGGAGGAATTCTGACTAAATGGTCATTAAAACTTGACTTTTGCGCGAAAAAAGCTAAATCTGAAATCCGAAGACTAATAACAACAGAGGTTTTTTACATGAAATATACCTTCGTATTCCCGGGCCAGGGTTCACAATTTGTCGGCATGGGAAAAGAATTGGCAGATAACTTTAAGTCTGCAAAAGACGTCTTCCAAGAAGTCAACGAAGCCATCTCACAAGATTTATTCAAATTAATGGTTGAAGGACCGGAACATGAGCTCACCTTAACGGCAAATGCTCAACCGGCTCTTATGGCACATTCTATGGCCGTTGTTCGCGTCTTGGAAAAAGATTTTGGTATCAAACTAAAAGACAAGGCAAGTTTTGTCGCCGGTCACTCTCTTGGTGAATATTCCGCCGCTTGCGCAGCCGGAGTATTTTCATTAAGCGACACGGCCAAATTGCTCCGCACTCGTGGAGAAGCCATGCAACAAGCCGTTCCGGTCGGAGTTGGCGGTATGGCAGCCGTTATCGGTGTTTCTTACCAAGATGTTCAAGCCTTAGCTGAAGCCTGCAGTGATGAAAACACAATCTGCGTTGCCGCAAACGACAATGCCGATGGTCAAGTTGTTTTATCAGGCCACATGAAAGCCATTGAAAAAGCCGTTGAAATCGCTTCTGAATTTGGCGCCAAACGCTGTATCAAACTTCCCGTTAGCGCTCCATTCCACAGCCCATTGATGAAACCGGCTGCCGAAGTAATGGCCAAAGCCTTATCAGAAGTTAAAGCCAACCGCGCTGAAATTCCTTTAATCGCCAACGTATTAGCCACATCTATTCAAGACGAAAAAGAAATCGTCAAACACTTGGTAGAGCAAGTTACCGGCTCTGTTCGTTGGAGAGAAAGTGTAAATTATATGTCCGAACAAGGTGTTACGGATGTTGTTGAGTTAGGAGCAGGAAAAGTCCTCTCCGGTATTATTAAACGCGGACACAAAGAGATGAACGCACTATCAGTTGGTTCTGTCGCCGAGATAGAAGCACTGGCAAAAGATTTATAATAACCCAAAGAAAGGATTCAAAATGTTTGAATTACACGATAAAGTAGCTTTGATAACCGGTGCAGCCGGCGGTCTTGGTGATAAAATTGCCCGCACTTTGCACAAACAAGGTGCAACCTTGGCTTTGACCGATATGCGCGCTGAGCCGATGGAAAAATTAAAAGCCGAATTAGGTGACAGAGTAGAAATTTTCACTGCTAACTTGACCAATCCGGAAGATGTTAAAAATTTGGTATCTCAAGTTGAAGAAAAATTAGGCCGTATTGATATTTTGGTAAACAACGCCGGCTTAACCAGAGATAATCTTTTCATCCGCATGAGCGATGAAGATTGGCAATTAGTATTAGACGTTAACCTTTCTGCCGGTTTCAAATTAGCCAAAGCTGCAGTCAGAGGTATGATGAAACGTCGTTTTGGTCGTATTATCGGTATTGCTTCTGTTGTTGGTGTAACCGGAAACGCCGGACAAGCTAACTACTCAGCCTCTAAAGCTGGTATGATTGCCATGAACAAATGCTTGGCACAAGAAGTTGGTTCTCGCGGTATCACCGTAAACTCCATTGCTCCTGGCTTTATTCGCACTCCGATGACCGATGTTTTGCCAGACGATGTAAAAGCCAACCTTTTGGCTAAGATTCCTGAAGGTAAACTTGGTGAAGCTCAAGATATTGCCAATGTTGTTGCTTTCTTGGCCTCTGATGAAGCTCAATACATCACCGGTCAAACCATTAACATTAATGGCGGTATGGCAATGATTTAATTGCCCAAAGAATCAAAAAAGCACCTTCTGCCACCTGACAGAGGGTGTTTTTTTATCTCAAAAAAACATAAAACTTACGAAATCTTCATATATTTTGCATTATATGAAAAATAATAGTTTTCTTTCTAAGAAAATTAGATATAATCGGCTCAAAACAGCTAGCTAGAAATTTTATGAATAAACTAAACAAATATATAATAAAACAGATAATGGTTGGTTTTCTGTTAGTGACATTCTCTCTGATGTCAATTATATGGTTAACCCAATCATTGCGTTTTGTAGAAATGGTCACCAACAAAGGTTTACCGGTTATTTTGTTCGTCAAAATGACCTCTTTGCTTATGCCCAGAATATTTGTTATTTTAGCCCCGATAGCATTATTTGTTTCCACACTTTTCGTATATAACCGTATGCTTTCTGACCGAGAACTGGTTGTTATGAAAGCCGCAGGCATTAGCCCATGGGCTTGCGCCAAAGGAGCGATGTATATCGGTTTATTTATATCTTTCTTCAACATTTATGTTAATAACATTGTTATTCCCGCAGCCGAAAAAGCCTTCAACGAGCTGGAATGGGAAGTAAAAAATGATGTATCTCACCTTATGTTTAGAGAAGGTGAATTCACCGATGTTCAGTATGGTTTAACCGTATTTATTACCAAACACGAAAAAGATGGTTCCGTTAGTGGTATTTTGGTAAATGATGAAAGAAACCCCGATTCTAAAATGACCATATCTTCACAAAAAGGTCGAGTTATCTACACTGCAAAAGGTCCTCGCTTAATTATGGTTAACGGTGTAAGACAAGAAATCAACAAAAAAAACGGACAATTTTCATCTCTCTCTTTCAATCGTTATTCTGTTGATTTTGACACGAAAAGCCCTACGCACGAAAAAGAAACCGGTGCCAGAGAAAGATCTCTTTGGGAATTGTTAAACGCCAGAGATGACACCACCCTCACCCCCAATGAGGTTAATCGTTACATTGTTGAAGGCAACAAAAGAATTCTTATGCCTATGTATAATCTAATATTTGCTCTTATGGCTTGTACCGGCTTATTAGTAGGCAATTTCAACCGTCGTGGCCAAGGAAAAATCATTTCAATTTCCATTATTGGTATGGTAATAGTTCAAGCCTGCGACCTTATTTTTGGTAACTTGGCAACCAAACATTTATATCTTTTACCTTTACTTTATCTCAATTTCTTGCTGCCGCTTTTTATTTGTTTTTATATGCTGCTGTTTTACAATCCGGCATTTTTCGTTCGCCGCAAAAAACCTGAGGATATGATAAATGACTAAACTCAGGCTTTCTTCATTATTTTTAAGTTGCATTTTAGCGCTCTATTCCGGAACGGCATTAGCTGTTGAAATGAAAGAACCTGTTCCCGGAACCAAAATGAGCAAGGTCAGCCCCAAACCATATGGCAGCTTAGAGCAAAATGGGAACATAACCAATTTTATGACCCCTGTTCCGATAGAAAGACAAACCAAAGAAATCTATTTCAGCGCCAATGAAATGGAAAACAATCAAAATCTGGAAACCATAACCGCCATTGGCGACGTCAATATTATCCGCAACGGACTTACCTTAAATGCCGATAAAGTCATCTATAATCAAAGAGATGATGTTGTTACGGCGGTTGGCAATGTTCGTATGATTGACGCCGAAAACAATGTTGTATTTTCAGACTATGTAGTTTTGACCAATCAAATGTCACAAGGCGAGATGGAAAACATCAAAATCATCATGAAAGATGAAAGCCGTATTGCCGCCCGCCGCGTCAGAACCTATCCGAACAACAACAAAGTCATGAACAACGCTGTTTATTCTCCTTGTGATGTTTGTGCTCTAAACCCAAATCCATTATGGCAATTAAAGGCTAGAAAAATAACTCACGATGCTGAAAGCCAAAATGTATATTATAAAGACGCCATACTTGAGGTAAAAAACATCCCTGTCTTTTACACGCCGTTTTTATCACATCCGGATCCGACTGTAAAACGTCGTTCAGGCTTTTTAATTCCGAGTTTTGGTTCCAGCAGTTATCTTGATGGTTTCTTACAACCTCACTATTTTTGGGATTTATCTCCGCACGATAACGTAACATTTTCACCGATTCTAAGCACCAATCACGGGTTAATTTTGGATGCCAATTATAGCGGATATTTTGAAAGAGGATATTTAAGCACCCAAGGTTCCGTCATGAAAGATGATGATGACGATGAAACCAGAGGAAATTTATACGTTAAAGGTCGTTATGAGCTCAACGATTACTGGGTATCAGACATTGATTTAAACTATGTCTCCGATTCCATGTACTTAAAAGATTTATCTTTACCCAAAAAAGAAGATGCTTGGCTCACCTCAAGTGCTAAATTACAAGGATTTGATAATCGAAACTACGCATCAATAGAAGCTTATTATTACAAATTAATCAGCTACGATTTGCAAATGTTGAACGCCCAAGAGTTCAAACGCCGCAAATATGATAAGCCATATGCTCTTCCACTGATTACATACGAAAACGTCAGTGAACCCGGACAATACGGTGCTTATTTCAAAAACACGTTTGACTTTGCTTCTGTTATGAGAGAAGAAGACGTCAGCTCACAAAGAATGACCATGATAAATTCATGGAATTTGCCTTACACCAGCCCTTATGGTGAAAAATATCGTTTAGTAGCATCTGTAAAATCTGATGCTTACTATATTGATAACTACACCAACCCCGATAATGAAAAATTCACTGGTGAAACCGGACGTATCTTTCCGCAATTAGGCTTAGAATGGAAAATGCCTTTTGTAAAAGCCACTGACACCTCTCGTCACATTATCGAACCGGTTGTTGTTGCCGTTGCGGCCCCCAATGGTGGAAATAAAGTTGATAAAATACCAAATGAAGACAGTCAAAATTCAGACCTTGACGATATAAATGTTTTAGATATTGACCGTTATGCCGGCTATGACCGCAATGATACCGGAAGCCGTGTCAGCTACGGATTAAATTGGAGTTCTTACGGTACCATTATGGGAAGAACCCAAGCCTTCATCGCGCAAAGCTATAACTTCAGCAATGACCATGATGAATTTGGAGCAGATGATGATGAAAATTCACACTTTAGTGACTATGTCGGACGTATCTACGCCAATCCGAATAAATATTTGGATATGAACTATCGTTTCCGTTTTGATAAAGACGACTTAGAAATGAAATACAGTGAATTGGCTGCAAGAGTAGGTCCGGATATTTTCCATGCATATTTCTCATATATTTATTTAAAAGAAAATGAAGAAACCATTGCCCAAAATTTAGGAGAAAGAAAAGAACTCTATACGGCCATCGGTGCCAAATTAACCCGAGATTGGTCAATAAGCATCTATAACCGCCAAGACTTAACCAATGGCGGAAATTCACTAGAACATGGTGGTACATTGACCTATGAAGACGAATGTATCAAAATCATTGGCGATTTACACCGTTATGATTCTTATGATCCTGAAGATGAAAACGATTTTGAATTTACAATATCATTATATCTCAAGACCTTGGGCGGTGTTGGCTCAAAATAACAATTATGGAGAAACTTTATGATTACGAGACTGATTTTAGCAATAAGTTTTACATTAATCATACAAGAAGCAAAGGCGCAATTTATCAATCAAGCACCTCAGACAGAAGAAAAAGGTTCGGTTGTATTTAAGCAAAATTCTCCTAAAGCAGCCGCACCAACCCCAAAAAAAGAACCTCAAAAACTAGAAGAAATTCCTATTCAACTTTATGAAACCGGAGATATGAGAATTATAGCCATCGTTAATGGCGAAATGATATCTTCAACAGATATTGAACAAAGAGCCAAAGCCTTTGTAATGAACACCAAAATTCCTTTTAATACAGAGACAAAAAGGATGATAATTGCCAAGGTAATTCAATCAGCCATAGATGAAAAACTCAAAATCCAAGAAGCTCTCAAACAAGGAATAGATATTACCGAAAAAGACATCGACCTGTCTGTAAAAAGTTTTGAATCCAGCAACAAAATTCCCGAAGGAAAATTAAAAGAATTGCTCGCCCAAAATGGTGTCAGCATGAAAGTTTTCAGAGAACAAATCAAATCTGACTTAGCTTGGATTCGCGTTGTCAGAAGACAAATGGCCATAGACGGAGAATTAACTGATAAAGAGATAGAAGAAGGCATAAATGAATCCGCCAGAGATATGTCCACTCCCAAATACATGGTCTCAGAAATTGTCATCAAAAAGCCCAATGCCAAAAACTTAGAGGACTTAGTTGCCAATCTGCGCCGCGACCCCAGATTTGAGCTCTACGCTGCCCAATTTTCAGAAAGCCCGAGTGCCTCAAATGGTGGAAATTTAGGTTGGCTAAACGCCGGTCAACTCATCGAACCGCTAAATAGCAAGGTTTTAGCCATGAAAGATGGAGAAGTCTCTGACCCAATCCAAATTGGCAATGATTTCTACATCTTAAAATTAGTTCAAACCTATCATCCAGAGATAGACAAGCCCAACCTACCGACAAAAGAAGAAATGCGTCGTTTTATGGAAAACAAACGTTTGGAAGAAGTCTCTGATAAGTTATTGCACAATATCAGACAAAAAGCGGTTATCGAACTAAGGAATTAAAATGACTAATCTGGCAGAAAAAATAGCATCTCTCCCCTCACTCAGAACCACTGTTGATGCCCACGGCTTAATGGCTAAAAAAAACTTAGGCCAAAACTTTCTGCTTGACCAAAACATCACCGATAAAATTATCCGCCTAAGTTTGCAACATCAAAATCTCAAAGATTTCTCTCAAAGTTTTACTTTTGAAATCGGTCCAGGACCCGGCGGATTAACCCGTGCGATTCTCTCAGCCAATCCTCAAGAATTAACTGTAATAGAAATGGACGAGCGCTGCATTTCCATCATGGAAGAAATCCAAGAAAAAACCGGCAACACCTTAAAAATCATCAACGGTGACGCCCTTAAAACCGATATAAAAGAATTATCGCCCGCCCCACGCCATATTATCAGTAATCTTCCCTACAACATTTCTGTTCCTTTGCTCATCAAATGGCTCAAAGAGATTAATAATTACAGTTCTCTGACCTTAATGTTTCAAAAGGAAGTCGCCGAACGTATTATGGCGCCGATAAAAAGTAAAGACTATGGGCGCATTTCGGTATTAAGTCAGCTTCAATGTCATATTGAACACCTAATGGATTTAAGCCCGAATTGCTTTACACCGGCTCCCAAAATTTGGTCATCGGTTTTACTTTTTCGCCCCAAAGCAAATACGTTAACCTCAGAACAAATAACCAAAATCGAAAACCTGACAACTCTGGCTTTCGGACAACGCCGCAAGATGATTCGTCAAAGCCTAAAAAGCATTTCTAATCTTGAAGATAAATGCCAACAACTAAATATTCCGCTCACTGCACGTGCTGAAGAGCTAACACCGGAACAATTTTTAGCTCTGGCAAACATCAAATAGCTATTTTTGTCAAAATTTCTCAAAATTTTTCTTGTCTTTTATAAAAAGCTGTGCTAAATTCAAAAGCATTACAGTTACTTTTATGTCTAACAATATTTAATACTTATTATTTATGGAAACTAAAATTTTTCAGCCGGTAGTAAAATCATTTGTGGTAGAATTTGTAAACAACCACACAGAAAAACAGGATTTAGAAGGCCTCTCTCCGGATAAGAGAACAGCTAAAGCAAAAGAAATTCTGGAGAAAAAGGTATCAACTCTGCCTCGTGCAGCCGTAAAACAGCTGTGCAGCGAGTTAAAAACACTCACAGGCAAACAAAAACGGACTTCTCTGTTCACTAAAACGCCGGAATTGGCAACTTTCGCCAATCTGGTAGAACATTTCTCTGGTGATGCAGATTGCACCATAGAAATGACCAAAGAACAATGTATTGCGTTTTGGGCTAGGGAAACTCAAGCCTCTCCGGAAAAACTGCTTTCTGCCTCCATTGACGGACAAGTCATCACCCGCGTTCTCGCAATTCGAATGTGCGAGTTCTGCGAAGACATTACCGGTCGTCAGATTTTGGCATCAGAGTCTCGAACTCCAATGCAATACCTTGGCGAAGAAACGACCTTTGGAGATATCATAGATTACTTCACCGTAGGGTCGAAGAAAATCAACGATATTCGTTGTCGTATCTTCAAAGCCGCACTGGAATACATCATGGCTTACTTATCTTTGTTCCGCGGGGAAGTAACCAAAGCTTATGCCCTCAACTGTGGGCTTGAGCTCAAAGATGAGGAAATCAAACTCTTCGAAGAAAAACCCGTATTCGACTGCAAAAATCCGGACTTTTCCGGAGAACGCGATTGGGATCTTCCTATCTGGTGGACAGAAGATCAACTTGGTCTCCAACTCCCCGGAAAGTTCGATTGGATAACAGAAAAAACAAAAGCCAAGGATATCATCGACGCCTTTGTTTACGCCAAAGAAACAAGGCTGAAATCAGGAAAAGAATAAAACTTTTCCAAACGACAAAACAAAAAGGACGGTTTTTTCAAACCGCCCTTTTTTGTTGTCTAAAATAACTCGTTTTCCTTATCGCTTGAAGAAGAAATACTCATCATCAACTCCAGCATAGTCCGCGCCAACTCTCTATCTTTAATCTGATAATAAGCTTGTGCCAAAGTTTTACTTTCTTCCCAAGTCATCGGGTCATCAAATTTCTCCAATATCTCACTTGATAATACTTGTCTTGGACTTTTTTTGGCTGCCTCATCATCAATATCTGCAAAAAAATAATCTATACCAACCCCCAAAACTTTACTTATATCATATAATCTACTGGCACTTACACGGTTAGCCCCTTTTTCATATTTTTGAATTTGTTGAAAGGTTAAACCAAGAGCCGAAGACAATTTCTCCATAGACCAACCTAATTCATTTCTTCTTTCACAAATCTTTTTACCAACCGCCACATCAACCGGATTCGGGCTACCGTCATCCAACCGACCTCTTTTATTTTTCTTCACCATAAATACTCCTTCTAACGGGCATATAGTGCCCAAAACATTTACTTATGGTTGAACTATAAAACAAAATACAAGACAAATCAACCTAAGAATGTTTTTGTGCCAAAGGATGCAATTTTTGGACGGTTTTTATAAGTTTATCAGAGATAATATGCGTATAAATTTCGGTAGTATTAATACTTTCATGTCCCAACATTTTTTGCACAGACCGCAAATCAACATCATTATTAAGCAAATGCGTGGCAAAAGAGTGGCGTAGAACGTGCGGTGTAACTTTTTGAGGGGAAATACCGGCATGAATAGCAATTTCTTTCAGGTGCTTAAAAAAAGTGTCTCTGGTGATGTGTCCTGAGGTCGAAGACTTTGATGGAAACAACCAAATAGATTTTCTTCCGCCTTTAATAAAATAATCCCGATAAGACACATAATCCAACACCGCCTCAACCGCCTGAGGAGCCACCGGAACAATTCTTTCTTTACTCCCCTTACCTCGGATTAAAATTTGCCTTTTATCAAAATTAATACAATTTTCAGGCAAAGAAACCAATTCCGAAACCCGCAACCCACAAGCATACATCAATTCCAACATCACGCACATTCGACGCCCTGCCGGTGAATTTTCTTCTTTTGCCGCTTGAATAAGTTGTTTTATTTCCTCTCTGGTCAAAAACTTTGGCAAAGGTTTTTGCTGTTTTGGTGTTTGCACATCTGCCGCCGGATTTTCTTTAATAATTTTATCGGTATAGAGAAATTTAAAAAATTCTCTTACGGCAGAAATCTTCCTTGCCACCGTCTTTGAAGAGAGTTGTTCTTTTTTGCTCAAATATTGCACAAAATCAGCAATATCATCAGCGGAAATATTTTTTAAAGACACATTTCCGCAATACTCCAAAAATTGAGACACATCACGTCCATATGCCTCAAGAGTATTTTGAGCCGCCCCTCTTTCGGCCGACATCATCTCCAAAAAACGGTTAACAACAGATTCCGCCATTTACTTATTCAAAAAAGAATTTTCCAAAGGTTGTTCTACTTGTTCAACTTTCAACGGAACTTCTTGGCTGGCCACAAACAAAACGGCGGCAATCAAAGCAATTCCAATAACATAGTAGATAAAATTTGATTTTTTCTGTCTCATAAGCTATAACCTTAAAAAAAATGTTGATAAAAAAACAAGTCTTTATATTATCTAGCATAATAAACTTGAAAGAAGAATTAAAAAAATAAACCATGACCAAAAAAATAGATAAAATAATATTGCTTGTAGGATTGATGGGCAGCGGCAAAACCAGCGTTGGCAAAAGATTGGCTAAAAAATTAAATTTGCCTTTTGTTGACGGCGACCAAGAAATAGAAAAAGCCGCAGGATTATCTTTGGTAGATGTTCTAAAATGTTTTGGCGAAGAAGAATATCGCGCCGGAGAAAAAAGAGTAATGAAACGCCTTCTTCAAGGCAGTCCTTGCGTTTTGGCCTCAGGCGGCGGCTCCTTTGTAGCCGATCAAACCCGCGCTTTAGCCAAACTTCATGCTATCACAATTTGGCTCAAAGCCGATATTGATGTTTTATACAATCGCACCGCCGGCCGTAAACATCGCCCGTTTTTGGAAGGCGACGATTCGCATCTTAAAAACAAATTAGAAAAATATATCTCCGAAGAATATCCTTATTATTCCGAGGCCGATATAGTTGTCGAAACCAAAGAAGAACAAGTAGATAATACGGTTCAACGCGTTATTGATGCCATCAACAAATTTCTAAGCAAATAAAAAAGGCTGCAAATTGCAGCCTTTTCTTTTTTAGTTTTATCTGGCACCTATGAGCGACAAAGAAGAGATAGTATCTCCCATACCCACCAAGGTTAAAGGTTTTTCCACCAAAATTGTCGGCAAAGCAATCAAATCATAACCCTCAACTTCAGTTATACCTGTTTCAAGCAAAGTCGGAGACTTAAGCAATTCAGCCAAATCAGCTAACTCATCTAATCCCACATCGGCAACTTTTTGCCCATGAGCCCATAAAAGGTTTTCTTTATTATGAATATTTCCGGTTCCGGCCTTGCTGGCAGCAATGGTTGCCGCCAACATCATACCCCTTAAATTAGCCTCAGGTGTAATTTTGAAACCTTTATCTTGCAAGGTCATATACAAACCAAACATATGAAGTTGGATTCGAGGTGTTTTAAGTTTGTTTTTAATCTCCAATAGCGCCTCAAACAAATTTTTGCTATGTGTATCTTCATTACACTTTTGAGCCAAATCTTCACAACCGATAACTTCCAAAACATCAATAGCTTCGCGCTCATTAATTCCGACAGAATCAACTTTAGGAGCAACTTCATCAACAATAGCTTTACGCACAGCTATATCTTGAGTAGAAGCAATTTCCAAATGGACAATATCACCATTTTCTTTCCAATTTTCAATAATCGGCAAAGATTTCTTAATAAGGTTAACCCCGTCATTTTGCTTGGTTAAAGCATGAAAACCCGACAAAATCACATAATCCATTTTTTGGATAGTGGTTGCTTCAACAAAGCTTTTATCCATAACCAAATGCAAATTCAACGGATCATAAGTTGCAATAAATCGGTTAGATTTCGGGCAAACAAAAGTTTCTCCCTCAAAAGTAAAGCTATCCCCTTTATCAAATTCAATAATCCAGTGAATCAAAGGAATATCTTCTTTTCTATCAATCAGGTAAGCTGGTTTTTCTTTTCCGTTATCATCAAAGGACACCAAATTATCCAATTTCAAAAACTGCTCAGCTTGGAGTTTTGGTAAAGAGTTCGCATGAGCAAAAACTTTATTCACCCCAACCACAGCCAAAACATTGGCAACGATTCCACCTTGTCCGCCCATTTGCAAGCGGTCATATCCCAAATGTTGAACCATCCAATCAAAAACAATTTTATCTTCGGTCAACCACTCTTCGGCAATACCTCTGGTAAAGCACTTAAAAATACCTTTAATCACATCACTTCCGAATAAAAGTTTATTATTTCCTTTTTCAGAAAGTTTTTTCAAATTCAAACCGGAGGCTTGTGCCAACTCAGCAATTTTAGAACCTTTAATTTTAAGCACGGCATCAATATTTGCATTAAAAGCCGTTGCCGCCGAACTAACTTTTTTCACATTTTCCAAAACCTGAGGAACATGACTAAATTTATCAGCCCAAACTTTTTTCAAACCAGATTTATCCATTTTCTCAATCCTCTAAACTAATTATTTTTTAAGCTGTTAACCTTCATCAAAGCCAACGAATGAGCTGAAATATTGGCAATAGCTTGATTAAAATTAACCTTAGCCTGAGCTTTATCCATCCAAACTTTTAAAATTTCGTTATCGGTAACAACCGGATTATTCATCTGGTGTAATTCATCCAAAGCCTGACGCAAATTACCTGCATCAACCAAATTTTTCACTTTTTTGAACATATTTTTATCTTGTTGTTCACTTTGTGGAACAGCCAAATCATTAACTCTTTTAACCTTCACTACTTCGCTGAGTTTAATATTAAGTTTTTCTTTCCAGCTTTTGCCTTCCAAACTTTGTTTTTCACTAACTTTTACCAAGTTTTTATAAATTTTTTGGAATTGGGTTTTTAATTCATTTTGAGACATCACACCTTCATTTGCATAACGCAAAATAGTTGCGACATCATTTTGAATATCTTTATCATCTTTAGCTAATTGATTTAAGATTTCGGCCTCATAAACAAAATTAACCCCATTATCGGCACATTCACGCACCATCATGGTAGCCGTTAAAACCAAAGCCCCGTCATCACTGATTTTTGCCAAAGTATCTAACTTTTCTTCAATTTTATCCAAACGGGTAACAATACCCAACACGGTAGCCACATCTGCCTTAGAATTAATCACATTTAAATTTTGTTGTTCGATGGCAGAAATTTTATCTTCTACTTGAGACAAATCCAACTCAGCATTTGATTGTTGCGGCAAAGAATTAACCTGCATTTGCAACTGAGCTATTTGGTTTTGCAATAAAGAAATCTGCTGATAGAGCATATTTTCTCTTTGGTAAGCATTTTCGTCTTGAACAGAACTGGTCTTAACCCAATTCGTCATTTTTTGCACCAAAGCCGGATTTTGCCATACGCCATAACCAACCATACAAACAACAATTAAAGAAAAAGTCTTAAACATAATATGCCGAGATTTTGTTTTATTAGGTTGAGCAACATCAATTTCTTGTTTTTTTTCAGTATTTTTGACCATCTTAAAATCCTTATGTGATAATTCTTGGCAACAATTTTTTTATAGTGTATATAATTTAAAAAAAACTGCAATACAAAAACGGATAAACAACATGTTAGTACTTGGTATAGAAAGCAGTTGCGACGAAACCGCGGCTGCCATAGTCAATGAGAAGAGAGAAATTTTAGGACAAAGCCTCCTTTCGCAAGAAGAGCACAAAGTTTTTGGTGGCGTTGTACCAGAAATTGCGGCTCGTTCTCACTTAGACCATATAGATGAAATTATTGAACATTGCGTTAACAAAGCCGGCATCAAGTTAGAAGACTTGGACGCCATTGCCGCCTCATCTGGCCCGGGTTTAATCGGCGGAGTTGTTGTTGGTGTTATGGCAGCCAAAGCCCTGGCTCTGGCCTTAAACAAACCTTTCATTGCTGTCAATCACTTGGAAGGACACGCCCTTTGTGCTCGCCTGACCGAAGACGTTACTTATCCTTATTTATTGCTCTTAGTTTCGGGCGGACATTGCCAAATTTTGATTGTCAAAGGCGTTGGTGATTTTGAAAGACTGGGCACCACTATTGATGATGCCGCAGGAGAAGCTTTTGATAAAGTAGCCAAAATGCTCAATCTTGGCTACCCCGGAGGTCCGATGATAGAAAAAATGGCCTCTGTCGGTAATCCCGATAGATTCCCACTGCCTCGCCCACTGCAAAATTCAGGTGATTGCAATTTATCCTTTTCAGGCTTAAAAACAGCAGTCCGTAAGATTATTGAATCTTATTCTCCTGACGGAAAAATCGAACACGCCATTATGCGTAAACGTGACGCTGCCGACATCTGTGCCGCTTTTCAAACCGCCGCCACGGATTGTCTAACCCACAAACTCAAAAAAGCCATTTCTTATTTCAAACAAAATTATCCCGAAGGTAAAGATTTGGTTGTTTCAGGTGGTGTTGCCGCCAATACTTTCTTAAGAGAAAGTCTCAAAAAATTAGCCGACAAACACCAACTGCAATTTTCGGCACCTCCGATTAAATATTGCACTGACAATGGTGTAATGATTGCTTGGGCAGGACTTGAAAGATTTCAAAAAGGCCTAACCGATACTCTAGACTTCAAACCGCGCCCACGTTGGCCGTTAGATGCCAATGCCCCCAAAGCAGCCGGTGCCGGAGGTGTCAAAGCATGATTCGCCCCACTTCTGAAATTTTAGAGATTATGGAAATCTTTAACCAAAGAGATCCAAATCCCAAATGCGAACTCAACTATACCAATGCTTATACCTTATTGGTTGCGGTTGTTTTGTCGGCTCAAAGCACAGACAAAGGTGTCAATAAAGCCACTGAAGAATTATTCAGGATAGCAGATACCCCACAAAAAATGCTTTCTCTTGGGTTAGAAAAACTCAAAACTTACATCAAAACCATAGGACTATATAATAACAAAGCCAAAAACATCATCGCTTTGTCAGAAGAACTTGTAAAAAATCATCAAGGAATTGTTCCCGAAGATAGAAATATCTTAGAAACTCTCCCCGGTGTTGGGCGAAAAACCGCCAATGTTGTGCTCAATGTTTGGTTTAATCAACCTACTTTAGCGGTTGATACTCATGTAATGCGTATTTCGCACCGTCTTAATTTGAGTGACGGCAAAACCCCGCTTAAAGTAGAAGAAGATTTACTCAAAGTTTTGCCACAAAACTATGTAAAAAACGCCAACCACTGGCTGGTACTTTTTGGTCGTTATATTTGCAAAGCTCAAAAACCAGACTGCGCCAATTGTCCTCTACAAAAATTCTGTCACTCAACGGATAAATTGATTTAAAAAGAAAAAACCCTGAAAATTATTTCAGGGTTTTGTTTTTGAAAATAGTACAGATTTTTTGCCAATCAAATTGTTCATTTAAATTGCTTATTTCTTCCAGATAATCAAACACCTCTTCGGGATTAACATTTTTAACACCATCAAAGACTTTATTGATATCTTTTCTCTTTGTTCCGAAAAGTCTGCTTTGATAAATACTCAGCATATTCGGTTCAAAAGCAGGAAGTTTAGAAGCTTGAACTTTACCGGCAAATATATTTTTCCAAGAATCACTTTCCAACACCAAACATTCACCGGGGGCAACAAAATACGAAAACTTGAAAAAAAGATAAGACAAAGTATCAATCACCGGCAAATGAGTTACCAAATGCAGATGATTTAAATCTGAACTTTCACATTGATTTTTCAAATCTTCCCACACAATTCGAAGAGTATTTTGCGAAGCACTTTCGGTAAGCTGCTTCAGAACAGTAACTTGATTTTCATCACCACCGGCACCGATTGCATTCAAACAAGCCGTAACGTTTGCCCTCGGCATTGGAGAAGAATAAATTTTATTTACACCACCAGACAAACTTTTCAATTGTTTTCCGCGGTAAAAAGCCTCAACCATACTATAGTCAAGCAACGGCATCGAGCTTGTAAAATCATAAGCGCCATGCCTTCCGATTGTTAAAAATTTCTTTTTCATAATCATACAATTTAGAAAATAATACAAAATATGAAAAGCAACATAAATGAAAGCATATCAAAAGTCAAGCTATTCACTACTTGGTTCTTTCAACCACACGGCATCTTTAATATTTGCAGCCAAAAAATCATTATGAGCCTGAATTTCTTCCGCACTCAAATCAAAATTTCTGGCCGGCCTGAATTCTCTTTTTTGTTGTGAACTATCCGTAAACACCGTTGCATGAGAAACTTTTTTCTCTTCTTTCAACATACTTGGTTCTTGCCCACCCAAAAGCTCCAAATATACTTTAGCAAGCAAATCGGCATCGAGCAAAGCGCCGTGCAACGTACGTTCGCTATTATCGATTCCATAACGGCGGCACAAAGCATCCAAGTTAACCCTTGCCCCTGGGAATAAAGTTCGGGCAATTTCCAAAGTATCCACTACCCTATCCCAAGTAAACAAAGGCTTACCGAGTTCTTTCAATTGTCCGTTCAAAAACCCGATATCGAACGAAGCATTGTGCGCCACCAAAACAGCATCACCGACAAACTCCAACCATTCATCAGCTACCTTATCAAAGGTCGGAAAATCTTTCAAAAATTCATAATTTAAGCCGTGAACCTTAAAAGCCTCTTCCGGCACTTCTCTTTCAGGGTTAATATATTGGTGATAAGTTACACCGGTTGGCATATGGTTAATCAGTTCCACGGCACCGATTTCCACCAAACGGTCCCCTTCATCTACATTAAAACCGGTAGTTTCCGTATCAAAAACAACTTCTCTAACCATATTAGTCCTCAATTTCACTTAACAAACAAATCAACTCGGCTTTGAGCACATTTAAGGGTTTATTTGTATCAATCACTACATCCGCTAAAATTTTTTTATGTTCATTATTGAGTTGAACATTATTAATTTTATCAAAATCCTCAGCCGAAATATTGTCTCTTTTCATCACACGTTTTTTTTGTGTTTCATAATCCACATCGGCCACAATCACCAAGTCGCAATATTTTTCCCACCCCATTTCGAATAATAAAGCCACATCTAAGAAAAACAAATCCTCATAAAAGGCATTTTTTCTTTTTAAATTTTTCAGTGTTTGTTTCAAAAAAGGGTGAATAAGACTTTCTAATAATTTTAATTGTTGATTATCATTAAAAACAATATTGCGCAAAGCTCTTTTATTAACTTTTTCATTTTCTATGACAGAAGGAAAATGTTGCGCAATAACTTTTATAAAGTTCTTTTGATAATAAAGACGTCTGACCCAGCCATCAGCATCAAACACACAAAACCCCATTTTACGAATAAGGTTAGCCAGTGTTGTTTTTCCACATCCGATAGACCCGGTAACAGCGATTAGTTTCATAAAAAATCTCCAAAAACAAAGGCTTGAGTCACTTATGCACAAAAGCACTCAAAACTGTGCATAACTAGCCCTTCTTCAGTCTTTATACAAATTAATCACCATAATGTAAAATCTAATCATCCAAGTTACGCACAAGCCTTGAATTGATTCACTTTCTGGGGATAAAAAAGTTATATACAACGAACCAAAATTTGTATTTACATTTTTAACCTAAAAATATTTTAACGATTCCTTAACCATTGTTTAATTTTAGTTAACACAATTATTAACAAAGCATTAACTTCTGCATAATTCTGAAGATAAAAACTTATCCACAAAACTCACAGGAATATACTAATAACTACATATTTTTTAAAAATTTATATTGGCAAGGAAGGATGTGCATAAAACTGCCCTAAAAAAACTCCAAACTTTATTTGACAGTTTTAAATTTTAAGCATATATAAACTTATACTATTTAATATAGTTCCTACTTATTTATATTTCTTTAATATTAATTCCAATCATATTTAAGGTTTCCATGAATTTAAAAAAACTCAAGCAAAAGTCTCCAACGGAGTTATTAACTCAAGCGGAAGATTTAGGAATAGAAGATGCCTCTTCCATGCGCAAACAAGATTTGATGTTTGCCATTCTCAAAAAATTAGCAGATGATGATATTATCATATCAGGCGAAGGCACGATAGAAGTTATGCCTGATGGTTTTGGTTTTTTAAGATCTGCAGAATCCAATTATCTTGCAGGTCCTGATGATATTTACGTTTCTCCTTCTCAAGTTAAAAAATTCGGTCTTCGTACCGGCGATACGGTTGAAGGCGAGATTCGCGGCCCGCGTGATAACGAGCGTTATTTTGCCTTAACCAAAATTAACACCATTAACTTTGATGATCCCGAAAAATCAAAATTACGTGTAAATTTTGATAACTTGACCCCGCTATACCCGACCGAAAAGTTAAATTTTGACATTATTTGCGGAGATAAAGACTACACCTGTCGTGTGATTGACTTGATTGCGCCGCAAGGCAAAGGTCAACGTGGTCTGATTGTTGCGCCGCCTCGAACCGGTAAAACCGTTATGTTGCAAAACATTGCTCACGCTATTGCACAAAATCATCCTGAGGCTTATTTGATGGTTTTGCTGATTGATGAGCGTCCGGAAGAAGTAACCGATATGACCCGCTCCGTAAAAGGTGAAGTCATTTCATCTACCTTTGATGAGCCGGCCTCTCGCCACGTTCAGGTTGCCGAAATGGTGATTGAAAAAGCCAAACGTTTGGTTGAAAACAAAAAAGACGTTGTCATTTTGCTCGATTCCATTACCCGTTTAGGCCGTGCCTATAATACGGTAATTCCATCATCAGGTAAGGTCTTGACCGGTGGTGTTGACGCCAATGCTCTGCAACGTCCAAAACGTATTTTAGGTGCTGCGCGCAATGTTGAAGAAGGCGGTTCTTTAACTATTATTGCCACAGCTTTGATTGATACCGGTTCAAGAATGGATGAAGTCATTTTTGAAGAGTTCAAAGGAACCGGTAACTCAGAAATCATTTTGGATAGAAAATTAACCGATAAACGCTTATTCCCAACGATTGACATCACTCGTTCAGGAACCAGAAAAGAAGAGCTTTTGGTTGATAAAGCCACCTTGTCCAAGATGTGGGTTTTGCGCCGTGTATTAATGCAAATGGGCATGACCGACGGTATGGAATTCTTGCTTGATAAATTAAAACAAAGCAAAGACAATCAAGATTTCTTCAACACGATGAATTCTTAAAAAAACAAAAGCCTCCCGATTGGGAGGCTTTTTTAATTAATCATCACCGCAGCAAAAAATATGGCAATGATAAACACCAACATTGTTGCCGGATACCTTGGCTTGTTGGCTGAGCGATACCCTAATTGGTAAACAATCACCGGCACATATGCATCTAACAAGCACAATAAACCGGTAACAGTAAGCAGAGCCACAATTGAACTTGTAATATTCTGAGCCAAGCTCATTAAACCGGGAACGGCCATAAAACAACAAAATGCCAGGTACGAAATCGTAGTATTAAACCACGGAACATTCTTTGGATTTTGAGAAGACCTGTTATATAAACAAATATAACTAACAGCCAAAATCACGGCGCAAAACATATAAACTCGCGCAAATTCGGTTTTTAACCCCCATACAAGCAATAAAGTAGCACAAAGGTTTACAATCCATCTTAAAACTTCTTCTGGTTTCATAATTTGAATAATTTAGCGTTAATAATTAATATTTTCCGAGAGTTATGCCACTTTTTGTGTATTTTGTCAAATGTTAATTTTGATAAAGAAAATCTTTGAATTGTTGCATAGTTTCAAAAATATGTTTCACACCGAGTTGTTTGATTTTTTCAATATACTGCGGAGATTTGTTCATTTCACAACCCACAAAAGCCACCACACACATTCCGGCTCTTAATCCGGCAGTCATTCCTGCAAGAGAATCTTCAATCACCACGCAGTCTTTGGATTCAACCCCCATGTTTTGAGCTGCCAAAAGAAATAACTCCGGCTCTGGTTTTCCATGTTCAACCATATCGGCGGTAAAGAGATTTTTTTGTGAGATATACTTATTCCAAAAGCCGATAGTTTTGAGTTTTTCAATACTTTTTGACAAGATTCCGCCCGTGGCTACACAGTGTAAAAAATCTTTGCATTGCAAAATTTCTTCCACCCCTTCGACAGCAGGAAATCCTTCAGCCATAATTTTCATATCCATGGCTAAGCTGTCAGCCCAAAATTTATCATCTGTCTTCAAACCGATTTTATCCAAGTTCATGCGTTTGGTTTTATCGCTCATTCCCCCAAGATAATGATTGGTTGTTTCAAAATCCCAATTTAGTCCGAAAACTTTGTTGACCATTAACCGGCGATTTTCAATCCATAATTTTTCGGTATCAGCCATAACACCGTCAAAATCCCAGATGATTAATTTTTTAGAACATGTATTCATTTGCAACTTTCATTAGAAAAAAAGTGAGTCCGTATAAAGCTCACAGATGAGAATTTCAACTATTTTATAAGGAAACACTTAAACAAAAGTAAAAAACCGCTCCAAAGTCAAAAAAACGCCTTTTATGAGAATTTGCTGTTTTTTTTAGAATTTTGTGTTATATTCAGCCCAAATCAAAATCAAATAGGATAAAAAAATGGATAACAAAACAATTTATGCTCTATCGACCGTATTTGGAAAATCAGGAGTAGCGGTTATTCGAATTTCCGGAGACAAAGCTCTCAAGGTCATAGAACAGATGACGGACATTAAACTTGATACAATCAAAGCCCGTTATGCCTATTTTACCAACATTTATTCTTTGCCTGAAAAAAGATTACTTGATAAAAGCCTGGTTTTGTATTTTAAGGCACCATATTCTTTCACGGGGGAAGATATCGTCGAATTACAGATTCACGGCTCCAAGGCCGTAATTTCTGGAGTCCTTTCTTCATTAAGTCAAATAGAAGGTTATCGACTGGCCGAACCGGGTGAATATTCTAAACGAGCTTTTTATAACGGCAAAATGGATTTAACTCAGGCAG
The DNA here is from genome assembly GCA_949286215.1 of uncultured Pseudomonadota bacterium. Classification (GTDB taxonomy): domain Bacteria; phylum Pseudomonadota; class Alphaproteobacteria; order RF32; family CAG-239; genus Scatocola. The sequence continues at coordinate 23,011 of CASDYX010000011.1, forward strand.
AAGGTTTAGCTGACTTAATCGATGCCGAAACCTCTGAACAGCAAAAATATGCCATGCGCCAAATGGAAGGTGGATTAAAAAATCTTTATGAAGGTTGGCGTGAAGAGCTCTTGCAGGTTATGGCTTATCTTGAGGCTTATATTGATTTTCCGGATGAAGATATTCCGCAAGACACTGTATTTAAACTTGAGGACACTGTATTTAAACTTGCACATAAAATATCCGAACACCTAAAAGGAGATAATATTGGTGAGCGCCTAAGAGAAGGTTTTAGGGTTGTAATTGTTGGTCCGCCCAATGCCGGAAAGTCAAGTTTGTTAAATGCGATTGTCAATCGTGAGGCGGCGATTGTTTCAAACATTGCCGGAACCACGCGTGATGCGGTTGATGTTCACTTAGACTTAAAAGGCTATCCGGTAATGTTTACCGACACAGCTGGTTTAAGAGAAGTTGAAGACGCAATTGAAAAACGCGGAATAGAAATTGCTTATGATAAAATCAAAGAAGCTGACTTGGTATTATGTTTGTTTGATTCTTCACAAGACAGTGTTCACATCTTTGATAATCTTAAAAAAACAATTTCTGATAAAATGCTTTTTGTTGCCAATAAGGCTGATTGCATTTCCGAAGATAAAAGACAAGAACTAGCAAACAGCGGCTGTATAGTTATCGCCGCCAAACCCAAAGAAGGTTTGGAAAAACTCTTAAACGCAATCACCACTCAAATTGAAAGCCGCTTTACATCAAATTCTAATTTGCTGATAACGCGTGCTCGTTACAGAGAAGCACTAAATGAAACATTAGAGGCTCTGCAGGCTTTTAATCTGCAAAAAGAGATTGAGCTTGCCGCCGAAGACATCCGTATGGCCGCTCGTGGATTAGGAAAAATCACCGGCCGTATCGAAGTAGATGATATCTTGGATAAAATCTTTGGTTCATTTTGTATCGGTAAGTAATTTAAGGCTAAGAAATACTTGATTTTAAATAAAATATGTGCTCTAACCAAAGCACATATTTTATTATTGTTTAACTTTAAAAATTTGTTTGTATGGAAAATTATTCAGACGGATTGGAAAAACTCATCACCAATCGAATTAGTGTTCTTTCCGAAGAAGAACTTTTGAAAAATGAAGAAGGGCTTACTCAAAAAATCAGAGAAGCATTTCTTAAACTCTGCCAACAGAGTAAGAATGCTGGTTTTGCTTTTTCTTCATACCCAGTAATGTACAAGGAAGAAATTTCAAACCTCAGATATTGGCTGGAGGACAGAGCAACATATCTGATGAAGCACAAAGATTTTTGTGCTTACGATCGCTATCTTTGCTGGCGCTATATTTTTTCGGTTGTTGTCCTTTGCCCGGCTGTATTGGTGCGAGAAAAAGTTTATGCTTATTGGCAATATTGTGTTGAAAATCACGTTTTCTAACGCAAATCTTTATACTAAAACCGCCCTCAAAGGCGGTTTTTTGCTTTTAAATGAGAGGGTAGTTAACGGCTTGATAATATTTTTTGTGTTAAAATAGCCACAAATAAAATCTGTCATACAGGCAGAAAAGGACGAATAAATGAAGAACAATAATAAAAAATATGATGTAATTGTCGTTGGCGGCGGACATGCTGGATGTGAAGCCTGCGCCGCAGCAGCCAGAACCGGAGCAAACACTTTGCTCATCACTCACAAAATTGACACCATTGGCGCCATGTCATGCAATCCGGCAATCGGAGGACTTGGCAAAGGTCACTTGGTCAGAGAGATTGACGCGTTAGATGGTTTAATGGGCAGAGTGATTGATAAAGGCGGAATTCAATTCCGTATGCTAAACCAATCTAAAGGACCGGCTGTTCGAGGTCCCCGTGCGCAAGCCGACCGAGAATTATATAAAAAATATATGTTGGAAGCTCTGCAAGCGCAAAACAATCTGACTATTATGGAAGCCGCTGTTGAAGGCTTGCTTTTTGAGGGTGATAAAGTCAGTGGTGTAATCTTGGCAGATGGAAGTGAAATCTCAGCCCAAGCCGTCGTTCTGACTTCAGGTACATTCTTAAACGGTGTAATGTTTGTTGGACACAAAACCTCTATTGGTGGCCGAATTGGTGATGTCAGTTGCTCAGGTATAACACCGTATTTAAAGCAAAAAGGCCTAAAAGTCGGCCGTCTCAAAACCGGAACCCCTGCCCGTTTGAATGGCAAAACCATCCATTGGGAAAAATTGGATACCCAAGATGGTGATTATCCTCCGCAACCCTTTTCTTATCTGACCAAAGAAATCACCAATCCGCAAATACAGTGTTATATAACCCATACAAATGAGAAAACGCACAAAATCATTCGTGATAACTTCTCAAAATGTGCTTTGTTCTCAGGGTTAATCAAAGGGGTTGGTCCAAGATATTGCCCAAGTATTGAAGATAAACTTGTCAAATTTGCCGACCGCACCAGCCACCAAATCTTTTTGGAGCCGGAAGGTTTGAACACTGACGTTGTTTATCCAAACGGAATTTCGACTTCTTTGCCGGCCGATGTTCAAGAACAATTTATTCATACCATTGAGGGTTTGGAAGATGTAGAAATATTGCGTTATGCTTATGCGATTGAATATGACTATGTTGACCCGCAAGAACTAACCAACACGCTTGAAACCAAAAAAGTATCAGGCTTGTTTTTAGCCGGACAAATTAATGGTACGACCGGTTATGAGGAAGCTGCAGCGCAAGGACTTCTTGCCGGTGTAAATGCCGCACTTTATGCCGAGGGTAAAGGTCGCAAATTCGCCATTGATCGTAGCCAAGCCTATATCGGTGTTATGGTAGATGATTTAATCACCCAAGGTGTTGATGAACCTTATCGTATGTTTACCTCTCGTTCTGAATATCGTTTATTATTGCGAGCAGACAATGCTGACTTGCGTTTAACCGAACTTGGCCACAATGTTGGCTGCGTTGGCGAGGACAGATACACTGTATTTAAAGCTAAATCTGATGCCATTAATAAATATCGTGAACTCTGCGAGAGCTTGACAATCAATCCGAACAAGTTGGATGAATATGGTATAAAAACCAAACGCGATGGCACCAAAAGAACAGCGTTTAATGTAATGTCTTATGACGGTGTTTCACGTGAAACAATCAACCTTCTCTGGCCTCAACTACAAAATATTCCCAATGATGTTTATGAAGAAATTGAGATTGAAGCCAAATATTCAGGATACCTAAAAAGACAACAAGCCGATATTGAAGTCTTTCAAAAGGACGAAAAACTCAAAATCAAAGAAGATATTGATTATTCAAAAATCGGTGGTCTTTCTCGTGAGATGGTACAAAAATTGTCTCGAGTTCGTCCTTCAACGATTGGTGAAGCCTCTCGTATTCCGGGAGTAACACCTGCCGCCATCACTGCAATTTTGGGCTATGTAAAGAGGTGAGCCATGACTATGCCAACCATGCAAGAAGCTCTGAAACTTTTTGAACAAATCTTAAAACAGCGCTGTGAGCAGTCCTCACGTTTTGAAATAGGTATAGCTAAAAACTTCAGAATTCACTCTGCGATGGTGGCTGTTTGCGCCGAAATGATAGCCTCACGTATCCCTGAAATTGATGGTCAAAAAGCCTATATCATGGGATTGTTTCATGACTACGGCAAACTCACCTATGACTATGAACGCTCAGATAAATTTCATGGCTTAGAGGGGTATAAGGCGCTAAACAAACTAGGTTATGATGAGTTGGCGCGTATCTGTTTGACGCATACTTTTTATGAGCAAGAGCTCAATATAAAAGAATATGCTTCATACAATCCCTCAGAAATGAGAAAATGTCGTAAACTAATACAAGAAGTTCCTTTTGATGATTACGACCGCCTAATTCAACTTTGTGACAGACTATCAATCGGTGTTAACTATAATCTCAAAGAGCGGATGAAATATCTGCAAAATACTTATAAAATTCCGACAGTGTTGTTAAAGAAAAAATATCGCGAAGCTCTAAAACTAAAAAGCTATTTTGATGCCAAATGCGGCTGCGATATTTATAAACTTCTCGGAGTAAATTAAAATGTCTTATCCCGATGTAAAAACGGCAGAAGAATTTTTTGAATATGTCATTAAAGAACGTAATTCAAGCCCCTGCCCTTTTTTACCGGAATGGGAAAGGACATATAGAGAACACTGTAATAAAGTTGCAAAAAACGCCCAAAAAATAGCCTCTCTCACACCAGATATGAACCCTGAGCTTTGTTTTGTAATGGGATTGCTGCACGACTGTGGCCGTATCAAAGATGAAAAAGCCGAAAACAGACATCATGGTTGGGTTGGTTATCAATTAATGAGCTCAAAAGGTTGGAATGATATTGCCCGAATTTGTATCACTCATAATTTTTATGAAAAAGAATTTGATATAAATAACTATCCTATAATAAACGACGATGTTGTTTCCTGCCAAAAGTTTTTATCTCAAATCAAGTACAATGACTATGATTATTTAATGCAGTTGACGGACGTTTTGAATGATATGGGAAGAGATTGCACCATAGAATATCGATTTTCTTCATTAGCTGAACGCTACCCCATAAAACAAGAGCAGATGGCTCATTTTGCAAACATTATTAAAACCCGATTGTCTTATTTTAATGCAAAATGCAACTGTGATATTTATGAATTATTGGGAATAAAATGATGAACTATCCAACAAAAGAGCAAGCAGAAAAAATTTGGCAAGATGGCATAGATTATTCTAGGGAACACCATACCAAAAGCCCGCAAATTGATAAAGAATATATTTTTCACACACGTGGCGTTGCAGAATTTTCCGCTCTTCTGGCAAAAAAGATGGGGTTAAATCAAGATAAAGCTTATGTCCTTGGCCTCCTCCATGATTATGGTAAAAGGATTGATGAAAAGCGCTCAGATAAATTTCACGGAATAGTTGGCTATGAAGATTTAATGGAATATGGCTATCCTGATGTTGCAAAAATCTGTTTAACACATACTTTTAATGAAAAGACTTTTCATAACGAAGAATATTCATATCCATCGCATTGGTTAGATGAATGCCGGCAATTACTAAGTAATATTACTTATGATGACTATGATAGAATAGTTCAGTATGCCGATATGTTTTTTGAAGGAATGAATATCACATCATTAGAAAATCGCATAGCTGGAATAACTCAAAGATATAAGCTAAATAAAACTCAAGAACAATCACTTTCGAACGGTGTATTTAAACTTAAAAAATACATAGATGACAAATGTGGTTGCGATAGTTATGAGATTTTAGGGATAAAAAGATGATACAAAATTTTTCTCTTCACACGCATACAACATTTTCTGATGGCACAAATTCCATTTCGGAAATGGTTGCCCAAGCCAAAAAATTGGGCTGGAGAGCTATTGGAATTAGCGATCACTTGAGCATACATCCAACTTTGACCAAAGGATATACCTATTTTTCATCATTTAAGGAGGCTCTAGAGCCGGTAAAAAAGCATATTGCCGCCATAAGACAAGTTGGTGAAGAAAATCCCGAAATTAAAGTTTATGCCGGTTTTGAGGTTGATTATTTTCCGATTCCGGGTTGGATGGATGAGTTTAGAGAATTTAAGCAAAAGATAGATGTTGATTATCTCATAAACGGCAATCACCAAGTAACCAATGAAGATGGAACAGAGGTTTATGAGATTTATCATTTTCAGAGATATGGCTTATCTGAAGCACAAAATAAAGAGCTTTTTCGCAACCATTTTAATAATATTCGTAAAGCTGTTGAGAGTGGTGAATTTACCTTTTTAGCCCATATAGACTTTGCCCGTTGGAGTGGGGTTATTGATAAATTTGATTTTACGAAGGAAATTAAAGGAATCGTAACCGCACTAAAAGCACAAAAAATGCCGACTGAAATTAATACTAAAGGCAAAAACTCTATCGGTTCGTTCTACCCTGCCCGCTGGATTATTGAAGATTTGGTAAAAAACGGCATTCCTCTGGTCATAAGTGATGACGCACATTCTGTTTCACAGCTTGGGCAATATTTTAATGAGGCAGAAGATTTATTAGCACAATTAAGCACTGCAAAACGCTGGTCTTTATAACAAAACACTGTATTTAAAAATATTAAAATATTAAGATATAGATTCAATATAGATAGTTATCTGATTGAATTTAAAATAATTTTAAAATTGCTCAAATAATGTGTTTATAACTCGTATAAAAATCTTTTAAATTTTTTATAAAAAATATATAAATTTTTGTATGGAAAACGAAATGCAAAAATATGATGTTTCACGTGAAACATTGCTCAAGTTAAGAGCTTATGAAGCCTCTCTGCAAGAGTGGCAAAATAAGTTTAACTTGGTAAGCAAATCCTCATTAGAGGATGCGTGGAATCGTCACTTTATCGACTCGATGCAACTCTTTAAATATATTCCTCAATCAGCGCAAATTCTTTATGACTTTGGGTCTGGTGCTGGCTTTCCCGGAATGGTGTTGGCAATTATGGCTGCAGAAAAAACACCGTATTTAAAAGTGAGCTTGATTGAAAGTATTGGAAAGAAAACACTGTATTTAAAACATGTGTCTGAAATTTGTTCCGTAAATGTTGAAATTCTCAATCAAAGAATCGAATCGCTTCCCAAAAACAAAGTTGATGTTGTTACTTCTCGAGCGATGACATCTTTGAAAGATTTGTTGGAATATACATATCCATTTTGTAAAAAAGATACGGTATGCATTTTCCCTAAAGGTAAAAAGCATCAAGAAGAAATTGATGAGGCCAAAAAACATTGGCGTTTTGAATGTCAAATTCACCCGAGCGAAACTTCGTCAGAGGGTGTCATTTTAGTCATAACCAAATTAGCAAAACTTAAAGGAGTTAAATAATGCCAAGAATTATTGCCATTGCCAACCGTAAAGGCGGAGTTGGTAAAACGACCACGACGGTAAATGTTGCAACAGCTATGGCTGCCGCCGGAAAGAAAGTACTGGTAGTTGATTTGGATCCGCAAGGAAACGCCACCACCTCAATGGGTATTAATAAGAGTGGACGTATGGCTTCTTCTTATGAGGTTTTGCTTGGCGAAAAAAGAATTTCTGAGGCGGTTGTCTGGACTGAGATTCCAAACTTTTCTCTCGTACCATCTTCGCCTGATTTGGCAGGTGCCGAGGTTGAATTGGTAGAAATTGACAATCGTGAATTTGCTCTAAAAAAAGCTCTGCAAAGAGACGCTGTTAATTATGACTATATTTTAATAGATTGCCCGCCTTCATTGAGTTTGGTCACAATTAATGCGCTTGTTGCTGCCGATGCCGTTATCGTGCCTTTGCAATGCGAGTTTTTAGCACTTGAGGGTATTACCGATTTAATTCGCAACATCAACCAAATCAAAAAGAAATTTAACCCGAAACTTGAATTACAAGGTGTCGTTCTCACCATGTATGATAAGCGCAACAATTTAACGCAAATGGTTGAAGATGATGTTAGAAGTTTCTTTGGTAAAAAGGTTTATCAAACTGTTATTCCGCGGAATGTCAGAATTTCAGAAGCTCCATCGCATGGCAAACCGGTTTTGATTTATGACTTCAAATGCCCCGGCTCCCAAGCTTATATTAGTTTAACCGGCGAAGTATTGAAAAGAGAGAAGGAATTAATGGCATGCTAGAAGAAGAAAAAGAAATTGGTAAAATGCTGAATAATATTGAAACATCAGACAACCATTCTCACAAGCGTAAAAGTTTGGGACGCGGACTTGGCGCTCTGTTGGGAGATGATGATTTTGATGTAAATGAGAACGAAGATTTATCATCCCTTGCTCCGAATTTATCTGGCTCAAACTTGGTGGATATAGATTTACTCCAACCCGGAAAATTTCAACCTCGTACGGAGTTTGACGAAGAGGCGCTACAATCTCTTGCCGATTCCATTAAAGAAAAAGGTGTTTTACAACCATTATTGGTTCGTCGTTCGGGAATAGGGTTTGAAATCATTGCTGGTGAACGCCGTTGGCGTGCATCAAAATTGGCAGGACTTGACAAAGTTCCGGTCATAGAAAAAGACTTATCTGATAAAGAAGTCTTAGAGGTGGCTTTAGTTGAAAACTTGTTAAGAGAAAATCTGTCGGCAATAGAAGAGGCGGAAGGATTACAAAGATTAATCGACGAGTTTGCTCATACGCAAGAAGCTTTGTCGCAAATCATTGGTAAATCCAGAAGCCATATTGCAAATACGCTGCGTTTGCTTAATCTTCCGGAAAAAGTACAACATCTGGTAAAAGAAGGCAAATTGAGCGCAGGTCATGCCAGAGCTTTGGTTGGATTGGAAAATGCCGAAGCCCTGGCAAACCAAATAATATCGAAAGACTTGAGTGTGCGTCAGGTTGAGGAGTTGGTTGCCAAACAAAAAGAGGGCAAAAAAGAGCCTCAAGCTAAAACACCCAAAGATAATGACTTGGTGGACATAGAAAAAGACTTAAACAAAAATCTTGGTCTAAGAATCAAAATATCACCAAGCAAACAAGGCGGCGGTAAGGTTGTATTGCAATATGCCTCTCCGGCCGAATTGGATATGATTATAGATATTTTGGAACAAAAGAGGTCGAGTGAGCGTCACAGTCTAGGCTTTCAGCCATCAGAACCTGTCGCTCTGACACAAGATTCCAATGAAAAATTTTCAATTAAGGTTATAGATTAGTATAACTTATTGAAATTTAATAAAAAAAGCGGGAGATTTGCTCCCGTTTTTTTGTACGTCTCGAAAAATGAGCAACGAGGGTGTAATTTAAATTTTTTTAATAAAGCATACATAAAAAAGAGAAAACCCTCTGTACGGGCAAAAAATCAGGCTTAAAATCAAAATTAGTGAAAAAGGCAAAAACTAACGATATCTTTACGAAAAGATGATAAAAATATAATAGATTTTTAAGAAGAGATATGTTCTAATAAAGCAAATTTAACTTGAGGGAAGAGAAAGATGCTGTTTCTGAAAAAGTTTTTATGGGGAATGGGTGCGCTGATAATGATTTTAGTCGGCGGTAGCGGAACTCAAAGCAGTAATCTGGTATTGCAAGGTGGCGGTTTTATCGGTTTAATCATCGGTCTTGTTGCTTTGTACATTTTTACCAAAATGGCCTGGCGCGCCATGGGGTGTATTCCTTCTTTTATTGCTGTAATTGGTGTTATAGCTTTTATTCTTTATGCTATTGGTGCGTTTAAGGACGGTATCAACGGCGTTGGTCAAAATTTACAAAGCTTTTTAGGACGTTCTCAAAATTTTGCCATGTCAGGTCAAGGACAGGCCCCTCAAGCAAATGCTCAAGTTCAGCTTTTGGATGGGGAATTACCGCCTTTAGGAGAAAATTTCAATTCTCAACCGGCTAAGAATCAACCCGCTCCGGCACAAGAACCTCAAGTTAGCTCTTTCCAACAATTTATGAATGCCATTGGAGGAGGGGCTCAATCTGCTCCTCAAAATCAAGGGATTGATATGAATGCTTTGCCGACATTTAGAAGTTCGGCCAAGGTTATGAATGGCGATACCTTGCAAATCCAAGGTCGTTATTTCAAATTATATGGTATTGATGCACCTGAAATCAGCCAAACCTGTGCCGATAAGAGCGGTCGTTCATATAATTGCGGTCGTCAGGCAGCTTTGTGGCTTAAGGGCTGGATAGGGGATAATCCTTTAACTTGCCACATTATGCAACAAGACGAAAAGGGCAATATGGTCGGAACTTGTTCTTTAGGACGATATGACTTAGGCGCCGCATTGGTTAATGCCGGATGGGCGGTTGCTTACACCAAATATACGGATATTTATATGCCGTATCAGCAACAAGCTCAAAGAAACGGTCATGGTCTCTGGCAAGGCAAATTCTATATGCCCGAAGACTGGCGTGCACTTCAGGCTCAAAAACCAAAAATCAAAATAATCAAGCCTAAAAAACGTCGTGATAATGTATTTGGAATATAAAAAATGACAGACTTTATCTGCCCGAATATTGAAGCCACCGAGAAATTGGCACAAAAATTTGCAGCGCTTGCCAAACCGGGAGATGTCTTTGCTTTGTTTGGCACTTTGGGTATGGGTAAATCGGTTTTTGCTCGCGCATTCATCCAGAGTTTAACAGCAGCCGAAGAAGTACCGAGCCCAACCTTTACTTTGTTGCAAACTTATGATGCGCCGGACTTTGAAATATATCATTACGATTTATATCGCCTCAAATCAGCCGAAGAGATATTTGAGCTGAATATGGAGGAGGCAATGGCTTGCGGCGTATGTTTGATTGAGTGGCCGGAAAAAATGGGTGGATATTTACCTCGCAAATGCATAAAAATAAATATCACGCCTTATGGGAATGGTCGCAAGATAACACTCGAGAGCAAAGATGAGCAACGTCTTGCGCGCTTTAGCTCTTTATAAGGTTTGATGATGGAAAATATATACGCAACCTGTCTTGAGCTAAACCATAAAGGAATACTCCTCATAGGTCCTTCAGGGAGCGGCAAATCTGACTTAGCCTTGCGTTTAATCAAAGAAAAAAATGCCAATCTCATCTCTGATGATAGAACAAATATTGAGCTTGTTTCAGACTCAATTATTGCCACTTGCCCGCAAACAATTCAGGGCTTGCTTGAGGTGAGGGGAATAGGCATTGTTAAAATACCTCATAAAGAACAAACCAAAATCTCCTTAGCCATTGAATTAACTAACAATTTAGAAGAAATAGAACGCCTGCCTCAAGACGAAACAACAACGCTTTTAGGTGTTGAGATAAAAAAAATTCGCCTCTATCCGTTTGAATTATCTGCAGTTCATAAAGTTGCTTTGGCTTGTGATGAAAATTCATAAGTTGGTTGATTTTTAAGAGCATAGGCTCTAATATACCTAAAATTCTAACTTTATTAATGAAAGAAAGATAATGCTGGGCAAAATCATCGAAAATTCATTACGTAAACTGGGAAAACCGCTGGTTTCCTTTATCTTTAGACTAGGGCAACTATCGCAATTTATTGCACAATCTCTGTATCACACCGTAACACCGCCGTTTTACCTGCGTTTGGTAGGACGCCAACTGATGGATATAGGCTTCTATTCTTTGCCTGTTGTTGCGCTCACCACAATTTTTGCCGGTATGGTTATTGCACTGCAAACCTATTCCGGTTTTTCAAGCTACGGAGCGGAAAGTGCTGTTGCTCAAGTTGTTTTGATTGCCGTTACCCGTGAGTTAGCACCGGTATTTTGCGGTCTGATGGTTGCCGGTAGAATTGGTGCCGCCATGGCTGCTGAAATCGGAACCATGCGCGTTACTGAACAAATTGATGCTTTGGTTACCTTGTCCACCAACCCGTTCAAGTACTTGGTAGCCCCAAGACTTTTGGCTGGTGTCATTGTTTTGCCTTTATTGGTTTTAATCGGTGATATTATCGGTATTTTCGGAGGTTACGTTGTTGCTATCTATCAATTAGGTTTCAACCCGGCCAACTACATCAACTCCACCATCAACGAGTTGCAATCCATTGATATTATGATTGGTGTTACCAAAGGAGCTGTCTTTGGCTTTATCATTTCTTTGATGGGTTGCTATAATGGTTACAAGTCAAAAGGTGGCGCTCAAGGCGTCGGTGATGCAACCACCAATGCTGTTGTTGCCTCCTCGATTTTGATTTTAATCTTCAACTACATCATCACCGGTATGTTCTTTACCAAATAAGAGCGAGGAGAAAAGACTATGAACGAAAATAAAATTGAAATTCGCAATCTCTCCAAAGCTTTTGGCAAAAAGGTTGTGTTAGACGGGATAGATTTGGATGTAAAAAGAGGGGAATCTCTGGTTGTTATCGGTGGTTCCGGTACCGGAAAATCGGTTTTAATCAAATGCATCCAAGGCCTGCTTAATGCCGATAGCGGCTCTATCAAGGTAGATGAAGAAGAAGTTGTCAGCGCCCCGCGCAAACAAGTAGAGGCAATGCACTCCAAGATGGGAATGTTGTTCCAAGGTGGTGCATTGTTTGATAGTTTAAGCGTATGGGAAAACGTTGCTTTTGGTTTGATTGAAAATCAAGATATGCCAAAAAAACAAGCCAAAAACGAGGCTATTCGTGTTTTGCGCCAAGTAGGGCTTGCTCCCGATGTTGCCGACCTTTCACCATCTGAACTTTCCGGCGGTATGCAAAAGCGTGTTGGTTTGGCCAGAGCCATTGCCACCCGTCCTGAAATCATCTTTTTTGATGAACCGACCACCGGTCTGGACCCGATTATGTCAGACGTGATTAATGATTTGATTATTGAATCCGTTAAAGGCTTAGGCGCAACGGCTTTGACCATTACGCACGATATGGCTTCGGCTCGTAAAATTGCCGATAAAATTGCCATGCTCTACAAAGGCAAAATCATTTGGCAAGGCACGGTTAAAGAGATGGATAAAACCGATAACCCATATGTTCGCCAGTTTATAAACGGTTGTTCACAAGGTCCGATAAAAGTAGAGGTTTAAGCCATGGCAAAAAAAGGTGGCAGCGAGTTCGTTTGTCAAAATTGCGGTGCAGTTTATCCCAAGTGGCAGGGAAAATGCGATTCTTGCGGCGAGTGGAACTCGATTGTTGAAGAGCAAGTCGGAGGTGAAGGTTTTTCCAACCTTACACCTAAGAAAAAAGGGCGCATTTTGGAATTTGTGCCCCTAAGCGGTTCGCAAGAGGCTCTCACCCGCCTTGTTACCGGTATTAAAGAATTAGACCGAGTTTGCGGCGGGGGCTTAGTCCCCGGTTCAGCAATTTTGGTAGGTGGCGACCCAGGTATTGGTAAATCAACATTGTTATTGCAAACTTGCGCCAGCATAGCTAATCAAACCGGAGACCATGAGTGTTATTATATTTCCGGAGAGGAAGCGATTGATCAGGTTCGGATTCGCGCCAAGCGTTTGCAGCTTGAAAAATCTCCGGTCAAATTGACCTCAGCCACCAATGTCAAAGATATCATCACCACCTTAGAGGCATCTCAAGCCGCTGTGGTGATAATCGATTCAATACAAACCATGTATTTGGAAGAAGTTGAATCCACCCCGGGCAGTGTCACGCAAGTCAGAGCTTGTGCTTATGAGCTGATAAAACTAGCTAAAAAGAAGGGCTTTACCCTCTTTTTGGTAGGACATGTCACCAAACAAGGCTCAATTGCCGGTCCTCGTGTATTGGAACACATGGTTGATACTGTCTTGTATTTTGAAGGCGAAAGAGGACACCATTTCCGTATTTTGCGTGCTGTCAAGAACCGTTACGGCGCCACGGATGAAATCGGTGTTTTTGAAATGCAAGACCAAGGCTTGGTAGAAGTTGAAAATCCGTCAGCTCTGTTTTTGGCAGAGCGTCAGGGAAACATTTCCGGCTCATGCGTTTTTGCCGGTATTGAAGGTTCCAGACCTGTTTTGGTAGAGATTCAAGCTCTCGTAAGCCCAACCGGCTATGCCAGCCCCAAACGTGCGGTCGTCGGATGGGATTCTAATCGTTTGGCAATGGTTTTAGCTGTGTTAGAAGCCCGTTGCGGAATGAATTTAAGCTCCCAAGATGTTTATTTGAATATTGCCGGCGGCCTAAAAATTTCGGAACCAGCAGCTGATTTAGCGGTAGCCATGGCGGTAATTTCTTCGCTGACCAACAAGCCTTTGCCGGCGGACGCGGTCATTTTTGGTGAAATTGGCCTGTCAGGCGAAATTCGCGCCGTATCTCAACCCAATGCGCGCCTAAAAGAGGCTTATAAGCTAGGATTTCATAGCGCCATTACGCCTCCGACCCACAGCAAAGAAAAGAAACACAATTTAGATATCAATACTTATGAAATCGGTAACGTTCAAAGATTAATCAATTGGTTTAACTAGGATAAAAAGATGTCGCAACCATTAAACAATTTAGATATTGTCATTTTAATTATGTTGGGAATTTCAGCGCTCATAGCCTTGAGCCGAGGACTGATGAAAGAAGTTTTATCAATTATAGGTTGGGTTTTGGGGTCTGCCGCGGTTATTTACTTTTTGCCTGTCTTTACGCCAATCACCAAAGAATATATCGCCAGCGGGATGATAGCGGGCGTTGTTACTTCAATTTTTATCTTAATTTTGTTTATGGTAATCTGGATACTTTTAACCGGCAATATTGTCGATAAAATCCGCTCCAGCAAATTAAGTTCGCTGGATAGAATGTTAGGGCTGTTTTTTGGTATTATGAGAGCCTTTTTATTGGTTATTTTGCTCAACATCCTGATTAGCTGGATAATGCCCAAAGAGCGCCAACCCGAAACATTTAAAAATTCAAAATATTTTCAGTTAGCCGGAGAATTTGCCGAGCCGATAGAAAACTTGATTCCGAAAGAAACGCTGGATTCTATCAAAGAAAAAGCTGCCACCATTAGCGGCAAGGAAGAAAAATCAGAGGAAGATGAAACCCAAGAAGAACCAAAAGAGGAACCAAAAGAAGAAAAAACCGGCAAATCAAGTGATGATTTGTTTGAAAAATTAGCTCAACCGCAAGTCAAATCCAAGAAAAAGGCAAAGGATGAGCAAAAATCCCAACCTCTGCAAGAAGATTTTGACGGCTATAATGTGCACGAGCGCACCAATTTAGACCGCCTGATAGAAAACTCTTTGGATTAGAACCAAGCGTTTTCAATATGCTGAAAATCAAGAGGAAAAGCGATTAAAATTGCATCAAATCGCATATCACAATTTTCAAATTGCGGGTTGAGCGCCAAAAAAGCCTCAGCCCCTTTTTTTATGCGAGATTTTTGAACTTCCGAAATGGCGTAAGCGGCATTTTCCAGAGTTTTTCTTTTTTTGACCTCAACAAAAATGAGAAGATTACCTTTTTTAGCAATAATATCAATCTCACCTGCATGAGTACCTTTACCGGTTTTATAGTTTCTGGCAACGATTTTATAGCCTTTGGTTTTAAGCAATCCGCAGGCTAAAAATTCAGCTAATTTTCCGGCACTATAATTGGTCATTTTTAAGTTTCAAAGCCAGTTCATAAACATTATTTTTGTTCAAATGATAGGTATCGGCAATTTCTTTTACCGCCGACTTTAATGTCATATTTTTAAGTTTTTCTTTTAAGAGGGTTTCAACATCAATTTCCGAGGCTGAAGGTTCATTAGGAGGAGCCACCATTAACACCATTTCTCCTTTTGGCTGATTATTTTCAAAATGTTGAATTAACTCTTCAGCCGTACCATTAAGACACTCTTCATAGAGTTTGGTGATTTCTCTTGCCACGGCAATTTCTCTGTTTTGAAAATATTTTTGCGCCACACCAAGCGTTTTAACGATTCTCTGTGCGGTTTCATAAAACACCAAAGTTGAATTAAGAGAGCACAGCTCCTTAAACAAATCTTCACGCGCTTTTTCTTTGTTTGGAATAAATCCGGCAAACATAAAACGATTGGTCGGTAAGCCTGAAAGCTGCAAAGCCGAAATTACGGCGCAACACCCGGGAACTGTCCAAACCTTAACGCCTTGTTCGCGGCATTTGCGCACCAACTTGTACCCTGGGTCCGAAATCAAAGGAGAACCGGCATCACTCACGAGCGCCAGAGCTTTTCCCTCATTGATGAGGTCAATTAATTTTTGGGCTTGTTGTTCTTCATTATGGTCTTGGTAAGTGATAAAAGGCTTGTTTGCATCAAGCGAGAGCAGTGCAAAGAGTTTTCGGGTTACTCTGGTGTCTTCGCAAGCAATCACATCGGCTTGAGTCAAAACCTCCAAAGCGCGCTTAGAAATATCATCTAAATTACCAATCGGCGTGGCAACCACATACAATCCGTTATTCATTATTCTATCACTTTACAAACAAAGAAAATTAAGCTAACTTCAGGCTATATGATTTTCTATTTTAGGATAAATTACAAGTGTTAAAAAAAATAAGTTTTTTGCTGGGCTTTTTAGTTTTAAGCGGCTGCCAAAGTACCAATGTGAGTATGGAAGGCGGGATTAACGATTCCAACACCGAAATCAGTGAAGTTAATTTCGGCGGAGATGATAAATTCAGAGTAGGGGTTTTGTTGCCTCTCAGCGGCACGGCCGCCAAACAAGGGCAGGGGCTTAAAAATGCCACCATGATTGCCTTGGAAGATGTCCGCAATCCTAAACTTGTCTTGCAGTACTATGACACCAAAGGCACGCCCGAAGGCGCCCGCGTTGCCGTCACCAATGCCATCAATCAAAGCAGCCGGCTAATAATTGGTCCTTTGAAGAGTTCATCGGTACAAGCCATTTCTGAAGAAACGCGCTCACATGATATTCCGGTTATTGCTTTCAGTACGGTATCAAGTGTAATGCAGCCGGAGGTTTATACTTTAGGCTTGATGGTAGAAGAGCAGGTTGACCGAATAGTTACTTATACGGCACAAAGCGGACGTTCACGCTTTGCCTTGCTTATTCCTGATAACAATACCGGTGTAGCGGTGGCACGTGCTGCGGTAAAATCCGCTCAAAAAAACGGTGTTACCATCACCCGTATCGGCTTTTATACGCCGGGCACGACCGATTTTGCCTCTATCACCCGTAAATTGTCGGACTACGATACCCGTACATCACGCCTGCAACGTCTTAAAAACAGCCTCAAAACTAAAATGAGCCAAGGTGACGCCGGAGCCGCCAGAGTTCTTGAACGCCTCAACAAAACCGACACCTTAGGCGATGTTGATTTTGATGCAGTCTTAATCCCAGAAAGCGGCGCAAGTTTGAAAGCGGCGGTCTCAATGTTTGGCTATTATGACGTCTATGCCCCGCAAGTAAAATTTATCGGTACCAGCGTATGGGAAAACACGGTTTTGAATAAAGAATCCACCATGCGCGGCAGCTGGTTCCCTGCCTTATCACGCTCACACAGTGGTTATTTCATAGAAAAATATACCGAAATTTTCGGTGAGCGCCCAAGTAGTCTTTACTCCATGGGCTATGATGCAGTGGCCTTAGCCTCCGCCCTTTCACAAACACCATCCGCCGATCTTAATACCGCCATCACCGATAAAGACGGCTATGTGGGCATCAATGGTGCTTTTCGCTTACTAGAAAACGGTCAAAACCAACATAGTTTAGACATTGTTGAAGTCCGCTCTGATGGTAACTTCATCATTAACGAAGCTCCGAAACAATTCTCTCTTTCTCCAAGCGAGAACAGCGGCAACATAGTCTTAGAGCCGGGTTACATTGCTCCTAAAATCTTTGGTAAAGATACTTCGACCGCCCAAACCTTAATCTATGGTTATCCGCTAAGTCTTGAAAATCAACCCTTAGACTATGTTCCGAGCGATAAAGAAAAAGAAATCGTCAAACAAGGTTTAGAGAAATTAAATATCGTAATTTCAGATTAGAAAAGCGGTGTTGATAGATGATTTTTTCCTTGAAAAAAAGGGGAATATCGACGATATTAAACCAAGTAAAATTTGTACTTTTCTATAATGTAAAGTCTAAAGGAGGACGTTGGGTTAGCCCTTCGCCAACCCGGTCAGGTCCGGAAGGAAGCAGCCGTAACGAATAAGGTTAAGGTCATTCGTCCTCCACCTCAAAATTTAAAGAAGATAATTTAATGGCAGAAGAAAATAACGAAAATCAATATGTGGTTTTAGCCCGTAAGTACCGCCCGCAAACGTTTGAAGACTTGCTGGGACAAGATGCTTTGGTTCAAACCCTGACCAATGCCATTAAAAACAATCGTCTGCACCATGCCTATATTTTAACCGGAATCCGCGGTGTTGGTAAAACCACAACCGCCAGACTTATTGCCAAAGCCCTGAACTGTACGGGATTAGACGGCAAAGGTGGCCCAACCATACACCCTTGCGGTGTTTGTGAAAACTGCAAAGCCATTGCCGCCGGCAGACATATTGATGTTATGGAATTGGATGCGGCCTCTCGTACGGGTGTTGATGATATCCGTGAGATTTTGGATGGTGTCAGATATAAACCAACCAATGCGCGTTACAAAATATACATCATCGACGAAGTCCACATGCTCTCCAAAAATGCGTTTAACGCTCTGTTAAAAACGCTGGAAGAGCCGCCTTCGCATGTCAAATTTATCTTTGCCACGACCGAAATACGCAAAGTTCCGGTCACTGTTTTGTCTCGTTGCCAAAGGTTTGACCTGCAACGCTTAACAATTGAGGATTTGCTCAAACTCTTTAACAAAATCATTGCTGCCGAAAACCTCAAAGCCGAAGATGAGGCCTTACACATGATAGCCAAAGCGGCTGATGGTTCGGCACGTGATAGCTTGTCTTTGCTTGACCAAGCCATTTCTTTGGGAGCAGGGGTAATCAAAACCGATATTGTTAAAGAGATGATTGGTTTAGCAGACCGCAATCAAACTTTTGAATTGTTTGAAAGTCTGATTAGCGGGGACACCAAAGAGAGCCTGCTCAAACTTCAAACCCAGTATCAAAACGGTGCTAACCCGACTTCTTTATTGCAAGATTTGATAAATATTACTCACTTGTTGGCCAAAACCAAATTGATACCGAGTTTTATTAACGATTCGTCCTTAAGCGAAACCGAAAAAGACTTTTGCCAAAGGCTAAACTCTAAGGTTTCAATAGCGATTCTCTCCAAAATCTGGCAAATGATGATAAAAGGCTTGAGCGAACTTCAAGCTGCTCCGGTGCAAATAGACGCCCTTGAAATGATATTAATTCGCGTGGCTTATTCGGCATCATTACCGACGCCATATGAGCTATTAAACGACGTAAAAAAAAACTCTAATTTAGGCAATTCCCGCCCGCAAGTTTCACAAGCCGAACCTCAGACCACCCCGCCGCCGGTTTTTAATCATGCTTTGGCGGCAGAGCCTGAACCAAATACCACCGATAGCAGTTTTCTGACTTTTAATCAAATTTCAGACCTCTTAAATTATTTAGAAGTGCATAAAATGCCCTTGGCAGAATATGCTTTGAAAAATGATGTCTCTATATCAGAGTTTAAGAGCGGCTATATCAAAATGACGGCCTCAGATAAAATTCACCCTGATTTTATCCTGAACTTGCACAAGATATTGACCCAAGCCACCGGTTTGACTTGGAAGATTGAAATGGCTCGAGGAGCCTTAGGTGTAACTTTGGCCGATATGGAAAAAGCCGCCGAAGAGGCAGAAAAACGCAACATAATGGAATACCCGTTAGTTAAAGCGATTATGGCAGAATTTAAGGGCGCAAAAATCGAAACCGCGACCCGCAAAATAGCCGAAGAAGATGACGAAGAAGGCTCAAGCTTCTTTGGCGGAGAAACTTCAGAAATAATATATGACGAGGATAACGAACAATGATGAATATTCAAGGTATAATGAAACAAGCGCAAATGATGCAAAAGAAAATGGAAGAAGCTCAAGCCAAATTAGCGCAACAAGAAATCACCGGAACCAGCGGCGGTGGCTTGGTAAAAATCACGCTAAACGGCAAATTTGAGGCCAAAAAGGTAGAGCTTGACAAATCGCTCTTGGTACCTGAAGAAGTCGATATCCTTGAAGACCTGATTTTAGCGGCCTACAACGATGCTCATGCCAAAGTTGATACAGCGATGAGCGAAGGCATGAAAGACGTTACTGGCGGGCTAAATTTGGGCGGAATTAAACTTCCTTTTTAAGGGGTAACGACCTTGGCCGGAAAAGAAATTGAAAAACTCATCAAGCAGGTAGCCAAACTTCCTTCTCTTGGCACTCGTTCATCAAGACGAATTGTCTTGCACCTTCTAAAAAAGAGGGAAACCTTGTTGCTGCCGTTAATCGAGAGCTTAAATGAGGTTGCCTCTCGCGTAACAACTTGTGAAATTTGTGGCAATTTTGATACCACAAACCCTTGCTCAATCTGTGCATCAGATAAAAGGGATTCTCAGCAAATTTGTGTGGTGCAAGATGTTGCCGATTTATGGGCCATGGAGAGAGTATCTTTCTTTAAGGGAAAATATCATGTTTTAGGTGGCGTTTTATCAGCCTTAGACGGGGTTGCACCTGAGGATTTGAATATTGAAAGCTTGCTCTACCGCTTGAGCAAAGAAGATATCAAGGAAGTTATTTTAGCACTTCCGGCAACGGTTGACGGTCAAATCACCTCACACTATCTGGTTTCAAAGCTTAAAGACAGCAATGTCAAAGTAACCACACTTGCCCAAGGTATTCCGATGGGTGCGGAATTGGATTATATGGACGAAGGAACAATCCAATTAGCCCTAAACTCCCGCAAACTTCTCTAAAACAAAAGCCTCTTTTCAAAGAGGCTTTTTTACATCAAAACTCTCAATAATCGGCTTAAATTCCTGCACCATTTTGGTATAGACGTCTTTTTTTACCTCCCAAACCAAGTCGGGCGCTTCTTCAATATCTTTCCAAGCAAATTCATCAAATTCAGGCTCAGCAGTGCGAAGGTTAATTTCGCTGTTTTTACCGGTAAAATAGAATAATGACCAATATTGATCTTGTCCGTCACTTACAATTCCTCTTGCGCCAAATTTTTGCTTAACGCTTTCCGGAAATTCATAACGTAAGGCATAATCAAGCGTTTTAACCGCCACGACAGATTTAATAGAAGTCTCTTCAAACAATTCTCTTTGAGCCGCTTGTAGAGGTGTTTCTCCTTGCTCGATTCCTCCTTGAGGAAATTGCCAACCATCTGTTTGAGGGACAATTCTACGGCACATCAAAACTTTTTTTTGTGCGTTAAAAACAACCACTCCTGCATTTTTTCTAAAATGTTGTTCCATTATTCCACTACCAAATTAGAAATAGGTACCAGAGCAAAAGGTTTTTCAATTTCGGTAATATTTTGCTCTTTCATTTGCTCGTAAGAAAGTTGCGGAGAAAAGCTCTTAATCCAATCACTGAGAGCTAAAACAGCCGAAGGCTTGGGTTCAACCACAATAAGCACTCTTCCCTTCTCACGGGCGATATTTTCAGCCTCTGTTAATTTCTTTTCTAAACCGACACGGCTAAAATCGTTATCTACCAAAACATCGGCTTTTAATTTTGCAAGATTATCAATTTTCATATTACTGATAAAATCTTCTCCGCTGGCATCAAGCATGAGTAAGCCTCTTTTTTGTAGCTCTTCCAACAAGGCTGAGAGTTGTTCAACATTACTGTCATCTGCAATTCCTTGGGAAACAACCATTCCGCCGATAGCAAAATTTCCGCCGATTGTCTTTAACAACCGATTGAGATTTTCAGCCAAACTCTCGGTCAAACTCATCGATAAAGGACCGCTGTCTGACTTCAAATAATCTTTGGACGGGAGCAAAAAGTCCATATAAGTTTCATGACCTTTACTTCTGGCATATTTCACTTGATCTTTAATATTCAAAGCATAAGGCGAAAATGAAAAACTAACTTCATCAGGCAACCCATCGGCAATAAGTGTTGCGTTAGCCTGATTAAGGCCATAATTTTTAACCACTACGGCTACTTTGAAAAATTGCGGCATGATATTGACTTTTTTGCCATAAACTTCCCATGGCTTTTGTTTTCCGTCTGTTTTGGGAAGATAAAGCTCTCCTTTCTCTTCAACCAAATCCGGATTAGGTTCCACAAACTTCAGAGGATTTTTATTTTGAGCCTTACCCAAAGCGGTTAAATGCGGCAAATTTTTCATAGCCTCTTGCAAAGGGTCAACTTTTTCTTCTTCTTTTTTGGTAACCTCATTGTTTTGAATAGCTACTTTTTCAACTCCTTCCTTTTTTGCCTTAGGATTTCTGTCCGGCAAAATCAGAACATATTTAGGAGATTTATTTTTTGTATCATAAATAATTTGCTCTATTTTAGACCGATACTTAGGCTCGCTTTTTTTGCTGGCAGAAAAATAACCGATAGCGACCAATCCCGCAATTGTCAGCAAGCCAACGAGTATCAGAACTTTTATTGCATTAAGTTTTTTGAGCAAATTACTTTCCTTCGTCTTCTAAACCTGTTTTATACAAATTCAAAGCTTTTACCAAATCAATTGCTCTAGAGAGTTGGTAATCTTTAGCCAATTCTTCAGCTTCTTTCTTTTGTTTAGCAGCGTCTTTAGTGCTCTTAGCCGTATCATTTTCATTTTTCAAAGCATTACTGAATTCTGCTTCACTGAAAGCCGCTCCTGTATCAATAACTTCGACTTTAGCTGGTTTAACCTCAACATCAGGTTCAATACCCTTAGCCTGAATAGAGCGCCCCGAAGGGGTGTAATATCTGGCGGTGGTCAAGCGCATAGCTCCATAGTCGCCGAGCGGAATAACGGTTTGTACTGAACCTTTACCGAATGATTTTTCACCCAAAATAATGGCTCTTTTGTGGTCTTGTAAAGCGCCGGCAACGATTTCTGAGGCAGATGCCGAACCATCATTAATCAAAACCACAATTGGCAAACCTTGAGCAATATCACCTTTTTTGGCGCTATATTTAACGGTATCTTCTTCGTTTCTGGAACGGGTAGAAACAATTTCTCCTTTATCAAGGAATAAATCAGAAACATTAACCGCTTGGTCAAGCAAACCACCTGGGTTGTTTCTGACATCAATCACAATACCTTTAAGTTTTTTGCCTAATTTCTTTTGAGCATCTTTAACGGCTTTTTCAGTCATTTTATCAACATCATCACTGA
This sequence comes from uncultured Pseudomonadota bacterium, assembly GCA_949286215.1. Classification (GTDB taxonomy): domain Bacteria; phylum Pseudomonadota; class Alphaproteobacteria; order RF32; family CAG-239; genus Scatocola. Next base: position 45,601 of record CASDYX010000011.1, read on the forward strand.
ATGATGAAATACGAATATAAACAACATCATCAGCCTTTATATCGTTTTTAACCGATTGAATTTTAATTTCTTCACGTTTGAGGGTAATTTCCAAAGGTTTTTCGTTAATTCTACGGATGGTGAGTTTAACTTTTGTCCCGACTTTCCCGCGCATTTTATCAACGGCGTCATTAAGAGACATTCCCATAACCGCTTCATCATCAATATTGGTAATATAGTCACCGGGTTTAATACCTGCTTTTGAGGCCGGAGTATCATCAATCGGCGAAACAACTTTTACTAATCCGCCTTCCATGGTAACTTCAATACCGAGACCGCCGAATTTTCCTTGGGTTTGCTCACTCATATACTTAAAACTTTGGGCATCTAAAAAGCTTGAATGCGGGTCAAGAGCAGACAACATGCCGTTAATTGCGGATTCAATTAATTTTTTATCAGAAACTTCATCCACATACGAAACCTTAGCTCTTTCCATAACTTCACCAAATAAGTTGAGCATTTCGTATGTATCAACATCGTCAGTTTGTTCTTTAGCCTTTTTAGCGGCATCAGCCATAGGCGCAGTCCAAACAAACCCTAACATTAACAAAACAGCAAAAGAAATTTTATTCCGCATAACACAATCCTTTAATTAGCAAACCACGATATCGGGTTAATCGGGTGATTTTTGTTTCTGAGTTCCATATAAAGTCTGGCATCATCCTCTTCAGGCATCAAACCGATAGGTTCTCCTGCCAACAGCATTTGTCCGACGTCACAGTCTATTGAATCCAAACCGGCCAAGAGCGAAGTATAGCCTTTGCCGTGTTCAATAATAATAAGGTTGCCATATCCTCTGAAAGGACCGGCAAACAAGACTGAGCCGTCAAACGGAGCAATAACCTGAGCCTTAGGTCTGGTTTTAATAATAATACCTTTTGAGCTGACGCCTTTGGCTGTTTCTTGTCCATAAGCGGTCACGATATTTCCTCTTGCCGGACGCGAAAGTTTGCCTTTAGCTTTCACAAAATTATCACCAATTTCACTTATAACCTCAGGATTAAATTTAATCAAGTCAGCAGTTTGCACCTGTTCACGCTTTTGATTTTCCAAAGCTTCTTTTCTTCTTTGTTCTTCCAGAGCAGCCAAACGTCTGCGCTCTTCTTCCTGACGACGAAGTTTTTCCTGACGTTCTTTTTCAAGTTTATTGAGTAAGTCGCGCAAGTCTTGAGCTTGAGAAGCAAGGGCTTGAACACGTTTTTTGGCTTTTTCGCTTTTAACTTCTACCACATTTCTGAGTTTTGATTTTTTCTGCACCAAAACTTTCATTTCTTCGTGTTCTTTTTCAAGCTTTAGTTTTTGTTTAGTAATTCTTGAAACTTGCCTTTCAATTTGTTTTTTTTTGGCTTGCAAACTTTCCAAATCTTTTCTGATATTGTTGGCATTTTCTTCCAAATAAGGCACTGTTTCGCGCAACAACATGGCACTGCGAATAATCTCCACCGGGCTAAGTGGTTGCACAAACAGAGATTCGGTAGGTTTTAAGGCCAAGTTTTGCAATGCCGACAAGGTCTTGATTAAGTTTTCATCTTCAGCCAAAAACGTTTCTTCGGCTGTTTGCAAATTAGTGGTGAGTTGCTCAAGTTCTGCCTCCATTTTGGAGAGGGATTCTTCGCGGTATTGAATCATCTTGGCAGATTTAATCATTTGCTGATTAACTTGTTTCAGCTCTTTGCTGATTTGCGATGCTTGTTCTTTGAGGCGTTGATGCTCAAGATTTTGCTCTTTGACTTGTTTTTCGACTTTTTCCAGATCTTTAGAGGAAACTTTTTGCGCATTGGCGACCTCAAGCATAAGGGCAAAAGCCCCTATGCTTGCTAAAATAAGTTTATTTAGTCGCCAAAGTTTCATAAGGTTTTATTTCTTAATCAACAAAGAGTTTCCGTTCATCTCGGCAGGTTTTGCAATTCCGAGCAATTCGAGCAAAGTCGGTGCAATATCTGCCAAACGACCATCACGCATAGCAGTAATGTCTTTTGGTCCGTTAACCAAAATTGCTTGAACTTTTCCGACCGTATGCGCGGTGTAAGGTTCACCGGTTACTTCATCAACCATTTTTTCGGCATTGCCATGGTCAGCAGTAACAAGCAAAACACCATCAACATCTTTAATGGCTTGTTTATCAATATATTTAATATTATCAACATAATAATTAAATTATGTATCCAGTTCCTTCAGCCGTCCTAAAATTTGCGGAAGGACACCTTGTTGAGTTAAATCCAACAGAATACCGGGAATGAAACTTTCCTGTTGAACAAAGGCAGAAAGGCAGGTACACGCCTCATCTGCCGTCATGGTGGAGGCAGCATTCTTTAACTCCGATTTACTTACCCATGCATATTTCTCCATAGCCTCCATTGCATTTGGATTCATGAATTCGGACTGCATAAAATCGGTGACAAATGATTCGATTTTCTTTTGGAGTTCAGATTCTGATACAGCGTTTTTACCAAAAACATCAAGATAAGAAGTAATTTTTTCGTACATTTTCTTGCCCTCCTTTTTTTATATTGTATCATGTTAAAAGCAAAAAGTCAAGAAGATGGCAGAAAAATTTTACATCACTACGGCAATAACTTAC
>CASDYX010000012.1 GCA_949286215.1 uncultured Pseudomonadota bacterium
CCGGTTAGTGCAAGTATTGATATTCCTATCACAAGCTGCTTTCTCATAATACACCTCATTATAACTGAACTTTGTCACTTTATAATTTAGCATATTATGAGAACTATGTCAATAAATTATAGGATAAAACTTTTATTTTGGCTATCTATTTATGAATCTTTTAGTTTTTGGCGGTTGGCGTATGAGATGGCCGGCATGAGTACATATTGAGCGTTGGGGCTGTCGGTATGGCTGAACAGCTCTGCTCCGGTTTTATCTTGCAACATGTTGGTAAATACCGTTCTAGCCATAATGTGGTTGGGGTGACCTAAATTGGCGGCTGTGGTGTTTTGTAAGCGGTGGCCGTCGCGCCATTCTTTTTTACGCAGATTTTCTTCCTTGATTTGTTTAGCTTTGTGTAAATCTGTATCCAGCGTTAAACGAGCAGGGGCGGCATTTTTATGTTTAAGTTTATCAATAATCTCACCGTTAGCCATGATTTGAAATGAATTTTCCGGCATGGGGCTAGCAACAATAAAATTGCCGTCTTGGGTTTCGGTGATTTTAGAATCAACGGTTTCTAAATCTTTTGGGGTAATGTGAATTTGAGGGTAGAGTTCCGGAAAATTGGTTTTGAAAACGTGTTCTGGTTTGCTGATATCGTTAACATCATTTGACATGAAATAAACAGCAGAATAGTCACTCGTTTTCTCTAAGGGTCCCATAGCATAGCCCATAACCTGAATGTTTTTGAAGGCTTGTTGGACAACTTTTTCATCATAAATTTGTAGGGCTAATTCTTTGAAAGCCTTGAGGCAACGGTGAGCGTCAGCCATGCCGGCACAATAACCAAAAATTTTGATGTCTTTGAGATTGTTGATGAAATCTTGGTCCTCATAGCGATAGCCGGAGGTGATTTCATTATCCTCGTTATATTCTAATTTTTTGCCTAAAAAATTGCTCCAGTGAGTTTTGGCAAATTCCATGTCGGCTTCATTATATTCTTGCGGATAGTGCAAGGTGGTTAAAACATTGGCAACGGCAATTTCTTCAGGATAAGATGTTGGCATATGTGTAAAGAAAATTTTGGTATCTTTTGGAGACGGGGTGAGCATATCTTGCATGTCATGATGAAAAAGTTTTTCAACTAAATTTTCTTTTTCGGGAATGCGGTTGGGGTCAAAGATAAATAAGTTCTTTTTGCCTGGTTTGGCCGGAATTTTTGATGGGATGATTTTGACTTGATGAGCAGAATTGCCAAGGTTAGCCTTCCAGGTAATGTAGTCATATATATCGGATAGTTCGGGAACTCTGCGCCCTCTTAAGCGATATTGTCTAGCTCGGTTGATGAGGTATTGAGCGGCGCTGTCAAACAAGCTAATCAGGTCTTTATCTCGGCTGAATTCAGATGTGACCTGCGGCATATCCTGAATATTGCGTACCATATAAAAACGGAGGCTTGAGCAAAAATGTGCCAATTTTTTATCTGAAATAAAGTGGTGAGAGGTATCAATCGGTTTTTCGCCGCAGCGTTCCAGAAAAAGATTGAATCTGGTCATAAATTTATTTTCAAGTGCAGTCTTTTTTATGGTCTCTTTATCTCCATAAAAAGTGCTTTGATTGAGAACTTCTGATTGAAATTTTTCGGCAAATAGCTTGGCGAACGGATTATTTTGCAAGATACTTCTCCTTTGTGCTTCTTCTTATTTAGAAATAGCACAAATTTGTTTGCCTGTCCAGAATTAGTTTTTGTCTAATCTTGGGAGATGGTTTCTATCTTGCTCTTGATGTCAGCTTGGTCATAGTCAAGCGGTTTGTGAGACTTAATACCGTTGGCGATTTTGTTTTCCACATCTTTACGGATTACTTCTCCGGTATCATCCGGTAAGGTGAGAGCATGTTGCCATTGAAAACGCGCTTCATTTTTGCGACCGCCTTGCCAATAAGCATCACCTAAATGCTCATTAATCAGGGCGTTGGCCGGCTCTAACTCGGCTGCCTTTTCTAGATATTCAATCGCTTTGTCATACATGCCGAGTTGGTAAAAAGCCCAACCTAAGCTATCCGTGATGTTTCCATCTGTCGGAAGTTGGTTGTAGGCGTCAATTATCATGCCAAAAGCTTGTTCGGTGTTTTTGCCTTGCTTGAGCCAACTATAACCCAGATAGTTGAGTACGAGATAGTTGTTTTGGCTTATCTCTAAAGCTTTGGTCAGGTTTTCTTCGGCTTTGGAGAATTGTTTGTTGGCATCATAGGAAATGCCCAAAGCATAGTATAATACCCATTGTTGTGAGGCATTAGAAGGCATTTTTGAAAGAGCATCTTCATAATAGGATATGGCTTCTTCTGGTTTGTCTTGCAGGCGTAAAACATCACCTAAATCAAGTAAAACTTGGTAGTTTTGCGGTGCTTCTAGGGCTAAAGATTTCAGTAAGATTTCGGCATTCTCATAGTCTTCCATGGAGACAAAGTTGTTGGCTTTTTTTACTTGTGCCGAAAAATAGGCAACAGAAGACTCGCCGATTTCGTTGTATACTTCATTTGCTTTGGCATACATTTCACGGTTTTCCAGAATGTCAGCCAGCAAAAGCTTAGCTAAATCATATTTGGGGTTGGAATAAATTGATAGGCAAATGAAAATATGTGCCAAATCAACCCCAGAGGGACCTTGACGCAAAGTGGCAGCAATGCTGAATAGAGCCTCAGACAAACCTAGTTGAGAACTGGTGATGATTCTTTTGGTCTCAGAGGGGTTGGCTGCTTGTACGGAGCTCGAGAGCTTGTTGAGCATATCAAGCATGAGTTTGTCATCATTGTATTTGTTAACAAGAGCTATTGCTTTGTCTTTTTCATTATTGCGCAGATAGAAGTTGGTGATGACTTGCAGGGCGCGGAAAGACATCTCCAAGCTTTCTTCATTGACGATGACCTCATAGTGCTTGCGAGCGGCATCCGTGCGGTCAAAATAATCATTTATCATTCCGGCATGGAAGTTATAAAGTGCTTTGAAACTTGGTTCTTTTTTGATGACTGAAAGTTCTTTCAAAGCTTTGTCGGGTTGATTGAGCCCAACATAAGCCCAGGAAGAAATTAAAGGAGTAATAAATTCCTTATAAACAGCGCCATCTAATTTGTTCATGGTTTTGATGGCTGCGGCATATTGTTGTTGTTTGATGTCATCAACTGCAATGATGATGTAGGTGATATTGTTTTTATCGCCTCTTTGCAGGGATGTTTTGGCATATTTGGCAGCTTCGTCAATGCGACCTTCTGAGGCAAGAATAATGTAAATACGGCTGATTAAATCTTGGTTTTGCGAATCCTCATTGAGAGCTTTGATATAATAATCGGCGGCAGTGTTGAAATTTTTGCGTAAATGAGCTACGCGTCCGGCCAGATAAGCGCCATAAGGCTTTTGACCACTTGAGCCGGAAACTTCAGTGTGAACAGGGGGTTGAATTGTCGGTAATTTAGGGGCTTGCTGGTTTGAGCAAGAGTTAAACAGCATAAAACTCAAGACCGCGATGAATAAATAACCGATTTTTGCCATGATAAATTCTATCCTAAATCAAATTTTTAAAATCTTCTGTATTTTACATGAGTTTTGCTATCATACAACAGCAATTTCAATATTATGTACTATTATGTGTAAATATTTAATTATTAAATGACAAAAAGTAAGATTTGTTTTAATTTAATAGCCATGAGTGAAAGTTTAAATGTTCGAGAAATTTTGGAGTGGTATTTAACCGCCGGTGTTGATGAGACCTGCGGTGATGTGCCTTTTGCTCTTCAGACAACGATTGATGAACCAAAAACAGCTCCGGTTCAGGCTACGGTTTCTGCCGTTCAAAATAAAACTCAGAGTTTGGAGGCATCTCCTCGCGCCGCTACAACAGAGCTGGCTCAGGCAACAATTACTGCTTGTCAAAATGCAAGAGAACTTTGCTCAAAAGCCGAAACTATTGCTGCGTTGAAAGAGTTGGTAGAAGGCTTTGAAGGATGTGCACTGAAGCTAACGGCCAATAAAACTGTTTTTGGGTATGGTGATGAGCATGCAAAATTGCTGCTTATCGGTGAAGCTCCCGGAGCAGATGAAGATAGAAGCGGTATTCCCTTTGTGGGGAGAAGCGGGCAATTGCTTGAAAAAATGCTCGGAGCTGTCGGTATTAAGCGTGATGAGTGCTTTATTACCAATATTTTGCCTTGGCGTCCGCCCGGGAACAGAACCCCAACCGAAGGTGAAGTTGCTGTTTGCTTGCCTTTCTTGAAAAGACAAATAGAATTGGTCAATCCCGATATAATCATGATTTTGGGCGGAAGTGCGGCTAATGCGTTACTTGATAATGCAGAGCCGATTTCTAAATTGCGCGGTAAATGGTTGGAATATAAAACAAGTGATGGAAAGAAAATTCCGGTTCTGGCTAGTTTTCACCCGGCCTATTTACTTCGAAACAGTGGGCAAAAGGCTAAGGCTTGGGTCGATATGCTCAGAATGAAACAAAAATTGTGTAATATTTAGAGGAAATTATATATTTATTCATCTTTTGTGCTTACACTATAGATAAATGCTAAACCAGTTTTTTATGTAAGGATTATAAAATGGCAATTAGTAAAAAGTTTTTATTGGGGACGGTTTGTTCTTTTCTGGCGGCGGCTCCTGTTGCTGCTCAAGTAGAGGATGCAACTTCTGAAGAAGAAGGATTTGTTAGCGTCATAGAAAAACAACCAGCTGTATTGTTTAAGATTCATGATGTTATACCTATTAGAGACCATGAAGGAAAAGTCACAGATTGTGAGTTTAGTGCTACCTTTTATAATCGTTCAGATAATAATGTTAATAATGTTGTTTTGAACTTGAGCTGGAAAGATGATGCTATTGCAAATGTTGTGAAGTTTGAAAAAAATCTTGATCAAAAGAAAATGCAAGATGAAAACTTTAACAATAATGCTGGTCAGTTTAGAGAGCCAAAGTCTGAAACAGAAGGCTTAACCTCTGTTACACTTAATACTAATTTGACCGTGCCTGATTTAAAAGCATATCGTCAAGTTTCTGTAAGAACCAAAATTGCAACAGATAGATGCTTCTTGATGGTTAATAATCCGACCTTTAAGTTTAATAGTTGCAATGTCTTGAGTGGCAAAACGACCAGCGTTTCATTACAAAATCCTACAGCTGCGTGTGAATCTCTGTTTAAATATGTTCCGGCAAATGATCCGGAATATTATCGTGAGTTTAAAAAAGTTAGTTTTAATGAAGAGAAAAAAGCAAAAGTTCAGGCTCAACAGAAAAAACAAGATGAGTTGAAGAAAATTTATGATGAAACTGTTGTAAACTTATCTCGTGCCGCAGATATAATGGGTCAAATTCGTTAATTGGGTTTGGAGCTAAAATGCAGAACCTTAAGTTTAAAATAAGTCTTTTGTTGCTCTCGGGGATATGCCTTTGGCATCTTCCGGCGATGGCTCAAATGTTTGGTGATGAGGCGGAAACTTCATCGTGGAATACAAAAAGTTCTGCTCCGGCAAAAAGTTCTTGGTGGGAAAGAACAACGCCTCAGACTTCAAATACTCAAACATCAAAAACTGAGGAAAAAACTGCTCCTCAAGCTAATTCTCAGGCAAATGAGCCTAAAGGTCCTCCGGCGAAAGTTGATGTTGAAAATCCAGAGGATTATATTTATAAGGCCATGCCCAGAAAATTACGCCCAACGCTTGATGGCGTTAAAAGAGGTACGACCTCAATTTATCCGATAGCTTATAACGGTGCTCAAAAAGCTGAAGATGAACCGCTGATTTTCTTGTTATATAATAATTTTACCGTCAATAAACTTTTGAGCGGGACGGTTACTTGTAATGTTCGTTTCCAAATTATTACAACACTCGACCGCAAGTTAACCAACTTAAGCGTTCGTCTTCGTTGGCCCGAAATGGAGACTACCTTGAGCTTTATTGATGTTCCGCCAAATCAAATGGTTCATCACGATTATACACTTATTGGTGATGGATGTTACTCGATGGATAAAATCCCCAATATCGTTGTTAATCGTTGTCGAGTTAAAGGATTGTCTCAGAAAGATTGTGCTGCCAAAATCCGTTGGCTGAAAAAATAGTTCTTTATTTTTTTGAGGGGTGTCAATTGCTGAAAAAGGTGTTGCTCTTTTGCGGAGTGGTTGTGTTTTGCAGTGTAAAAGCTCAACTTGTCGGAGCTGCGCAAAATGTTATTGACCAAAGTGCTTTGCAACAAATTATGAGCAATTTGGTGGTCAGCAAAAAGGACGTTACCACTTATAAAAAAGTTTTCAGAGCCATTGAAAAAGAAAATTTTGATAAGGCTGATGATTATGTGGAGGATATTCATAATCAACTTTTGATGGGGCATGTGCTGGCGCAAAAGTATCTTTCCAAAACCTATAAATCCAGCTATGAAGAATTGAAAAATTGGCTGAGACTTTATTATGATCATCCGCAAGCTCCCAGAATCTTGCGTTTGGCAAAATCTAAGTCCAAAAAAGCTAAAGAAGAGTTGGCTGATATTGAAGATTTGATTCCCAAGCCGGTTATTTCTCCTTATAGCTGGTATAATAATCGTTATGAACATTTGCCTGATAACAAACGCAAATATGTGCGTCAAAAAGTTGAGGCTTTTCGTAAAGCAATCAATAAAGGTAAGACCTTGGTTGCAAAAAAAATTCTCCAAGATAAAAACTTAAGAATGTGGATTCCTGACCGAGAGCATGATGCCATGAGTGCAACTTTGGCTACGGTTTATTTGTTGGATAATCAGAATAAATTAGCCTTGGAATATACCGCTAAACCCATTCGCCGTAGTAGTGATGCAATGGCGTTGTGGATTGGTGGCTTGGCGGCTTGGCGGTTACATGATTATAACAAAGCAGCGTCTTATTTTTCAAAACTAGGGGCTAAGAGGGATAATGATGAGTGGTTGGTCGGTGCCGGTGCTTATTGGGCGTATCGGTCTTATTCGCGTTTGAACAAAAAGCAAGTTGCGACTCGGTGGCTGAAAGTGGCTTCAAAGTATAAACGCACGTTTTATGGTATGCTGGCGAACTATCAACTCCGTCAGCCATGGGAATTTAACTGGGCTGGAACAACCTATTTTAATAATTTTGATGAGAACACTTATGTCGATGAACTTTTAGCTTCTGCTGCAATTCAGCGCGCTATCGTGTTGATTATGGCTAAAAATCCTAAATTGGCGGAAAGCGAGCTGCGCTATGCTTATAAAAGTATGAATGAGCGCCAGAAGGAAGCAACGCTTTATTTGGCTGCGCAATATAATATGCCGTCCTTGGCAATTAGGCTTTCTAATGAGGTTAAAGACAACGAAAACAGTCGTTTTTATGATAATATTGCTTATCCGGTGCCGTCTTGGTTGCCAGATGGCGGATGGAAAGTCAGCCGCGCCTTGGTGTTAGCACTTATTCGCCAAGAATCTGGGTTTAATACGGAAGCTAAAAGTGGGGCAGGGGCAAAAGGTTTGATGCAGTTGATGCCTAATACCGCTTATCATGTTACCAAAGACAGAAAACTTAAGCGCGATAGTTCGGTGTTGTTTGATGCGGATTATAATATGGAAATCGGTCAGCAATATTTGAGCTATTTGATGGGAAAGCCTTTTGTGCAAGATAATCTTTTTTATTTGGCGGTGGCCTATAATGCCGGTCCCGGAAATTTATTCAAATGGCAGAAGTCTGCTAAATATAACAATGATCCCTTATTGTTTATAGAGATTTTACCGGCGCGTGAGACCAGGCTTTATGTGGAGCGGGTAATGGCTAATTTTTGGGCCTATAATTTGCGCTTTGGTCAAGTCCACAAGAGTATGGATGAGGTGGCGTCGGGACAATGGCCCACTCTGTAAAAAGCTGTTCTATGGAAACCTAGAGCAATTTTACACAGATGATAAAAATTCACGTACTAATTTCTTAGGCATCTAGTTTCGCTGTGGTGATTTTATCACCTAGCTCAACAAGATGTTCCAAAGACCTTACAGATAAAAATGCCATATTAAAGGCATTTTTACTTAGCGGTTGCTAAAATTTTTATCACTGTTAGAAATTACTCTATTTTTCTCATATAACAGCTTTTTAATTTAATGGTCATCTAATGCAGAATTTGCAGGTCAAAAGTGTCCTCACATAGGTTTACTAAGCTCTCGTACTTTTGTCTTTAATTCTTATTATATGATTGTTTCCCATAAAATAAAATCATCAAAAAATGGACAAAAAAGCGTTCTGACTGCTTAAAAGGGTTGTTATCAGCCCTGATTTGTGGTATAGTATAGGTATGTTTTATATTTTTATAGATGATATTGTGGGGTTTGAGTGAAAGTTAGCTTTGATTGGGCGTAAGGTTTTTTGAGATGGATTAAGTTCTGTTTTGAGTTACCGAAAAGTCTATGAATTGATAAAGCAAAATTTTCACATCGTATTATTTAGAAAAAAAATAAAAAAAAATAATATATGTTAGAATTTACATTTTTAGCCATATTCGTAGCGATAGCTGCGATTTTGGTATGGATGCTTGCATGTGCCGGTGTGGGCATCCTTGGTGCATTAGTTGAAAATTCAGTAGGAGGTGCAATCCTTTGCGGATTTGCCTTCTGGGCAATCTCCTGCATGTTTTTTGATTATTCTTGGAATGACCTCTCTGCTGCATGGTGGGGGATTATTCTGGGAGTAATAATCGGTCTGTATTTAACTTATCAGGATGCCAAATATCTTTTCTGATAGGTTAGATACGAAAGAGTTGCCTCTTGTGGGGCAACTCTTTTTTTTGTGTTTGGCGCTTAGATTTGCTTGAGAGTCAATTGTTGGTATTGATTGTTTATGGCGACTTTATAGTTATTTGGCGAAAGGCTCAAAAGCTTTCTTTTTGCATTGAGTAATCGCGCGGTTTGTTTGATATCTTGGCACTTGATGGTATTGGGTGCGTTGAATTTGATTTGCGGTATTTTGGCAATAAAGCTCAATAATTGCGTCTCACTTTCCCAAGAGGGGGTGCCGATTAAGTCTTGGTGCAAAACAATCGGTTGCAGTGCTTGGGCATGTGGCGTTTGCGGTAGTTCTGATGGCGATAATCCCGTCAGCAACAGAAGGTTTTCTTCGGCTTCGGTTTTATAGTCGCTGGCATGGAGATAATTTCCACCTAAAATTTGACGGCAACGATGTTTGATTGAAGTCAGATTTAGATTTTTTTGGTTTTGAATTTGCGGATTCGGATCGTTGATGCAGATAACCAAAAAGGCTCCCGTTCCGCAGAGCTTTTTCTTGCGAAAAGCATTGGGGAGTTTTTTGCCGTAAAAACGGCTGAGATTGCGTGTGAAATATTTGGAATTCCAAAAAATTTCGTAGGTTTGCAGAATTTCAAAATGTTCTTTAATGGCGGATAGAATTTCGGCTTCCTTATGCCGACCGTTGGCCCAAAGAACAAATACATTAATGTTATTTGCCATAAATTTCCTCTTTAATTGTGTTAACGATGTATAAAAAAATATCGTTTAGGCAATCGGAGGACGGTATAGGCTTATGGCAAATTTGGGTAAATCGAAGGTATCTTGTGTGACAAGATGTTTTTCTTTATTGGAAATTTTTGGGAAGAAAGTTATCGGAGTGGGTAAATCGTATAAAATTTGTGCGGAAATGGATAAGTGGACTTCCGTGGAGTTGAGGTCGTCCTCGTCATGGTCAGCACATGCATTGTCTGTGGTAAAAATTTCTTTACCATTGAGTGTTATATCGTTCACGTCTATAATATCAAAAGCAGATATTAATAACGCAACGGAAATAAATATACTGACAAACTTTCTCATAGCGTGTTGAATGTTATAGGTAAATATTTATTTTGGCAAGGAAAATATAGCTTATACAATGATTAGAGTGAATAATATACAAGCCGATTTGAGTGTTGATTTGGAGGGCTTGAAAGAAATTGTTTCAATGAAAACAGGCTTGGATCCTGAAAATATTAAAGCAATCCATATTGCTAAAAAATCAGTTGATGCCCGTAATAAAACGAATGTGCATTTTGTGTATTCGATTGATATGGAAGTTTGGGGCGATGAAGACTATATCTCCGGGATTTTGGCATGGAAAGATGTGGAGCTGATTAAATCTAAGCCAATGTTGGTAATTGAGCCTAAAGCTTGCTCAAACCTGCGTCCGGTGATTATCGGTAGCGGTCCTGCCGGTATGTTTGCAGGAATTGCCTTGGCTGAGGCTGGGCAAAATCCGTTGATTATTGAGCAAGGAAAGTCTGTGCCTGAGCGGCAAAAAGATGTGCAAACCTTTTGGCAAAAAGGAATATTGAACCCAAGCTCTAATGTGCAGTTTGGGGAGGGCGGGGCCGGAACGTTTTCGGACGGTAAGCTCATGACCGGTATTAAAAAAGATGCTTTGAGTGCAAAAGTTTTGCAAGAATTTGTTGATGCCGGAGCGCCGCAAGAAATTTTGTTTTTGGCAAAGCCTCATATCGGTACCGATAATCTGGTTAATGTGGTGCAAAATATTCGCAAAAAAATAACTTCTTTGGGTGGGGAATATCGCTTTGAGGAAAAATTGGTCGGATTGAGAGTAAAAAATGACCAACTTTGTGCCGTGCAAATTCAAAAAGCAGACGGAAGCCTATATCAAATTCAAACAGATAAACTAATTTTGGCTTTGGGGCATAGTGCGCGCGATACTTTTGAAATGCTCTATAACTCAGGTATCAAAATTGAGCAAAAGCCGTTTTCTATAGGTGCCAGAATTGAGCATTTGCAAAGTATGATTGATGAAAGTCAATATGGGCGTTATGCCGGTCGTCCGGAGCTCGGTGCTGCCGATTATAAATTGGCGGTGCATTTACCTAATGGCCGCTCGGCCTATACTTTTTGTATGTGTCCGGGAGGTGAAGTGGTGGCGGCAGCGTCCGAAACATCACGCGTGGTTACAAACGGAATGAGCGAATTTGCCCGCAATAATACCAATGCAAACGCAGCTTTGTTGGTAGGCGTTAATCCGCAAGATTTTGGCGGAGAGCATCCTTTGCAAGGAATGTATTGGCAAAGAGCTTTAGAAGAAAAAGCATTTGAAATGGGTGGCAAAAACTATTTTGCACCGGCACAGTTGGTGGGAGATTTTCTGGCTCATCGTCCTTCAGCGGGAGCAAAAAGCGTGAAACCTTCTTATACGCCGGGGGTAAAGTGGTGTGATTTGAGTGCGTTGTTTCCCGATTATGTGACCGAGACTTTGCGCTTGGCAATTGTGGAAATGAACAAAAGATTGCGTGGTTTTGCTCATCCTGATGCGGTGTTGACCGCTATTGAGACCCGCTCGTCATCGCCAATTCGCATTATCAGAGGGGAAGATTTACAATCCAATATTATCGGTGTTTATCCTTGCGGAGAAGGTGCCGGATATGCCGGAGGAATTGTCTCTTCGGCCGTGGATGGTTTAAGAGTGGCCATGAAGATATTGTCTTAGTGGTGGACAGTCTGATTTCACGGTTGAGTTTTTGAGGGCTTTTGTTATTATCTTGGTAATTACTAATAACACTAAGGACTAATGATGAAAGTTGCAATTATCGGTACGGGTTATGTCGGCTTGCCAACAGGAGTTGGTTTGGCTGAACTCGGAAATAATGTGGTTTGTATTGATAAAATTGAAGAAAAAATCAATTCGTTGAAGTCTGGAAAAGTCACCATTTATGAAGACGGAATGGAAGACTTGTTTCAGAAAAATGTGGCGTCAGGACGCTTGCAATTTACAACTTCTATGGCAGAAGGAATTAAAGGTGCCGATGTGGTGTTGATTGCCGTCGGAACACCGCCTCATCCCGTTACCAAAGAAGCGGATATGAAATATATTCACGCAGCGGCAACCGAGTTGGCTCAGTATCTGGATGGCTATACGGTGGTGGCAACGAAGTCAACCGTTCCGGTCGGAACCGGTGATGATGTGGAAGAGATTATTCGCAAAACAAACCCCAGTGCAGATTTTGATGTGGTTTCTTTGCCTGAGTTCTTGCGTGAAGGCTTTGCTATCCACGATTTCTTTAATCCCGATAGAATCGTTATCGGGGCTAATTCGCAAAAAGCACGCGATGTCTTGCTCAAACTCTATAAACCTTTTGAAGGTAAGACAAAGTTTTTACTGGTTAATCGCAAGTCATCAGAAGCTATTAAATATGCTTCTAATGCCTTTTTGGCGATGAAAATTCATTATATTAATGAAATGGCGGATTTTTGCGAAAAATCAGGTGCTGATGTCAAAGAGGTGGCACAAGGTATGGGATTGGACAGCCGAATCGGTGCAAAATTCTTAAATCCGGGACCCGGATATGGTGGTTCATGTTTTCCCAAAGACACAAATGCCATGGCACAAATGGGTAAAAAGTATGGTGTTCATTTATCATTAATCGAAACAACGATTGAGCAAAATGATTTACGTAAGGAAAAAATGGGCTTGCGTGCGCTTGAAATGGTTAAAAACAATCCTCAGGCTAGAATTGCCGTGTTAGGCTTGGCTTTTAAGGGCGGAACCGATGATTGCCGAGAATCTCCAGCTATGCAGATTTTGCAAGAAATTTTGAAACATAATTCTAATGTATGTGTTTTTGACCCTAAGGCTATGAGCAATGCTAAGGCAATTTTGGGAGACAAAGTCAGCTATGCAAATTCTGCCTTAGATGCTTGTCAAAATGCTGAGTTGGTCGTGATTTTAACCGAGTGGGAAGAATTTCGCGCTTTGGATTTGGTTCAGCTCAAGAAAATTATGAAATCTCCTAATATTTTGGATTTGCGTAATATGTTAGATGCGCAAAAAGCTCAAGATTTGGGGTTTGCTTATTCTTGTATCGGAAAGAGAGGGTAAATTATGGCTAGAGTATTAGTTATCGGTGGAGCCGGATATATCGGAAGTCATGTGGTGAAAGCTTTGCTGCAAAGCGGTCATAGAGTTTGTGTGTTTGACAACCTTTCTACCGGACAAAAGGTTAATTTGTTTGATATGGCTGATTTTGAAGAAGGCGATATTTTGGATTATACCAGATTGAGCGAAGTGATGAGCCGCGGGTTTGATGCCGTAGTGCATTTGGCTGCCAAAAAAGCCGTTGGTGAATCTATGGAAAATCCAAATAAATATTCCCTCAATAATATTCAAGGGTCACTCAATATTTTAATGACAATGGCCGATAACGGTGTCAAAAATATTGTTTTTTCTTCTTCGGCCGCGGTTTATGGAATGCCCGAATATTTGCCGGTAGATGAAAAACATCCCGTAAATCCGATTAACTATTATGGTTTTACCAAGTTGGAAATTGAAAAATTTATGGCTTGGTATGATACCCTAAAAGGAATTAAATATGTGGCTTTGCGCTATTTTAATGCCGTTGGGTATGATGGGGACGGAGATATCAGAGGTAAAGAAAAAAATCCGCAGAATTTGTTACCGATTATTATGGAAACAGCGACAGGCGTGAGAGCTGAAATGTCGGTGTTCGGCAGTGATTATGATACTCGCGACGGTACTTGCATAAGGGATTATATTCACGTCAGCGATTTGGCAACAGCACATGTTTTGGCAATTGAAAAATTAATTGCAGGAATGTCTTCGGCCGTGCTTAACCTTGGTACGGGTGAGGGAACATCTGTCAAAGAGATGATAGAGGCGGCTGAACGCGTGATTGGCACAAAAATAAATGTAAAATATGCGGACCGACGCCCCGGAGATCCGGCGGTTTTGATTGCCTCCTCTGATAAAGCTCGTGAGCTCTTGGGTTGGGAGCCTAAATATACCAATATTGATGATATTATTCAGACAACTTGGAATTTGGAACGTTAATCTATTTAAGAGGTGCGATTATGGAAAATCAAACAAATTGCAAATGTGGTGGAAAATTTTGGTGTGCTTTGCTGATAGCTTTAGGGTTGGCAAGTGGTGGATTTTTTCCCGGGTATTTTTATTATCAAGCTGTTTTGAAAAATAATTTTGTCAGCGTTAAAGGTTTGGCAGAAATGGATGTTCGTGCCGATTTGGCGGTTTGGAATATTCGCTATGTGGCAACAGGTATGGATTTGCTCTCTACTCAGCAACAAATTAATGCTAATTTGGCGCAAGTACGTACTTTTTTGAAAGAAAAAGGTTTTGATGATGCCGAAATAATTGAAGGAAGAGTTGAAACCAATGATTTGATGACCAATCCTTATCGAGATAATAATTCTAATCCGGTACGCTATATTATTTCGCAAAGTGTGACCGTACGTTCAACAAAGGTTGATGCGGTGGAAAATGCTTTGCGCCAGACCGGAGAATTGGTGGAAAAAGGTGTGATTTTGGATAACCAATATGGCTCACCCGTTTCTTATATCTTTACCCGCTTAAATGAGATTAAGCCGCAGATGTTGGAAGAAGCAACCAAAAATGCAACCGCGGCTGCGCAAGAGTTTGCAAAAAGTTCAGACAGCAAAGTCGGTAAAATTCGCAGAGCACAACAAGGCGTCTTTTCTATTTTGCCGAGAGAACAAACGGCTAATGCACAAGAAAGCGCACAAATTGATAAGAAAGTTCGCGTGGTTTCCACGGTTGAATTTTGGTTGGAATAAAGTGAGATAAAAAAACAGCCCTCTGACAAGAGGGCTGTTTTTTTGTGATTATTGGATTTTTGCATTGGTGCAAGTTGCTCTTCTTGTACACAAGTCGTCTCCATATGTATTATTAGGAACTTTCCACATGCAGGCAAATATCATTATACCTGATGCGTCAGAGCCGAGTATTACTGAGGCTTCTTGGGATGTGTTTGAGGCCGAGAATATTGTTGGGGTGCCATTGCAAGTTCCTGTTTTGCCAATCATTTGTATTGATGAATTTGAGTTAGCTGCCAATAC
Source organism: uncultured Pseudomonadota bacterium (assembly GCA_949286215.1). Lineage (GTDB taxonomy): Bacteria > Pseudomonadota > Alphaproteobacteria > RF32 > CAG-239 > Scatocola. Next base: position 14,867 of record CASDYX010000012.1, read on the forward strand.
GAAACCTAGACCAGATCCACCCCAACATACAATACCGCCAATATTTGTCATTTTACTTCCATTTTCTAAGCGAAATGTCATTTTCTTGTTCTCATTTTTACCCTCATCATAATTTATTTGGCCACCTCCAATATCAAAAGTACTTGCTGATAATGTAATCTTGATTGGTGAGCTTCCATCATCGGTTGCTCCTATGGGGTAGAAATAATATGCTCCTGCATCTCGTGTCATAGATATAGAGGCTTTATTAATTTTAAATTCGGTTGCAGTATAAGAAGAATTAGTACTAAAATTCATAGTCTTTATATTATGTGTTCCTCCATTAATTGTTAAGTGGGAAGCTGCTTCGAATGATAAAGATTTGTTAATGTTTAATGAAGAGTTGCTGATTGTAAAAGAACACTTTGTAGGCATAGTTAAAGTATCAGCGGTTAAAGAGCCTCCGCTAAAGCTATTTGAGTTGGAAGCTAATCCAATTGTTGATGCGGATAAAGCTCCGTTTCCTGTTACAGAGGCATCGTTAAAAGTTAGATTTGTAGAGGCTTTAACATCAGCATTTATTTCGGAAGCTCCATTTAATGAAACTACGTTGGCGGTAATAGTGGTTTTGCTGCACAAATCACTACCTGCTTTATCTGCTGAGAATATTTTTGTACCATTACCTATATACAGAGTTCCACTTGTGTTTGAAATGTTATTCATAACAATCACATCTTTTCCACTCATGGCATTTGAAGATAATTCAGCAAAGTTGGTTACAAGTACAGCATTGGGGTATTTGGATTTTATTTCACCTTCGCATGAGGCCATGGCTGTTTTACATTTAGATTTGCAATCAGACCAATATTCACTACAGCCGTATGGTGCGGATACTGCAGTTCTGTTTCGACAGTTATCCGGATAAGCTTTTTCGCATTTAGAAGAACAATCTGAAAAATAGCTTTCACATCCATAAGGAGTTTGTACAGCTGTACGGTTACGACAGTTATCTGCATAAGCTTTTTGACAAACACTGTTGCAAGGCGACGCATAGTATGTTTCACATCCATATGGCGTTGCTACTCCGCTTGGGCAGGTGCAAGTTGCATATCTGGTACCTGTATCATCGGTGCAAGCATTTCCTTTAATTTGAGGGTCGTTACAACTTGTATGAGGATATTTTGATGAATCACAATAACAGCGATGTTTACCGCCACAAGTATCAGAGCTTAAAGTTTTTGGATTTGTACAAGTTGAAGACGTATATTTATATGTTGCTTCACAACATCTATCATAAATAGAGTCATTATAAGGGCAAGCGCTATTAAATAGTCCTGAATCACAAGAAGTTACTGTGTAGCCTAGTCGCTTACAATTTTCTCCGGATGGATCAGAAAAATCATTCTCTTTTCCGTCACCAAAGCTAACGCCATCCTTTCCTGTGATAAAATAGACGCCAGCTGTTTGATAGTTTGTACGATAGGGCAAGCCTACATCTAGGCTTGCCCCGGACAAAGGTTCAAATTGGTTTAGACTGGTTCTTACGAAGTGCGTGTATTGAGAGTGCACTCCCGAGTGATTATCCGAAATAAAATTATTTTCACTTACGCCGCCTAATGCAGTAAGCGCAAGTACCGATACTCCTATCGCAAGCTGCTTTCTCATGATACACCTCATTATAACGGAACTTTGTCACCTTATAATCTAGCATATTCAAAAGTATTTGTCAAATAGATTTACGTGAAGAGTTATATTTTGGCTATTTCAAAATTTTGGAAGATTCGATATCCTTAAAATAGCGGATGGTATCAACTTCTAATTTATTGGCGGCGGCATCATCACACACGATAATGGCGTGTTGGTGCATTTGTAAAATACTGACCGGCCACATGTGGTTGATACCTTCTTCTATGGCGTGGCGAATAGCTAATGCTTTATTGGAACCTGTGGCCATAATCAAAACCTCTTCAGCGTCCATAATTGTTCCAATACCAACCGTAAGCGCTGTTTTGGGTACTTGGTTTAAATCATTATTAAAAAAGCGGGCGTTGGCTTCAATGGTTTCCGTGGTTAGAGTTTTGATACGCGTGCGGGAAGACAAAGAAGAGCCCGGTTCATTGAAGGCAATATGTCCATCAGAACCGACCCCACCTAAGAATAAATTTATTTTGCCATAGGATTTAATTTTGTTTTCGTAGTTTTGGCATTCTTCGGCATAGTTGCGCGTCATTCCGTTTAGGAGATTGATGTTTTGCGGGCGAATATCAATATGCTTGAAGAAATTTTCTTCCATAAAGTAGTGGTAACTTTGCGGGTGTGCGGGTGGAAGTCCGATATATTCATCCATATTAAAAGTTACGACGTTTTTGAAAGAGATTTTTCCGGCCTGATTAAGGCGAATTAATTCTTTGTAGGTGCCTAAAGGAGTGGAGCCGGTCGGTAAGCCCAAAACAAAAGGCTTACTCTCGCTTGGGCGGAAAGTTTGTATCCGGTAAGCTATATAGTTAGCCGTCCAGAGGGAGCATTTTTCATAATCAGGTTGGATTAAAACTCGCATATCGTTTTTCCTTGTTTGTAAAGTTTGCCGTTAATTATGGTATATTTAATTTTGAAGTCTTTGTCAAAAATTACTAAGTCTGCATCATAGCCAGGGGCAATGAGACCTAAGTGTTCTCTTCTCATAATCTTGGCCGGATTGGTGGAGGCCATTTGAATGGCTTGTTCTAGGCTCAAACCAAACGAAACTAAATTTTTGACGCCCTCTATCATGGTGAGTGCCGAACCGGCTATGACATTATCGGATTTGCGGTAAAAACATTTATCCAAATAAACTTCATCGCCATTGGCAATAAGAGGTAATTTCTTTTGTTTGGTGGTTTTAAGTGAATCGGTTACCAGCACAAGTTTATCGAGAGGTTTGCAACGGAGCAAAAATTTGATGAACTCAGGGTTGATGTGAATACCATCGGCAATGAGTTCACATGACATTTCAGGATGAATAAAAACTGCGCCGACCGCTCCTGGGTCACGGTGATGCATTCGGCTCATGGCATTAAACAAATGAGTGGTATGCAAAATCCGAACTTGCATGCCTTCTACCATTTGCTCATAGGTGGCATTGGTGTGTCCGGCTTGCAGGACAATGCCTTTGGAAACACAAAATAGGGCAAGTTCCCGCATGCCTTTGAGTTCAGGAGCAACGGTCATATTGATGATTTTGCCTTTGGCAGCTTTGAGAAAATCTTCCATTAAAGAAATATCTACCGGGCTCAAAGAATCGGCAGATTGGACACCGAGACGATCTGGTGATATGAAAGGGCCTTCAAGATGCAAACCTAAAATTTTGGCTCCGGTTTCTTGTCCCATGGCTGAAACAACGGCTTTGATGGCCTTAATCATTTCTTTTTTTGGAGCGCTGTAAAGAGTGGGAATAAACGAGGTTACGCCGTAGCGGGGCAAAATCTCAGACATCTTAAGGATAGAATCGGGGGATAGGTCATCAGTTCCAAATCCTCCAATGCCGTGGATATGAGTATCCATCAGTCCGGGGGCAATGTAGTTTTGCTCCATATCAATAAATTTGACGTCTGGAGAGAATTTTTTCTTGGCAAAACGAGCCTCATTGAAAACATCAATAATCTTATAATCTTTTAACAAAACCGCACAATTGTTCATTACGGAATAGCCGGTTAGAACATTAGCATTATGCAAACATATTTCAGAGGTCATGTCGCGTTTCTCTCCCTTATTATTTTGCAAAATATTATAGTTTCAAAAAGTAAATTATTGCCTAAATTTTTATTTTGTTTATGCTAAGAGACGTAATAAAGGAGAGAAACATGTGGAAAGATTTTTGGCATAAACTGTTTGAACCTAAAGCCTTTAATCAAGGTTTTTTGCCTGAAGCCGACGGACATAAAGTGTTTTTTGCGGAATATGGAAACCCAAAAGGAAAGGTGGTTTTATTGACTCATGGAGGGCCAGGGGGACGAACAAGTGCCGGACATGCCAAAATCTTTGATTTGAAAAAATATCGGGTGATTATGTTTGACCAAAGAGGGTGCGGCTTATCAGAACCCAAAGGTGAGATGAAAAATAATACCATGGAAGATATTATTTGGGATATCAAACGTCTTTATGATTATCTCCATTTGAGTGGAAAAGTGATTTTGCGCGGTGCTTCTTGGGGCTCAACCGTCATGTTGTGCTTTGCTGAAAGATATCCTGAATTGGTTGACAAGCTCCTTCTTTCACAAGTGTTTTTGGCTGATGAAGTGCATAGTGAATGGTTTGATAAAAAAAGTGCACTCTTTTATCCAGAGTTTATGGAACAAATGCAAGAAAATGCCGGAAGTTGGAAGTCTTTGCCTGAGTATTATGCCGAATTGATTAATGCCGATGATTTGAATAAGAATTTGATGGCGGCTAATCAATATGGTTGGTATGAAAGAATTTTGGGAAATGTTAATCCTGCTTTCGGCACAAAAGAAATTTTAGATGAAGATGAATATGCTGAGCTGAAAATTTATCTGAATTATGCAGCCAAAGCTTATACTTTGAAAAATAACCAAATTATGCGCAATGTGAAGAAAATTCAAAATATTCCGGCACTTCTGATTCATAATCGCTTGGATATGGATTGTCCTTTATATTCGGTTTGGCAGTTGCATAAAAATATGCCTCACTCAAAGTTGAAAATAGCTCCCGGAATCGGACACTATAATCCGCAGTTGAAGAAGTTTATTGCGCGAGAAATTAAGGCTTATTTGGCAGAAAATGATTAATATTTTTAAAAGTATCGTTGACATTTGGAATGAGGGTGCTACTTTCTCCCTTTAGTTGTTGTTTGAGGAATAATATATGCGTCGAGTAATCATTGCTACACTATTAACATGCTTGATTTTGATATGGGGAAGTGATTTCTATCTGGTGGGAGAGCCTGTCTCTTTTGACTGGAAAGTCTTTGTCATTATTTTGACCTTGGCTGGGTTGGCTTGCTATAAATTGGTGGATTATTTGGCGCAATTCAAAATTATTGAACATAATTCCCGAATCGATATTGTTTTTGTGGCTTTTGTTATTGCTTTTATGTTTGTACCTATCTCAAAAATTAATCATGATAAAATCAGCCAACAAGAAAACAGAACTTTAGCCGAATATGTGCCTTTGGTGAAAGACGGAAAAATTAATTTTAATTATGGCAGAGATTTTGAGGCTTGGTTTAATGACCATTTTAATCAACGCAAACTCTTTATTGATGTGAACAGCGAGATTAATTTATTTCTTAATCGCAAACTAAAAAGCGAAACAGCTATGAGCGGTAAAGACGGTTGGATGTTTACCAAACGCTGGAGCTCGGTTGAAATGTTCCAAAATAAGGATTTGTTCAGTAATAATGATTTGCGAAAAATTCAAGAAAATTTGGAGCATATTTCTATTTGGGCAAAGAAAAACGGAATGAAGTTTTATTTGTTTTTAGTGCCAGATAAAGAACGTATTTATCCCGAATTTTATCCTGATGGATTTGAAAAAGAAAATCCTGTATCAAAAATCGAACAGGTTTATTCTTTTTTGAAAGCTCGCTCTTTTGTTCCGGTTGTTTACCCAGGAGATGCTTTATTGAAAGCTAAAAAAGAACATATCTTGTTTTATAAAACAGGTACGCATTGGAATCATCAAGGAGCTTATGTCGGTTATTTGGAATTGTTTAATCGCATAAAAAAAGATTTTCCTCATTTGAAAGTGATGAAAACAAAAGATTTTAATATTATTCCAAAGGTAAGTGCCGATGTGGATATTGCCTCGGCTTTGGGAATTGATGCTTATAAGGTTTTGCCGGAATCGGAATTGACTTATGATGAATTTGAGGTCAAAAAGCCAACCGTTCAAAGCTCTTATGCTATGGTGGATAAAGAAAAAAGAATCGAAACTTATGATTTTTCTTCTTCAAATCCTAATAATGTGTTGAGAGGCGTATTTTATGCCGATAGTCAGTTCTTGCGGATGAATTGGTATGCGGCGGAAAGTTTTAAGAATATGCTCCATATTTATACCGGTTATGGCAGAGATTATGACTTGCCATATATGAAAGAAACGATTGTTAATTATAAGCCCGATATTTTTGTGATTGAAACTGGGGAACGTTTCTTGAGCCGTTTACTGAATTTGGAATTGCCAGAGGAGTAAAAAAATGCTGTTTAGCTCAATGACATTTTTGTTTGTGTTTATGCCTGTGGTTATGGCGATTTATTTTCTGGCAAAAAAAGAAATCAGAAATTATGTCTTGTTGATTGCCAGCATTATTTTTTATGCTTGGGGCGAGCCCAGATATTTGGCAATTATGATTATTACCATTTTGGTAAATTATATCGGCGCTTTGTGCTTGGATAAGTACCAAAATCCGCGTCAGAGGTTGGGAATTGTAACCGCCACAATTTTGGTTGATTTGAGCTTTTTGTTCTATTTTAAGTATTTTAATTTTGTGGTTGATAATATTAATTTGGTATTTCAGACACATATTGATTTTGTAGATGTGATTATGCCGATTGGTATTTCCTTTTACACGTTTCAGGCGATGTCGTATTTGATTGATGTTTATCGCAAAGAAATTCCGGCACAGAGAGATGTTTATAAATTGGCGCTTTATATCGTGCTCTTTCCGCAACTCGTTGCCGGTCCGATTGTTAAATATCATGATGTTTGTGAACAAATTGATGAACGTAAGGTCGAATTCAAATATGTTATTATCGGGTTGAAACGCTTTATTATCGGTTTGGCGAAAAAGGTTTTGATTGCCAATACCTTGGCAGAGGTGGTTGATAAGATTTTTGAGCAAGCTCCCGAAAATTTAACAACCGAAATTGCTTGGTTGGGCGCTGTTGCCTATTGTTTGCAGCTTTATTATGATTTTTCGGGATATTCCGATATGGCCATCGGATTAGGTTTGATGTTTGGCTTTAAGTTCTTGGAAAACTTTAACTATCCATATATTTCCAAATCCATCAGCGAATTTTGGCGGAGATGGCATATTTCTTTGGCAACATGGTTTCGCCAATATCTCTATATTCCGTTGGGCGGAAACAGAAAAGGAACGCTTAGAACATACTGGAATTTGTTTTTTATCTTTTTAGTTACGGGTGTTTGGCATGGCGCTGCTTGGAATTATATTCTGTGGGGCGTTTGGAACGGCATATTTATCGTGTTTGAACGCTTTATCGGTTGGAGTAAAGATAAAGCTGATACCAAACTCGTGAGTATTGGAAAGCATATTTATGCTTTGATTGCCATTATTTTCGGAATGATTATTTTTAGAGCATCAACCGTGGCTTATGGTGCGGAATTTATAGGAAAAATGCTAGGTATTAATGTTGGTGAACATTTGCCTGATTTTGATTATGGTATGAACAATAAATTTGCGCTGATGATGGCTGTGGGATTAATTTGTGCGATGCCGGTATGCAAAAATATGCTGTATGTGGCTTATGAACGCAAAGTTTTGAGAACAGCTATTAATATTTGGCTATTTGTTTTGTTCTTCTGGTCCACAATTAGTTTGGCGGCATCAACCTATAATCCGTTTATTTATTTCAGATTTTAGGTGTTAGGAAACGGCTTGAACCGGTGTTAAATCTTGCAGAGCAGCCTTGAGCCAAGGGTGAACAACCGGCATTGGCGTTGCGTTGTGCAGACTGTTAAACAGATAGCAATAAACACCATCATCTAAAGATTTTTCTAATTGTTTGATGACTAAAGGTGTGAAGGCGGGTAGGTCTTGGCTAGCCCAGCTTAATTTATCGGCTAAAAATAAAATTTTATCGAGTTTTGTGGCTTGGGCGCGTAAGGTGGTGTGGCAAGATACGGCATTTAAGACTTCTTTGTCCGTAATGTTAAAATTCTCAACGGCAATGACGCGGGAGAGTTTTTGATGTAAAAGATCGGGGAGTTGTCTTTCTTCGGCTAAAATTTCTAAATCATAAATTTGTGCTAACTCCAGGTATTCTTCTTTGGCAAAGATACGACTGATATCATGTAAAAGTGCTGCAGATGAGGCTTGTTCAGATGAAATTCCAAATTTTTGAGCGAGCTTTAAGGCATTATGACGGACTTGTAAGGTATGTGCCCAAACTTGAAGTTTATTGGCTTGGGTGAAATTGCGTTTGATGTTTTCTTCTAGTGAAAGCCCGTTAAAATAAGTAATATCATTCATAGCGAAAATCCTTTTCTTGGGTCCTTATATTAACTTATTCTTATATATAACTGATTTTCAATAAAATTACCAGCTTTTTCTTGTGTGTGATAAACTAAAGTTGATATCGATGATGTTGCAAATGTGGGTATTGATGAGAAAAAAGTTGCCTTTGGTTAGGGAAGGTGTAACATAGAACAGGTTTTTTGAATTTGAAATAAAGGACGTGTCCCATGAAAGGAATAGTTTTAGCCGGAGGAAGCGGTTCTCGTTTGTATCCTTTGACAAACACTACCAGTAAACAATTGTTGCCGGTTTATGATAAACCTATGATTTATTATCCATTGGCAACTTTGATGTTGTTTGGAATCAAAGATATTTTGATTATTTCGACCCCGCAAGATACCCCAAATATTGAGCGCTTGTTTGGTGACGGAAAGCGTTTGGGTCTGACGATTGAATATAGAGTTCAACAAGAGCCCAAAGGTATTGCTCAGGCATTTACAATCGGGGCTGATTTTATCGGGCAAGACGATGTTTGCTTGATTTTGGGGGATAATATCTTTTATATGGGCGACCAACTCAAATTCTTTAGAGATGAAGTGGCACATAATCCGGGGGGAACCGTGTTCGGCTACCATGTTTCGGATCCGGAACGCTTTGGTGTGGTTGAATTTGATAAAAATCATAAAGTTATTTCAATTGAAGAAAAACCAAAAAATCCAAAATCAAATTATGCTGTAGTCGGTTTGTATTTTTATAAGTCAGATGTGGTTGAAAAAGCTCGCCAGTTGAAACCTTCGGCCAGAGGTGAGTTGGAAATTACCGATTTGAATAAAATGTATTTGGAAGAAGGTCGTCTTAATGTGGTGACAATGAAGCGCGGAAATGCTTGGCTTGATGCCGGAACGCCGCAATCTCTGTTGGATGCGTCCAATTTTATCGGTATTATTGAAAAACGTCAGGATTTGAAAATCGCTTGTATTGAAGAAATTGCTTACAAACGCGGTTTTATTGATGAAGCACAATTAAATGAAATCATCAATTCGCTTAAAGACGGAATTGATTATAAAGATTATTTGAAGAGAGTTGTTGAGGATTGCCATGAAGATTGTTAAGACACCGATTGAAGGTGTGGTAATTATTGAACCACAAATTTTTGAAGATGCCAGAGGGTATTTCTTTGAAAGTTGGAATAAAGCTAAAATGGCTGAGGCCGGTTTGGATTATGATTTTATTCAAGATAATCAATCTAAATCTTGTTATGGGACTATTCGTGGTGTCCATTTTCAAAAAGGTGAGTTTTCACAAGCCAAGCTGGTACGCGTATTGCAAGGTACGGTCTTGGATGTGGCGGTGGATTTAAGAAAAGATTCTCCTACTTTCGGTAAACATGTGGCGGTTGAATTGTCGGCAGAAAATAATCGTCAATTAATGATTCCACGTGGGTTTGGTCATGGCTTTTCCGTCTTAACGCCGACGGCCGTATTTGCTTATAAATGCGATAATGTTTATAACAAAGCCTCGGAAGGCGGTGTGCGGTTTGATGATCCGGATTTGGGAATTGATTGGAAAATTAACCCCAAAGATGCAGTGTTGTCAGACAAAGATAAAGTTCTTCCTCTTTTGAAAGATATTACATGTTTTTAGTTGTGGGTGCCAACGGACAGTTGGGTAGCGAACTTAAGCTGTTGTTAAAAGATAAGGCTGTGTTCGTTGATAAAGATGACTTAGATATTACGGATGAAAATGCCGTGCTTGATTTTGCCAAAAAAGATAATTGGCAAGCTATTATCAATTGTGCTGCCTATACGGCCGTTGATAAAGCCGAAAATGATTTTGAATTGGCGCAAAAAATTAATGCCAAAGGCCCAGAAAATTTGGCAAAAACAGGTATTCCTTTGGTTCAAATTTCAACCGACTATGTGTTTGACGGAACGGCTTGTAAGCCTTATGTGGAGACAGATGCAACAAATCCGCAATCGGTGTATGGAAAGACCAAATTAGAAGGAGAGCAAGCTGTTTTGAAATATGCCGATACAGCCGTGATTATTCGTACGGCTTGGCTCTATTCAACATTCGGCAATAATTTTGTGAAAACAATGCGTCGTTTGGGAGCTGAAAGAAATCAGCTTAGCGTCGTGTTTGACCAAGCAGGGACGCCGACTTATGCCAAAGATTTGGCTCAGGCAATTGTTGATATTTTGCCGCAAATTAAACCTCATAGCAAAGAAGTTTATCATTTCTCTAATGAAGGGGTTTGTTCGTGGTATGATTTTGCAACGGCCATTATGAAATATTCGGATTTGGATTGTGAGGTGTTGCCAATCGAAAGTAAGGATTATCCGACTCCGGCAAAACGCCCGAATTATTCGGTCTTAAATAAAGCCAAAATCAAACGTGATTTTAATTTGAAAATTAATCACTGGACGGTCAGTTTGAAAGATTGTGTGGAGAAATTAGAAAATGGTTTTTAGTTCGTTAATCTTTTTGTGGATGTTTCTGCCAATCGTTTTGGGGCTTTATTTTCTGACTAAAGAAAACTATCGCAACGTCTTATTGCTGGTGGCCAGCTTGTTTTTCTATGCTTGGGGTGAACCGGTTTATGTCGTCATTATGTTATTGTCGATTGGAATTAACTGCGTATGTGGTTTGAAAATCGGTGTCAGTGATGAGAAAAAACGCAAAAAAGCTCTGGTGTGGGGCGTGGTCATTAACTTGGCCTTGCTCGGTGTCTTTAAGTATTCCGGCTTTTTTATGGAAAATGTAAATGCGGTTTTCGGTCTTGATGTAGAGGTTAAAAAGTTACCCTTGCCGATTGGTATTTCTTTTTACACCTTCCAATCTATTTCTTATTTGGTGGATATTTATCGTCGAGTTTGCGAGCCGCAAAGAAGTTTGGTTAAGATGGGGTTGTTTATTTCCTTCTTCCCGCAATTGATTGCCGGACCGATTTTGAAATATTATGACATTGCTGCACAAATTGATAACCGTAAAGTGTCTTTTGTTTTGTTTAATCAAGGGGCTGTTCGCTTTTTGCAAGGTTTGGCAAAAAAGGTTATTATTGCTAATATTATGGCAAAAACTGCCGATGAAATCTTTGGCTTAGGGTTAAATGATATTTCTACGCCGATGGCTTGGATTGGTATTGTTGCTTATACATTCCAAATTTATTTCGATTTTTCTGGCTACTCAGATATGGCTATTGGTTTGGGTAAGATGTTTGGTTTCCATATTAATGAGAACTTTAACTATCCGTACATCTCTACTTCAATTAAAGATTTTTGGAGAAGGTGGCATATTTCACTTTCAACCTGGTTTAAGGAATATTTATATATTCCGTTGGGAGGAAACCGTGAGGGCAAATTTAAGACCTATCGTAATTTGATGATTGTGTTCTTTATGACCGGTTTGTGGCATGGTGCAAGTTGGAACTTTGTGGTTTGGGGCTTGTTCCATGGCGTGTTCTTGGTTGTTGAGCGCATTTTGCAGGTAGAGAAATTCTTGAGATTTCGCCTTATTCAAACAGCCTATGCTTTGTTAGTGGTTATGGTTGGCTGGGTGTTCTTCAGAGCAGAAAACTTAAGTTCGGCTTTGGGGTATCTCAACAGAATGTTTGTTCCTTACAAAACCGATGTTTATTCAGCATACCTGTCCAATGAGTTCTTAATGGTTCTGGTGTTGGCTGTTTTGAGCTGCGGTTTCTTAAAACTTCTGTTTGATAAATTGCCGGTTAAAACTGAATATAAGTTTGGATTTATGCGTTTGGCAAATCCGGCTTGGTGTGCAGTGATTGCTTATTTCAGTGTGTTACTCTTGGCCAGCAATACCTATAATCCGTTTATTTATTTCAGGTTCTAGTGATGAAAAAATTGTATGTCATATATCGCCTGGTGCCGGCTTTTATTTTCTGCGTTATTGTGTTTTGGCCGTTCTTGGCAAATGTGTTCTTTAGCAATACCGAGCTTTTGGATAATCGGCCATTGCATGAAAAACCGGCTAAGTTTGACCGCAATTTCAGCAAAAATTTTGAGGCTTATTATAATGATACTTTTGCCGGAAGAAAGGATTTGGTCTCTAAATATATTAAATTGCAACAGGCATTAAAAATTGATACCGGCCAGTATTTTTACGGTGACAAAGGATGGATGTTTTATGATTCCATTAAAGTCAATAACGGCAATACCATGGTTGATTATTTCGGTGAAGTTCGGTTTGATGATAAACAACTGGCCAAAATGGTTGAGGGTATCAATATGGCGGCTGATTTTTATGCCAAACGCGGGGCAAAGTATTTTATCGTTATTGCGCCAAATAAAGAAGGTGTTTATTCCGAATTTATGCCTGAGCGTATGCAAAGAGCCAGAGTTTCTGATAAGTCGCGAATGGATGCGGCGGTTGAATATTTGAAAAAACATACAAAAGCGGTTTTTGTGAACTTAAAAGAACCAATTTTGCAAGCTAAGGCAGAATATCCTTATAATTTGTATTTTAAGAAAGATACGCACTGGAATAATATCGGAGCTTATGTCGGTTTTGAAAATATTGCTCGCGCCCTTAATCAAAATGGTATTTATTTACCACAAAAGCATTTGACGCTCGAGATGATTAAACCTGCTGGAAAGCAACATGTTGATATGCATCCAGAAGCTATGGAAATGAATTATCATATTGATTATTTGTCTCAGGCTAAACTTGATTGTGCAAATGCTGCTGGAGAAAAATATGTCTTCTTGTGCGATAATAAGTCGCAATCTAACGGTAAAACTTTGATGGTGTTGGGGGATTCTTTTGCAGGAGCTTTAATGCCTTTCTTAAACAGGGCTTTTGCTCATACAATCAATGCGCCGGCCGGAAACAAAAAATTGTCTTATTATGAGAATTTGATGAAAACTTATAAGCCGGACGTGGTGGTTGATGAGTTAATAGAACGCTATTTCTCTCGTTATGCAAATTACAGCCGTATCTTTTCGGGACATTATGATGATTAAGAAAATTTTCAAAAATATTTTTGTTTGGTATCGCTTGTTGCCCGCTTTGGTGTTTGTTTATTGGGTGTTTTATCCGTTTGTGGCAAATATGTTTTCAAGTAATACCGAATTGTTGGATAATCGTCCGCTGAAAAAAAAGCCAACGGAGTTAAATCTCAATTTTCCCAAAGATTATGAAGCTTATTATAATGATACTTTTGCCGGACGCAAAAGATTGCTCAAAAAGTACGGCAAAATTCAGTATAAGTTAGGGATTGATAACGGAATTTCTATTCAAGGGCAAAAGGGCTGGGCATTCTATGATTCGGCAAAGGTGCCTGATGGCTATACTTTAATTGATTATTTCGGAGAAGTGCGCTTTAGCGAAGAAGAGCTGCAACAAATGGCGCAAGGGGTGGAAAAAGCAAGAGAGTTTTATGCGCGTCAAGGAATCGATTATATTATTGTAATAGCTCCAAACAAAGAAGCTATGTATTCGGAATATATGCCTGAACGTTTGCAAAAACAGCGCAAGTCAGATAAGTCACGTATGGATTTGGCGGTGGAATATTTGCAAAAAAATACCAAAGCCAAAATCATTAATTTTAAAGATGCTTTAATGGCTGCTAAAAAAGAGTTGCCGATGGAAATTTATTTTCCGCTTGATTCTCACTGGAACGAAATCGGCGGATATGTCGGTTATACGGCAATGGCGGAATATTTAAATACATTCGGTTATCATTTGCCGGTGAAGAAAATTTCGGAAGATATGATTACGGTTGCCGGAAGCCAAAAATCGGATTTGGATGTGGCCGGAATTAAAGATACTAATTATCATGTTGCATTTTTTGATGATATGAAAATACAATGTCTGAAGTATGAAGATCACGGTTTTATGCAAATTTATAAAAATCCTCATGCAAGAGAAAAGAAAACTTTGTTTATGATTAGAGATTCTTTTGGTATGGGATTGGTTCCTTATTTGAACAAGGCTTTTCAAAAAACTGTTTATGCGCATAACAAGCACAATAAGCGTGAGCAGTTAGAGGCTTTGATTGAAGAGCATAAACCAGATATTATGGTGGATGAATTGGTTGAACGCTATTTTGACCGTTTCTTAAAATATAACGACTTATATGGAGATAAAAAATGAAATCTATTCTCGTTACCGGTGGTGCCGGATTTATCGGCGCGAATTTTGTTCCGTATTTTGCTAAAAAATATCCTGATTATCTGGTGATTAATTTGGATAAACTGACTTATGCCGGTAATTTGGATAACCTGGAAGACTGTCAGGATTGCCCAAACTATAAATTTGTGAAGGGCGATATTTGCGACCGTGACTTAATTGAAAAACTTTTTAGCGAATATGATATCAGGGGTGTGGTTCATTTTGCAGCCGAAAGCCACGTCGATAACTCCATTACCGGTCCGAAAGCTTTTATTGAAACCAATGTGTTGGGCACTTTTACCTTGTTGGATGTGGCCAGAAATTATTGGATGAGCGCTCCAAACCAATTTAAGGAAGGTTATGAAAATTGCCGTTTTCACCATATCTCAACAGATGAAGTGTATGGTGCTTTGGGTGATACCGGATATTTTTATGAAACAACGCCTTATGACCCAAGTTCGCCTTATTCGGCTTCAAAAGCAAGTTCAGATATGATTGTGAAAGCATATCACCGTACTTATGGCATGAATGTTACAATTTCTAACTGCTCTAACAATTATGGTCCAAAGCAACATCCTGAAAAACTTATTCCGAAAATTATTTCCAACTGTTTGGAAGAAAAGAATATTCCGATTTACGGTGATGGTAAAAATGTGCGTGATTGGTTATATGTTTTGGATCATTGCAAAGCGATTGATTTGATTTTCCATAAAGGACAATCTGGCGAAACCTATAATATCGGTGGGCATAATGAAAAGAACAATTTGGAAATCGTAGATGCCATTTGTGCTATTTTGGATAAGAAAATGCCTAAAAAATCTGGTGGGTCTTATAAAGATTTGGTTGTCTTTGTTAAAGACAGACCGGGGCATGACCGTCGCTATGCGATTGATGCCACAAAACTTTCAACTCAGTTGGGCTGGAAAGCTGATGAAAATTTTGCCAGTGGAATTGTTAAAACCGTTGACTGGTATTTGGCAAAATTAACCGGTTCTAAAGCTGCGTAAAGGAAAAATGAAAATGAGATTCATTAAGAAAAAAATCAGAAAAATCAGAAATTGGTGGTATTACCACAAAAAGTTACCCGATTTAAGAGCGCGTTTGGAGCCTTTGAAAAAAGATAAAACTCATGCTTATAAAGTTGCGCTTTTTTCGCATGAGATGTCTTCAACCGGTGCGCCGATTATGTTGTTGGTGGTGGCTAAAGCAATTTTAAAAGACGGTGGTCAAGTGAGAGTCCTGTCTTATTTGGATGGCTCTTTGCGTCCGACTTTTGAGGCTTTGGGAATCGAAGTTTTCGTGCATCCGGGATTTCGGACGAATAAGTCTTTGATTAATGAATTTGCCGGTGATTGTGATTATGCTATTGCCAATACTGTGGTTACTTATCCGGTGATTTCACTCTTGAAAGGACCTGAAATTTTGTGGTGGGTACATGAAAGTCAAGTGATTGATAAAGACTATATTGCTCGCTATAAAAGAAAGAAATTTCGTCCCGATTTGGAAGCCAGTTTGGGAATGGCAAAAAAGGTTGCCGTGGTTACGGAATATTCTAAACAAGTGGTTCAAAAATATAGTTCTCATGTGAAAATTTTGAATTTGGCCATTGAGGATTTGTTTCCTGAGGGTATTCCTCACAGAAAGCCACATGATAAAATACTCTTTTCTATTTTGGGGGCTGTTTGTCCGATTAAGGGGCAAGATGTGGCTCTGAAAGCCTTTACAACTTTGCCTGAACAATATCAAGAACAGATGACATTGTATATTGCCGGTCGTGATGTTGATGAATTTTCAGAAGATTTAAAACAGAGATATTCTCATCACCCACATGTTGAATGGGGAACTTCTGTTCCTTATGATAAGTTGAAAGAGTTTTATTCTAACAGTGATGTCATTTTGGTGGCATCCAGAGATGAGTCTTTCTCTTTGGTGGCTTTAGAGGCTTGCATGGCTGGAAAACCATTGATTATCAGTACCAATGTCGGTGCGAAGTTCTTGGTTACTCCGGGAGAAAATGGTTTCATTTTTGAAAGTGAGAATATCGAAAGTTTACAAAAAGCCATTATTCAAATGTTGGAAAATAAGCATAGATTACAGGAAATGGGCGATAATTCTCGTCAGAAATATATTGACAATGGTACATTGGAAGTCTTTTCACATAAGTTTTTGCAACTTATGAAAGGAGAGGATTTTTAATTTAGACGAGTTGATAAAAAAAATCCCGAAGAAAACTTCGGGATTTTTTTTGTTCTTAATTCTTAGGCTTGCTTTTTCTTGGTGGAGATAAGTGAAGCTGCAATACCAATAAAGATAATTGAGAAAGTTATTGATAATGAATGCCAAGCTTCCAATTTCCATCCAAAGTAGGGCAAGAATATCTTACTTCCGATGAAGATAAGAATAACCGATAAGGCTTGTTTGAGATAAACAAAACGATATACGGCAGCTTCCAAAAGAAAGTATAATGCTCTTAAGCCCAGAATTGCAAAGATGTTACTGGTGTAGATGATGAAGATATCTTGTGTAATTAAGAAGATTGCAGGAATACTGTCTAATGCGAAGATAACATCCATGGTTTCTACAATTAAGAGCGCGAAAAACAGCGGGGTAATGTAGTGATGTCCGTTTCTTTTGATGAAGAAGTGTTCTCCATGAATTTCATGTGTTACGTGGAAAAACTTAGAAATCGTTTTGTATAGACGTGTTTCTTTTAAGGGTGTTTCTTCTTCTGAAGAAGGGAGAACCATCTTGATACCTGTGTAGAGCAAAAAGGCAGAAAACAGGTAGAGTACCCAGTGGAATTCTTTGATTAAAGCATCACCGACAAAAATCAGAATAGCGCGCATAACCAGAGCTCCTAAGATGCCCCAGAATAAGACACGGTGTTGATACATTCTTGGAATTTGCAGTGATGTAAATACCAAAGAAATAATAAAGACGTTGTCTAATGATAAACTCTTTTCAACCAAAAAACCGGTGAAAAACAGCAAGCCTTTTTCGGCACCTTCTTCGTACATAACAAAGACACCAAAAATGCAGGCTGCAAGAATATAGACAATGCACAAAACCAAAGTATGCATGAAATTCGGAACTTCGTTTTTACGATTAAAAAACAATAAGTCCCAGAGCAGTAATACAATAACTGCAATGCCAAAAATCACCCACATCCAAGTTTGGGAAAGTGTGGCGTGATGCGTAAATAAATATTGTAATTTTTCCATCGTTCTTTCTTATGTGTTAAAGTTAACTTACTCTTTAGTGTTTAAGTTATTTGAGGAGGGGCGTCAATTCGTATCTCGGGGTAATTAACAAATAAAAAGGATTGTTTATAGCGACATATTTAGAGTTGAATATAAAAAGTACGGCTTTATACTTGGAGTAGAATTTTTAATATGCAAGGATAATTTTTCAATATGACTGTGAAAATCGTTTCTGAAAATCAATGTTATGGTTGCGCTGCTTGTTTTAATGCGTGTCCGGTTCGAGCAATTGAAATGAAAGCCGATAAGGAAGGTTTTGTTCGTCCAGTAGTGAATGAAGATGTTTGTGTTAACTGCAATAAGTGTGAAAAGGTTTGTCCTGCTCTGCATTGTGACGAATTGAAAAATAATTATGCTGTACGTTTTTTTGCTGTGCAAAATAGTAACGCCAATATGGTGAAAAAAAGTTCGTCGGGCGGAATTTTTGCTTTGTTGGCAGAACATATTTTGGCACAAAAAGGGGTGGTTTATGGTGCAGCTTTTGATGATGAAAATGTTTTGCGCCATGTGCGGGTAGATGATTTTGCAGAGCTTGAAAAATTACTCGGTTCTAAATATGTACAAAGTGATATCGGGTCTGTTTTTATGCAAGTGCGTGCGGATTTGCACGAGCATAAACAAGTGTTGTTTATGGGTACTCCCTGTCAGGTTGCCGGTTTGAAGGCGTTTTTAGGGAAAAATTATGATAATTTACTTTTGGTTGATTTGTTGTGTCATGGTGTTCCATCTCCCGAGGTATGGAAATTATATTTGAAAAATTTAGGAATTAGAGAAAAAACACATATTGAATTTCGCAATAAGGATAAAGGCTGGAAAAATTTTTCTTTGGTAATTGATGGTAAAGTTCATGACCTTCATTCTGAAAATTCTTATATGTTGGGGTTCTTAAATAATCTTTATTTACGAAAAAGTTGTCATCAATGCCAATTTTGCGGTGTAAAAAGATGTTCTGATTTTACTCTGGGTGATTTTTGGGGTGTCTCTTCTTATCGCCAACATTTGGATGATGATAAGGGAACCTCTGTGGTTATGGTTAATTCGCCTAAAGCGGGTTTATTATTGGAAAAATTAAAAGAAAAAGTATCATTTTGCGAACAGGTTCCGGCAGATGCCGTAATATTGGGTAATCCTTCTTTGAGTAAGCCGGCAACAGCTCATGTCGCTCGAGAAGAATTTTTTAGTGCTTTACAAAAAGAACAAAATTGGAAATCTCTGGCAGATATGTTTATTAAGACTAATGTGGTTGCTAAGCACAAAGTTGGTATTCTTAATTTGCAACATAGTAGTAATTTTGGAGCATGTTTGGTTGCTTATGCTTTGCAAAAAGCCATTGAAAAAACTGGTAACAGAGCTGAAATTATTGATTTTCGTCCTGAAAGTCAGGTTAAAAAATCTGAATATCGGCATAAAGGAAAGTTTTTTGAAGAATTTCGCCAGGCTTTTTTGAAGAGAAGTCAGGTTTGTTGGAACTTCGATGATTTGAGTGAGTTGAACTCAAAGTATGATACCTTTGTGGTCGGAAGTGACCAAGTTTGGCGCTATTTATATAGTTTTCGTAATTTGCCAGAGTTCTTCTTGGAATTTGCGGATAATGGTAAAAATTTAATCTCCTATGCAGCTAGCTTCGGGGTCGATTTTTGGGAGGGGAGTGATGAAGCAACTGAGCAAGTCAAAAAAGATTTGACACGCTTTTCGGCCGTTTCGGTAAGAGAAACGTCAGGTGTAGATATTTGTCAGAATATGTTCCATGTCGATGCTACTCAGGTTTTAGATCCGACGTTATTATTACAAAAGGAAGATTATGAGCCAATTATTGAAAAAGAAGCTCAAAACAATAACATTGATAAGAAATATATTGCTTATATGTTGTTAGATGACAATTCGGAGACAATGGTTGCTTTACAATCTATTGCAAATGAGAAAAATTTGGAATTGGTTGATATTTACAATAATCCTCAGGTGCAAGCTCAGAGTAGTCAATTTCGTCATATCGGAGAATGGTTGAATTTAATCAAAAACGCTGAATTTGTGGTTACAGATTCTTTTCATTGTGTTTGTTTTTCTTTAATTTTTAAAAAAGATTTTTTATGCGTTATTAATTCACAAAGAGGGGCTTCTCGATTGGAAAGTTTGTTGGGAAGTTTGAATTTGGAAACACATTTGGTTGATAAGCTTGAGAAGAAATCAGTGGAGACTGTCGGTATTGATTATGATATCGTTGAGCCATTATTGAAGGAAAAACAAAAATCTTCTTTTGCTTTTCTTAAAGAAAGTTTGGATTTGATGCCAAAAACAAAAGCCAATAAAAAAGAAATTAAGACCTTAAAGTTATTTAATAAGTTTGTTTTGTGGCGGACGATTAAAAAAGGGCATGTAAGTGTTGGGCGATTATTTAATATGTTGCCTGTTTGGAAGACCATTCAAACCCGAAATCGTTGCAAATATTTGCTATTTGCTTGTATTCCTATATTTGAAATTATACGCAGAGAAAAATAAAAAAAGCCCTGTAACAGGGCTTTTTTTTTGTAACAAGAAAACTACCGGCTAGGCCGGTAGTTCCAAAGAGCTTACAGCTTTACAGATAAAAAACTCCTTTGCTAAAATAAAGTGACGGTCTGGCAACTGTCTAATAAAAAGCAAAGGAGTTTTTTTATGAACACACATACAATAGCACACACAACATGGAATTGTAAATACCATGTAGTATTTGCACCGAAGTATAGAAGAAAGGCGTTTTACGGAGGACGTCGTCTAGAAATAGGACAAATTCTTAGAGAATTATGTCGGTGGAAAGGAGTAACAATAATAGAAGCGGAAGTATGTACAGATCACGTTCATATGTTACTGGAGATTCCACCTAAGTTTTCGGTAAGCTCAATAATGGGCTATCTCAAAGGTAAAAGCAGTCTCTCGATATATGAACGGTGGGGAAATGCAAAATTTCGATATCGCAACAGGGAATTTTGGTGTCGAGGGTACTATGTTGATACCACAGGGAAGAATACTCAAAAAATTACTGAGTATATACGAAATCAACTTAAAGAAGACGCAGAGCAAAGTCAATTAACTATGGATTTTGACCCGTTTACGGGTAGCAAGTAACATTCGCCCCGTCAGACCGTCATGCGCCCTTAAGGCGTTTGCTGGCACCATTAGGGTTACACCCGCTTATGAAGAACCACCGGCTAAGCCGGTGGGTTACTTTTTATTTTACTTCTTGCAGAAGAATGGCCAGATTATGGGTAAATAATTTTACGGAAATGGCGAGTAAAATAATGCCAAAGAATTTTTGGAGCATATAGATTGTTCCGGCTCCTAAAATGCGGTCAATTTTTTTGCTCAATTTTATGACAATATAAACCCATATTACGTTTAGCAATACGGCCAGAATAATATTTATATCGGCATATTGAGAACGAATGGATAATAGTGTGGTTAGACCTCCGGCACCGGCAATGAGCGGAAATACAACCGGAATAAAAGTTGCATCTTTGGGCGAATCCGGTGAGCTTTTGAAAATTTCAATATCTAAAATCATTTCCATTGCCATTACAAAAATGATGAGTGAGCCTGCAATGGCAAATGAGGAAATGTCGACATGGAAAAGGTGTAAAAATGCTTCGCCTACATAAAAGAAGCCCATAAACATTACGAGCGAGAGAAGAGCTGCTTTGGTCGCGTTGATTTTTTTGCCTTTCTTTTTGAGGCTTAAAAATATGGGGATGGAGCCTGTGACGTCTATTACCGCAAATAAGACTACAAAAGCACTGATAAATTCTTGAATACTAAACTGACTAAACATTTCTGCCTTCCTTTCGTGTTTGGGATAGCAGTTTGATGCGTAATAGTCAATAGAATGAATGGTTAAATTTCAATTCTTACAACAACACGGCGATTTCTTTCCTGATTTTCGGGGATATATTCACCATACGTGTTTGTGTTTGGGCATTTAGGAACAATATGGCCCATACCAATGGCTTTGAAACGTTCTTCTTTTAAGCCTCGTGAGATAAGTGCCTGAACAATTGCGCCTGCTCGAGCAGAGGATAATTCCCAATCTGATTGAAAACGGGAGTGTTGGGTTTCAATAGTGTCGGTATGCCCCTCTACGGCAATGCCAAAACGGCGATATTTATCACCTTTAAGCAAATTAGCTATCTTATCTAACAGTTCTTGAGAATCGGCTTTTAATTTATCTGATCCTTTTTCAAATAGTAGTGAACTTGTAATGTCTAGAGTTGCACCTTGTGCATCTGATCCAATGCCAATACCTTCTCCTAAATTGGCTTTTGCGGCATCATCCAAAAAGTTTAATATAATGCTGTTCATTTGCTCCGTTCCCATAGAGCCAAAGGCTGCGGCGAAAGCATATTGTATTTGAGCGGCTTTCTTTTTATCTAGTGTTGAAGAAGCAAATAAGACAATGAACAATGCCAGCAAGAGGGTTAATAAATCCGAATAAGGAATTAGCCAGGTTTCGTCGGCGTGTTCTTCGTGAGGCTGTTCAGCAGGCTTTTTCTTGACCATGTTTTTTTCCTTAGTCTTGACGAGCTTTTCTTTCGCTCGCTGGAATAAATGCTTGTAATTTTGCTTCCATTGCCATGGATGATGCTCCGGATTGCAAGGCAAGAGCGCCTTCCAATATCATTTTTTTTACTTCAACCTCTGCAGCTGATATTCTTTTGAGCTTATTGGCAAACGGGTGCCAACAAACGTAACCGGTAAAAATACCAAGTAAGGTTGCAACAAAGGCGGCTGCGATTGAGTGTCCTAATTTATCTATGTCTGATAAGTTGCCGAGAGCGGCAATTAGTCCAATAACAGCACCCAAAACCCCAAGTGTCGGAGCATACATTCCGCCTTGTGAAAATATAGAAGCGTTAGCGCGGTGTCTTTCTTCCATTTGTTTGATATCATTCTCTGCTGTTTCATAAATAAAATCAGCGCTAAAACCATCTGCAACCATAGAAAGAGTTGATTTGATGAACGGGTCCTCTATTTCACTCGCTTTCTTTTCTATTGCCATAATGCCTTCTTGTTTAGCGGATTTGGCTAGGCCAACAAATAAGTCAAAAACTTCTTGTTTGCTCATTTGCGGTTTTCCGCAGAAGATAATTTTGCAGAGAGTTGGAAATCTTTTAAGTTCTTCCATGGTAAACGCGTTAAACAATGCTGCGGCAGTTCCTGCAAAAATAATTAAATATGCCGCTGGATTAATGAGAGCGTGGGGGTCGGCTCCTTTTAGATACATGCCTATACCAATAGAAGCAATACCAGCAGATAAGCCAATAACGGTGGATTTTTCCATTTGAGAATCCTTCTAATTATCAATATTTAAGAAATAATATAAGAATTTTTTTAATTTTCAGTAAATTGAAGCTTAAAGAAGATGTTCTTGCCATTCCTTCTCCTTAAATCCGGTGAGAACAAAGTTACTACCAATGAGAATCGGACGTTTAACCAACATGCCGTTTGAGGCTAAGAGTTGTCTTTGTTCGCTTTCAGAGAGGAGAGGGAGTTTGTCTTTTAGGCCTAAAGATTTATAAAGTAATCCTGAGGTATTGATAAAGCGCTTTAAGGGGAGATTTCCTTTTGTTTGCCAAGAGGCAATTTCTTCAGCAGTGGGATTGTCTTCAACAATGTGGCGGGCTGTGAATTCAATTTTATGTTCTTCCAACCAGTGTCGAGCCTTTTGACAGGTTGAGCATTTGGGGTATTCTAAAAATAAATATTTCATGATTTTCCTCAGAATTGATTGCTTTTCTTTACTATAAGTCATATATTTATAAAAGACAACCAGATTAGGGAGATTTTTATGCAGAAATTTAAGACTTTTCTTGCCTTTGATATTGGCGGAACAAAAATTGCTTATGCTTTGGTGTCTCAGGATGGAAAGCTCCTTTCCGAGCAAATTAGAATCGCTACACCTAAAGACAATAAAGTTCTATATGAGACGTTAAAGGATATTGTTCATCAATTCGAAAGTCAGATTGATGGTGTGGCAATTGCAACGGCCGGAGAAGTTAATAAGGAAAATTCAGAAATTATTGCATCGGTCGGAAATATGCCCGAAGGGTATATGCATACAGATTTTGTCTCCCTCTCATCAAAGCCGGTTTATGTGGAAAATGATGCCAATGCGGCTATGTGGTCAGAGTATCGCTTAGGTGCTGCTAAAGGAACTCAAAATTCTATGTTGGTGGCTATTGGTACCGGTGTCGGTTTGGCTTTTATTGTGAACGGCATGCTCTTAAAAGGAAAGTCTGGTGCCGGAGGAGAGGCGCATTTCTCTGTTAATCGTGAGAAAAAAAGGAAGTGTAGCTGCGGTTTATGGGATTGTTATGAGATTTATGCTTCCGGAACCGCTTTAGGACTGGATGCTAAGGAAGTTTACGGTAGAGATGATGTTTCCAGTCACGATGTGATTAATGGTTTGAAAGAAAAGAATCCTTTGGCGGTAAAAGCATATCAGATTTGGGAAAGCGATGTTGTTCGCGGTATTGCCGGATTGGCTAATATCTTTGACCCTGAAGTAGTGGTGTTGTTTGGTTCTTTAACCGCTTTTATGGATTTTGAAAAGTTACAAAAAGAAGTCAACGCTCAGATTGTGACAATGCCGTTGTTGCTTAAACATGCCGAAATGGGAAATGATGCGGCTCTTATCGGGGCAACTTTGGCGGCTGCTGAAAAACTCAATAAGGATGCTTAAACATGAGACAAATTGATTCTTTTGTGATGTGGCTTGCCGTGAGTGTCTTGATTTTGGGTGGGCTGGTGTTTTCGGTTTATTTATTGTCTTTTATTTTACCGCTTGTTTTGTTGTTTTTGTTGGGCGATTTTTTGTGGAATGTCGGAAGACGTTGGTATTATCAGAAAAAATTCGGACAAGAGACTGTGGTGATTGTTAAGAAAAAAACTCAAAATAAACCCGCTGATATAATTGATGCCGAATATGAAATTTTAGATGATAAACATTAAAGAGAACCCGCCAATCGGCGGGTTCTCTTTTTAAGGTTTAGCCATAAATTAAATGGCTTTTTGTTTCTTTGCAGTTAAGATATCCGTGGTGCTCATTTTTTGAAGACCAGAAGAATCCTTGGCTGCGTTTGAACGTGTAAATGATACAACGTTTTCTGATTTGGCTTTTAAGACTTTTTGAACAATTTGATCTTTTTGTTCGGAAATCTTTTGCCATGTCAAATTGTTGCGAACATAGGTATTGCCGTTTTCTGCAATCTTTTGACGCAGAGGCTCGTTGTTTAATAATAATTTCAGAGCCTTTACTTGACGCCAACGGTCGCTCTCTTGTGATGGAGCATAGATACCAATTGCTTTATTGTAATCTTGGCTGTCATCACGAATGTCTGCACAATGAGCAAAGTCATTGAAACCGCTACGACCAACAATAACGGCAGTTTGGCAACCCATAGCTTCAATCGGAACCATACCGAAAGCTTCATTTAAGCTAGACATTACAAAAATTGATGAAACATTGTAAACACGAGCCATTTCTTTTTGGTTGAGTGATGGCAAGAAGATAACTCTATCTTCAAAGTCTTTCAAAATTTCATGGCATTCTTGTGTTACAGGGTTGCCGATTTCACCACTAACCATATAAACAACTGACGGGTCTTCTTTCATGATTTCAGCCATAGAGCGAGAAAGTTCGCTGAAGCCCTTATCTCTTACAACGCGTCCCAAAGAAGAAACAACTTTTTTATTTGTCAAATCGATGACTTTGTCGTCGTTGTAGATGTTTTTATATTCAAAATGGTATTTTAATTTGTGTAATTCTTGCGGACTTAATGGTTTGAAGATTTCATCATTGTAGCCTGGAGGAATAACTGTAATCTTGTTGATATCAGCAAGGTATGGCTCAGCTACCAGACGAGTTTGTTCATCAGGAGAGGTACCAATGATGATATCTGCTTTGTGGAACGCAAAAGTTTCATGCTCAATGCGTTGCTCAAAATTGTGCCATTGCCATTCTTCTTCGCTAATTTTGCCGCTTTCATATTGCGGAAGGTTGCGTTCGTATTTTTTGTGTCCTAAAGAGTGGCTGGTTACCAACATAATCGGACGACGACCGGTTTCTTCTTCAATCTTGCTGCAAAGCATATCGGCGGCTAACATACCATCACGATAGTGACCTTCAACAACTTCAATATTATCTAAGGCATTTTCTTTTTTATAGAATTCATATAAATTTTTAATCAATTCCGGCAGAAGGGGGACAATCTCTTCTTTGGGGACAAAATTGAAATTGCCACCGGCCGGAACACGCAAAACACGACTGCGAATGTTGGAACTTTCGTGCCATTGTTGCTCAATCGTATAGTTGATGTCTGTGCCAAGATTGCGTGGTGTACCACCAAATTGAGGGCAAATTCTTGGGTCAACACGGCGCGTTACCAAGTCAACATCGTAGTTGTTGGAATTTGCTGCTAGAGCTTTAACATAGTAAACTTGGCCGCCGGTATCTTGTCCGGTGATTACTTTCTTGGAAATGACTTTAGTGGTTGGAAAGCCTTTTTCATCCAACTCAAAACCAAAATCACCTTCCACCAAGCCATGTGTTGAGAACATGACTTTTAATTTTTTTGACATTCTTTAATTCTCCATAAATTATTGTGAAATTTATGGTTACAATGTAACAAGAAATTTTAATGAATCAAGTTAATTCGACAAATTTTTTCGTTTTTTGTTTATAAGTAAGTATTTTTATTAAAATTCTAATTTTTTTTGTGCTAAGCTTAAGTGTTTATTGAGTTTTGTGTGTGTTGTGCATTTTTTACACCTTAAAATAAAATAATTGTTGACAATATACTCAGAATTGATTATTAAATACCACGAACCTGATGGCGGGGTAGCTCAGCTGGTTAGAGCGGTGGAATCATAATCCATGTGTCGGGAGTTCGAATCTCCCCCTCGCTACCAAGATTTAGTAACAGTCCTTAAAGGGCTGTTTTTTTATGTCTGTTTACTTTTTAATGAGGTTTAGAGCTCGGCAGTTTGTAAGCATACAAACTGCGGGAGATTAGCACTTAGGCCGCTAATTAAAATTCTTCTTTATTGGATAGAGAATCGTAGCGTTTGTGAATGCACTGTACGGCGGTTTTATGAACGCCGGGGGTGATGTCATAAATAATGAAACGTCCTTCGCGGTGGCTGGTTACAAAGCCGTCATCTCTCAGGCGTTTGAGATTTTGGGAGACTTTTAATTGTTCGCTTTCAATTCCGTTGATAATATCAGAAACACAAGATGGGCCATAGAGTGTAAGGTATTCCAATATTCGCATCTTATCTAAATTTGCGAAAAGTTTGATTTGGTTGGCGGCCATCATGGTATAATCTCTCGGAAGGAGAGCCTTATAGTCTTCTTGGAGGTAGTGAAAACTATCCGTCATATAGCCATAGAGTTTACGGAGGCAGGTGAATAAACTAGCCGGATATTCTTCACAAATTTGATAAAAAATAAACAAGCCTCGACGTTGGGTTTGGACTAAATTGGCGTCTCGCAGTTTTTTGAGGCTTTGTGAGACAATCATTTGCTCTTCTCTTACGCCTTTGGTTATGGCTGAGACGCAAGAGGCGCCGTAAACATCAAGATATTCCAAAATTTGCAGCCTTAAAGGATGAGCAATGTAGCTCAATCCTTTAACGGCTTTTTTCATGGTCTCTAGAGGAAGCTGTTTTTCCATTTGTCTCACTTATTCAAATAAGGTTTAACATATTCTTCAAACTGAGCGGCATTGCTGTCGGACCAACCCATGATGTATTTGTCTCCCATGCAAAAGAGTGGGGTACCAATGCGATTGCCTAGGTTGAATTTTTCGGCACATTTGAACAAAAGCTCATAGCCTCGTTGGGTACTGACATTTTCCATGCTTAATTTTAAATCAGGGTGATTTTTGTTTAAATAAGCAATGGCGTCATGGCAATGCGGGCAACTGTTTGAATAAAAGAAATAGATTTTATCTGCCGATATTTCAGCCGATGATTGTGTATTTTGATGTTCTTGACATGCGCCTAGCAAACTTACTACGCAAATTAGAGAAAGTAAAAATTTTTTCATTTTTTTATATCCTATTCAATACAACAATCAACGGCTTTGCGGACAAAGGCTTTCATTTTTGAGAGTGCTCCGGTTGGCTTTTCTTCAGCCTCTTTAACCGGAGAAGATTGAATAGCCTCACTAACTTTTGAGGTTAATTGTTTGACATCTTCAACACTGTCTTTGACCCATTTGACATCTGCGGTGCTGAGCATGTTCATATTTAATCCCCAAAACAGGCAATATAAGTCATAAGCTTGGTTAAACAAATCGTAAGCGGTTTCTTTATGGCCTAAGCTTTGTTGCTTGGTGCCGACTTCCATCAAACGCATGGAAGAAGCAAGCAAGTGCTTGGAGATACACCAGACTTCTCCTTCATAAGAGGGGATAATTTTTTGCATCAGGTTCTTTCTTTTTTCGCGAACTTCTTCAATCAAATCATAAAAAGAGTTTTTGCCGGTTTTGGCACCTGAAAATACCAAATGCTCCTCAATGCTGATAAGGTTCATGATGGCAATGGTTAAATCTTGGTCTGATGATAAGTCTTTGGGGTTGACTTTTTTTGATGAGTCAATCCGTTCAACAAACTCTTTTACGTTTTCGATTTTTTTCATGGCGAATCTCCTAATTAACATTATTTATATATATCATAAAATCTATATATAAAAAGAGTCAAGTATTAAAATAATGTCGTTAGTGTTTTTTTTATTTTTGGTTGTTATATTATAAAAAAACAACAGGAGGAGATAATGAAATACTTATTATATATCATTGCGGCAGGAATTGTTGGCGGACTTATTATCGGTGGTGTACATTTGCTGAGAGTGGCTCAGAAAAACAAAAAAGAAATGGCTCAATATAGCGGAGAAGAAGTTAAATTAAATAAGAAGTTAGGTAAGGTTTTGGTGGTTTATTATTCTTTGAGCGGACACACCAAACAGATTGCAGAAATTATTAAACAAGAAACAAATGCTGATGTATATGAGATTAAAACTGTTGAAAAGGTGGATACGACGCCTTGGTTCTATATGACTTTGCGTGAGCAATTAAAAGAAAAGAAATACCCTGAGATTAAGCAAGATTTTCCTAACCTCTCTCAGTATGACATGATTTTTGTCGGTGCGCCGGTGTGGTGGTATACAATGGCAACACCGCTTTACAGCTTTTTGCAAAAAGTTGATTTTGGAGGCAAAAAAGTTGTTCCTTTTTCAACGCAAGGAAGTAATTTCGGAACTTATTTTGAGGATTTTGCAAAGCAAGCAAAAAATGCAAATTTACAAATCTCTCAAGCATTTAATAATTTGCCTAATGACTACCAAAAAGAAGAGCGTAATAAAGTGGTGCAATGGTTGAATCAACTTTAATTAAGGTTTGATGCCTTGAAATTTGTTGCTGGCACTATACATCTTAGAAGTTGTTTAAATCGGAGTTTGTTTATATGAAATATAGATGCTTGGGATTTTATTGCAGTTTATTGCTTGGAACTTCAACACTTGCTTGGGCTGATATTCCTGCCGGAACCACTGAGAGTGGCGGAAGAGTTGGGAGAGGAAGTGTACAAAATGTGTATGGTACGGCAATCGATTTTTCGGTTAACGGTACTCAAAATATTATGTCGGGCGGAAAAAGTGAATATAGCGCTCTTTATTCTTCCGGTCGGCAAGTTGTAAATTCGGGTGGTTATACTTTGGCAACGAAAGTTAATAATAATGCCATGCAAACCGTGTTTGGAAAAGCGGAACAAACTTTAATTAATTATGGACAACAGGTAGTTGAAAATGGAGGAGAGGCTCTTAGTTCAACACTCAAATATGGCACAATGATTGTGCAAGCCGGTGGTTCGGCACAAGGAACAAATGTGTCCTATAGAGGGACTGAAACCATCTATGGACAAGATAGTGGTTCAACAATAAATTCACGCGGAACGCAAAATGTTATGGCCAGTGGGCAAGCCATAAATACCACTATTAACAGCGGAGGTAATCAATATGTTTATGCCGGAGGTTTGAGTTCGGGCACAATCATAAACGGCGGATATCAACTGATTGAAGGTCAGGCGAAAAATACGGTTTTGAATGATGGTTCGCAAGTGGTGGACGGCGGAACGCTGGACGGTGCTGTGGTTAATGGCTATGGAGGATTGAGCTTTTCTTCCGGCGGAAAGGGAAGTAATCTGACCTTAAATGATGAGGGAAGTATTATGGCTTTTCGCGGGACGTCAATTTCTGATGTTACCGTAAATAATGGTTATTTGCTGATTGAGGGACAAGCAGAAATCAATAACCTTACACAGTTTGGTGGTTCGACTTTGCTGGAAGACGGTGCTGTGGTGTCTGGAGTGACCAAACTTTCAGGTGGTGAATTTAAGGTTCAAGGCGCAAATACTATTCCTAACTTGGAGATGAATGGCGCCAGAGTGGATTTGATTAATGATAATCAGTATGCCAAATTAACGGTTGGAAATCTTTCGGGGCAGGGCAAATTTTATCTTAATAGTCAGGCTGCTGCTTCACAAAGTGATGAATTGGTTGTGCAGGGAGGTAGCGGAAAGTTTGGTATTGCCATGGTCGATAGCAGTTATGAAGAAATTTTTCCGAAAAATATTCCGATAGTGCAGGTTGACGGCGGGGATGCTGAATTTTATTTGTTGGGCGGAGCTGTCGATGTCGGGGCTTATCGATATGATTTGCACCATATCGGAGATGAATGGGTGTTGGAAAAAACTTCGCAATTAACAGATACGGCCGTATTAACCAAAAATACCTATTCGGCAATTAATTCGGTTTTTCTGGCGCAGATGGAAACGATGAATAACCGATTTGATGATTTGCATCTGTATAAAAATAACGGATTTTGGATTAAATCCGGGTGGAGAGATTTGAAAATGAACTTCAAAGACAGTTCGGACAGTCGTGCAGATGTGGTGACGGTTCAAGTCGGTTATGATATGAAGGTAAAACAAGATTTTGTTGATACGATGGTTGTTGGTTTTTCGGCCGGATTTTCTGATTCTTCGCAAAAGTTTGACCGTAGCGGTAAGGCAAGGGGAGATACTGTCAATGTGGGTCTCTATTCTTCTTTTATGACTAAAGAAAAATATTTCTTAGATTTGATGACGCATTATTATTGGCATAGTCAAAAACTAAAAAGCTTTTTGCCGCATGGTGATGATATTGACGGAAAATATGATGTTAAAGGTTGGAGTGTTGGTGCTGAAACCGGAAAAAGGATTGAATTTGATGATGGGTGGTTTGCAGAACCGCATTTGAAATTAAAATATATTGATCTCGGGTCGATGGAGTATCGTACAACCCTTAATACCAGAATTAAAGGAAGAGGAGCAACCTCTTTGGAAGGAAGAATGGGAACTGCAGCAGGCTATGCTTGGGATGATAAAGAAGTTTATGTAGAGTTTAACTTGGTGGAAGAGTTTGATGGCAAAAGTAAAATTGATGTTGCCGGAGAAACTTTGCATGAAGATATTTCTGATACAATGTATGAGTTAGGAGCAGGCTTTAAGTTTCAACCTCGAGAAAATTTATATTCATATGTCAGCGTTGTAACTCAGCTGGGAGATAAAATAGAAGTACCAATAGATGTGAGCTTAGGGTTGCGATATGAATTTTAGAGAAAAGAAATCCCCTCCAAAGAGGGGATTTCTTTTATATTTTAGCCAAAATATAAAATCTTTCATAAATATATTTGACATTACTCTCATGTTGTGCTAAATTATAGCTTGATAGGGTTCAGTTATAATGAGGTATATTATGAGAAAGCAGCTTGTGATAGGAGTATCCTTACTTACTCTAACC
>CASDYX010000013.1 GCA_949286215.1 uncultured Pseudomonadota bacterium
ACGTGCTTTTTCTTCAGGAGCTTTATCGATTTGATCATATGCGGTAAAGCTTGCGCCACCTTCTTCTGCCAATACTTTGGTGATTGCAGCTGTCAAGGTAGTTTTACCGTGGTCTACGTGACCAATGGTACCAATGTTGCAGTGAGGCTTTGTGCGCTCAAATTTCTCTTTTGCCATTTTAAATTTCTCCAAAATGAAATTAATAAAATTAAATTTACAAATATAAAACTAACAAGAGGCAAGAGTGAAAACAAAAGATACCTCTGTTTCACTCTTACACCTCGTTAATCAGATTAAGCGTTTTTCGCTTTAATACCTTCGGCAATTTCCCGAGGAACTTCAGCATAGTGGTCAAAGACCATTGTAAACTGAGCACGACCTTGAGAAAGAGAACGCAAGGTATTTACATAACCAAACATATTGGCCAAAGGAACGCTTGCATCAACAACGCGAGCATTACCTCTTTGATCCATACCGCTGACCAAACCACGACGAGAGTTCAAGTCACCGATAATATCGCCCATATATTCTTCCGGAGTAACAACTTCCACTTTCATAATCGGCTCTAACAATCTGGCATCAGCTTGTCTCATACCTTCACGGAAGGCAGCACGAGCAGCGATTTCAAAGCACATAACGTTAGAGTCAACTTCGTGGTAAGCACCATCATACAAGGTAGCTTTAACACCGGTAACCGGATATCCGGCCAATACACCGGCATCCATAGCGGTACGCAAACCTTTTTCAACACCCGGAATATATTCTTTAGGAACGTTACCGCCAACAACCGTATTATTAAATTCAAATCCGTTATAGCCTTCCATCGGCTCGAATTTAATTTTAACTTTAGCGAATTGACCGGCACCACCGGATTGTTTCTTGTGAGTATATTCAATATCACAAGGTTTGGTGATGGTTTCACGATAAGCAACTTGCGGATCACCGACATTGCAATCAACTTTGAATTCACGTTTCAAACGATCAACAATGATTTCCAAGTGCAATTCACCCATACCACTGATGATGGTTTGACCTGAATCTGGGTCAGAAGAAACGCGGAAAGACGGATCTTCCATAGCCAAACGAGACAAAGCCAAGCCCATTTTTTCAACGTCGGCTTTAGTCTTCGGTTCAACAGCCAATTGAATAACCGGATCAGGGAATTCCATATTTTCCAAAACAATCGGATGAGCAGGATCACACAAGGTATCACCGGTGGTGGTATCTTTCAAACCAGCCAAAGCGATAATATCACCGGCATGAGCTTCTTTCAAATCCTCACGTTTGTTAGCATGCATCAAGAGCATACGACCGATACGTTCTTTCTTATCTTTAACAGAGTTATAGATATAAGAACCGGCAGTCATGGTACCTGAATAAATACGAGTAAAGGTCAGTGAACCAACGAATGGGTCATTCATAATTTTGAATGCCAAAGCTGACAACGGAGCGTTATCATCAGGATGACGTTCAATAACTTCATCAGTACCCGGTTTTACACCGTCGATAGCCGGAATATCCAGCGGAGACGGCAAGTAATCAATAACGGCATCCAACAACGGTTGTACACCTTTGTTCTTGAATGCAGTACCGCACAAAACAGGAACGAAAGCTTGAGCCAAAGTACCCTTACGAATACATTTTTTCAAAGTATCGATAGAAATTTCTTTTCCTTCAAAGAAATCTTCCATAGCTTTTTCGTCTTGTTCGACAGCTGCTTCAACCAACTGAGCATGAAATTCTTCAGCTTTATCTTTCAAATCAGCCGGAATTTCTTCAACGTTAATCGGAGAATCTGCAGTATCACCGGTATAGATGATGGCTTTCATTTGCAACAAATCGATAACGCCTTTGAAATCAGCTTCTGCACCGATTGGTAATTGCAAAGCCAAAGGCTGAGCACCCAAACGGTCTTTAATCATATCTAAGCAACGATAGAAGTTAGCACCGATACGGTCCATTTTGTTGCAGAAGCAAATACGAGGAACGCCGTATTTGTCAGCTTGACGCCAAACGGTTTCAGATTGCGGTTCAACACCGGCAACGGAGTCGAATACGGTAATAGCACCATCCAATACGCGGAGAGAACGTTCAACTTCAACGGTGAAGTCAACGTGACCCGGAGTATCGATAATGTTAATACGATGACCTTTCCAATAGCAGGTAGTAGCAGCAGAAGTAATGGTAATACCACGCTCTTGCTCTTGCTCCATCCAGTCCATGGTAGCAGCACCGTCGTGTGTTTCACCGATTTTGTGATTTACACCGGTATAATACAGAATACGTTCAGTGGTCGTTGTTTTACCGGCATCGATGTGAGCCATGATACCGATGTTTCTATACATTTCCAATTTATGTGTACGAGCCATTGTATTAATCCTATATTAGAATTTGTAGTGAGAGAAAGCTTTGTTAGCTTCAGCCATTTTGTGGGTATCTTCGCGTTTTTTAACGGCAGAACCTTTATTGGCATAAGCATCTAACAATTCGTTAGCAAGTCTTTCAGTCATGGTTGTTTCAGAACGTTTTTGAGCGGCGGCAATAATCCAGCGAATAGCCAGAGCTTGACGACGATCGGCACGAACTTCACAAGGAACCTGGTAAGTAGCACCACCGACGCGGCGAGATTTAACTTCAACAACAGGTTTTACATTATCAATAGCTTCATTAAAAACGCTCAAAGCATCTTGCTTGGTTTTAGCGGCCAAAATGTCGAAAGCAGAATAAACGATTTTTTCTGCAACGGCTTTTTTACCGTCTTCCATAACGTTATTAATAAATTTTGCGACTACCTTATCATTATACTTAGCATCAGGCAGTACGATTCTTTTTACAGCACTATGACGACGTGACATTATCTTTATCTCCTATTTAGGTCTCTTTGCGCCGTACAAAGAACGACGTTGACGACGTTTAGAAACACCTTGAGTATCCAAGGTACCACGAATGATATGATAACGAACACCAGGCAAGTCTTTTACACGGCCTCCTCTAATCAGCACCACTGAGTGTTCTTGTAGGTTGTGACCTTCACCAGGGATATAGCTGATTACTTCAAAGCCGTTTGTCAAGCGTACACGAGCAACCTTACGCAAAGCGGAGTTCGGTTTTTTCGGGGTAGTTGTATAAACCCTTGTACAAACACCACGTTTTTGCGGGCACGCTTTCAAAGCAGGAACTTTGTTTCTTTTCACTTTGGGTGTTCGTGATTTACGAATTAACTGATTAATTGTAGGCATCACTAATTTCCTTAAATTAAAATTACATCTTGTTTACATAAAAAACCCGATTCACAAAAGCCTTAAGCCTTGCAAACGGGGGAAAAATTACCACAAACTCTTAATTTATAAGGGATTGCGTCATTTTAATTAAACTCATCTCTTTAATACCGCAGTACAAAGATTGAGCGCATAGTAGATTAATGGCGCTCAATAGTCAACTAGTTTTTACAAAATTTTTCATAAATTTGAGTCTAAAAAACTTTTACCTTTCATTAATATTTAAAACGAGCTCTTTTTCAGGTCTTTTCTCAGATTCATTTAAGATTATTGAGCGAGTCGCCCCTTGCGAAGGATATTTTTTGCTTTTGAGTCAATTTGAGTCTAACACGACACAAAAAAAGGCTGCCGAAGCAACCTTAATTAAAAGAAAGCATTAATCTCTTTAGTTATCAGAAACAAACGCTTTTTGCGCACGTTTTTCTTCTGCCCGACACGTCAGATAAAGAATAGCAAAAACCGTACAGAACACCCCCATAAACACATTTGAGACCTGACGATTAGTTTGCACTCTTTCATCTATCAATGTTTGCTCATGAATTTCGCCCTTATAAAAAAGGACGTCATCTTCTCCAACAAATTTAACAGCCGTAACCACATCGCCGAATTGAGGTAAGGCATCATCATTTTGATAGCGTTTCACCATCATGAGAGATTCACCTCTTTGAGCATCATCTTCAGAGATTTGCACCAAAACTTCCGCTAATTTTCCCTGATAGCAACCGCGAACGGCAACGTCTTTAACAAGGAAAAAATACAATACCAACCAAATACAAATGTTCATTAAGAGCATAAATAAACAAAACGTACTTCCTTTAATGCTTTTAGACTTCATAATTATACAAATTTTAGTGTTAATAATAAAATTTTGCCTTAAATTAATATTCACAAGGGCGAAAGTCAACATTAAAATCCCATCAAAAATCGTGCCAAACAAGAATAACCCCTAAAAAAAACTTGCGTTTTTAAGGATAAAATATTACGTTCAAATCATCTCTGAAGATTTTGATAAAAGGACACAAGATGACTACCGATACAGATTTACAATCCGCCCGTCGGACCATAGATAAAGAAGTTGAAGCTCTCCGAATGATGGAAGGCGAGCTCAACGGCAACTTAACCCAAGCCTTAGATTTAATGCAAAACACCAAAGGGCGCGTTATTGTAACCGGAATGGGAAAATCAGGTCACGTTGGCTCTAAAATTGCCGCCACATTAGCCTCGACCGGTACACCGGCATTTTTTGTTCACCCAGGGGAAGCAAGTCACGGCGACTTAGGAATGGTAACCGAAAACGATGTTGTTTTAGCCATTTCCAACTCCGGAGAAACTAAAGAACTTTCTGACATTATTACCTATTGTAAACGCTATGGCATTCCCTTAATTGCCGTCACCAAAAACCCCAACAGCACTTTGGGACGCACGGGCGATATTTTATTAAAGTTGCCTGACGATGGAGAGGCTTGCCCTCTGGGCTTAGCCCCCACATCATCCACCACTGCCACCATGGTTTTAGGAGATATTTTGGCAGTTTGCCTGCTGGAGCGCAAAGGTTTCTCAAAGACAGACTTCAAGCAACGCCACCCTGGCGGAAAGCTTGGCTCTTTCTTGCAAAAAGTATCCGATTTGATGCACAAAGGAGAAGAAATACCTTTAGTTTATGATACAGCTCTCATGCAGGAAGCCCTGCTTATGATGACCTCAAAAATGCTTGGTTGCGTCGGCATTATTGACAAAGACAGACATTTACTTGGCATCATCACCGATGGCGACTTGAGACGTTGTCTTTCTCCCGACATGCTTACCAAAAAAGCTGCTGATCTCATGACCCGCAACCCCAAAACCACGACGCCGGACATTTTGGCAGCGGAAGCCGTAAAAGAAATGAACGAAAAGAAAATCACTCAATTATTTGTAATTGATAGTGGCCGTCCGGTAGGTATTATTCACTTGCATGATTGCCTCAAAGCTGGAGTAGCTTAGTGTTTGACACCACCAAAATAGATGCTTATTTCAACGGCGAAAAAGAATTTTCCCCTCAAAAAGAAAATTCTTTAACGCGCCGTGCCAAAATAATGCGTTGGATAAAGATTGCTCTGCCGAGTATTGCCGCCTTGCTCATCGGCTTACTCATAGTTATGCCGGGCCTTCAAACCGAAAGCGAAAGATTAGCCGTTGACATCACCCGTCCCAAAAAAGGCGAACTTGAAAAACTCCACATGGAACAAACGTCTTTTTACATCACGGATGCCAATAACAAGGTCAACAACTTCAATGCCGATAACATTGATGAAACCGAACCGGGCTCAAAACTCTTAAAATTAAAAAACCCCAGTGGAATTTTACCCAATGCGGACAACACTTGGGTTAACATTCAATCCCCCAATGGTTACTACAATCAAAACACATCTTTGCTCCGATTACTTGATGGTGTAGAAGTATTCTACAGCAACGGAGCCACCGCCACCAGTGAAGAGATGTTTTTTGATTTTAAGCTATCAAAAGCATACAGCATAAAACCAACCACGGTTGATGGAGAAAGTGGCCACATAGAGTCACAAGGATTTGAATATTATCAAGATAAAGATTTACTGATTTTTACGGGTAAAACCCACATTACCATGCCCGAAGAACAAGTTAAAGGGGACAATTAATGCGCATTTCATTTACATCACTAGCTCTTTTGCTAACGCTAATTTCAACAGCTCATGCTGAAGACATTCATCTCACGGCAGACGAGAGAGTTGAGTGGTATCGTTCTGAACAAAAAATGGTAGCTGTCGGCAATGCCGTTGCCTCCAAGCAAGATATGAACGTCCGTGCCGACCAGATGACCGCTTTTTATGAACAAGCTTCAGGACAAAGCGGCACCGACATTAAAGATGTTCACGCTATAGGCAATGTCATTATGAGCTCACCCTCCGCCAAAGCATACGGCGACACCCTAGACTATGACCTCCGTAAAGATGAAATGATTTTAAGAGGTAAGCCGGTAGCAAAAATCATCACCACCGATAACAAAACCATTACCGCCACGGATAATATTACCTACTATCCCTCACAAAACAAAGCCATAGCCATTGGTGATGTCGTAGCCAAAGACCAAGATAGTACAATTTACTCCAACAAAATGGTGAGTTACTTTACCAAAAACGACCAAGGACAATCCTCTCTAGAAAAAGTAGAGATTTATTCTGACAACAAACAAATTAAAATTGTTAACGAACAAGCTGTTGTCACCGGAGAATGGGGCTTATATCTGCCGCAAATCAACAAGGTTCGCATTTATAATAACGTCGTCATCAACCAAGATGGTAACATTTTACATGGCGATTACGCCGAAACCGACCTCAAAACCAGCATCAGCCGCGTTTTATCCAACAAAAAGAATGGCAAACGGGTTTCCGGTGTTTTCATAGAAAAAGACAAAGACGAGAAAAAAGCCGAAGGCTCAAAAGCAACCACGGTCAAAACATCGGCTCAACCCGAGACAAAAAAAGAAGACAACAAAAACAATTGGAATTTAAAAGAATAAGTCAGGACACACCATGAACAAATATGACTCATCCCAAGTATCCACACTGGAAGTTTTCAACATCGGTAAAAGATACAAAAATCGCCCTGTGTTGCGCAATGTTTCCCTCAATGTAAAAAGAGGCGAAGCTGTTGGACTTTTAGGTCCGAACGGCGCCGGAAAAACCACATGCTTTTACTGCGTAACCGGTTTGATTACACCTGACTATGGCGATGTTCATATTGACGGACACGACATTACCAATTTACCGATGTATCGCCGCGCGCGTATGGGCATTGGCTATCTGCCGCAAGAAGCCTCAATTTTTCGAGCATTGACGGTAGAAGAAAACATCAAAGCCATTTTGGAAATTGTCATTGACGATGAGAGCCAAAGAGAAAATATGCTAGAAGAGCTCTTATCTGAATTCTCCATTGCGCACCTGCGTAAATCTCCGGCCATTGCTCTCTCGGGTGGTGAACGCCGCCGTCTGGAAATTGCCCGCGCTCTGGCCAGCCAACCCCACTTTATATTGCTAGACGAGCCTTTAGCCGGTATCGACCCGATTGCCGTAGGCGAAATCCGTAATTTGGTTTCTCAACTAAAACACCGCGGCTTGGGCGTTCTAATTACCGACCACAACGTTCGTGAGACCCTAGACATTACGGACCGCGCCTACATTTTGCACGGCGGCACGGTTTTAATGGAAGGCAACCCTGAAGAAATCGTCAACAATCAAGAAGTTCGCAAAGTCTATCTGGGTGATAACTTCTCTATGTAACCAACAGAGAAGGTAAATTTATGGCATTAACCCCCAAAATAGAAATTAAGCAGTCGCAATCGCTGTTAATGACGCCGCAACTTCGGCAAGCGATAAATCTTCTGCAAATGAATAATTTGGAGTTAAGCGAATTAGTCTCTGAGGAGCTCAGCAGCAATCCTTTTCTAGAAAGGGAAGATGACCACCTCAACCAATTACCCGAAGATACTCAACCCACCATCAATGATTATGACGCATCATCACCCCCAACTCCGCAAGATGATACCTCAAGCAATGACATTGATTATGATAACAACTTTGAAGATGACTTTGGAAGCGACCGCATCGGCTATGATGACATCCCGACCGATGCAGATTGGAAAGACTATCATCAGCAAAGAATTGCCAATTCCGATGAAGACTTTGATTATTTTGAGCAAAAACTAGCTGCGCACAAATCGTTATACACATTTTTAGATGAACAAATCTCTCAAAAATTTGACACTCCCAAAGAGCGTTTGATAGCCTCTCGCATGATGGAGTTTTTAGACGCGGCAGGCTATTTTCGAGGCAATCTGACTGAAATTTCAGCCAAACTAAATATCCAACAAGATTATCTGCAAAATATCTTATCCCGCCTTCAAACTTGTGAACCTTCGGGAATTTTTGCCACTTCGGTTGCCGAATGCTTAAAAATTCAGCTTCAAGACAAAGACCGTTACGACCCCTACATGGCCTTTTTGTTGGATAATCTGGAATTGGTAGCCGAACACAAATATAAAGAGCTCAAAAAAGCAGGC
Organism: uncultured Pseudomonadota bacterium; assembly: GCA_949286215.1. Lineage (GTDB taxonomy): Bacteria > Pseudomonadota > Alphaproteobacteria > RF32 > CAG-239 > Scatocola. The sequence goes on from CASDYX010000013.1 coordinate 8,353, forward strand.
TCTTTCTCGGATGAAGATTTAAACGATATGCTAAGTGAAATAAAAGCATTAAATCCCAAACCCGCCGCCGACTATGACTTTGACCTAACATCATACATCATTCCCGATGTATTTGTTCGCACCAACAAATACGGGGAATACATTATTGAATTAAACTCAAAATCCTTACCCAAAGTTTTAATCAATCAAGACTATTACAGCGAAATAAAAACTTTAAGCTCTCATAACAAAGAAGCCAAAAGATACCTCAAAGACAAATTAAGCTCTGCTAATTTTCTAATCAAAGCACTTCATCAAAGAGCGACCACCATTTTAAGAGTCAGTGAAGAAATCGTCAAATTTCAACGCGATTTTTTTGAAAAAGGAATTGACTATCTCAAACCAATGCTGTTACGTGACGTTGCCGAGAGATTAGAAATGCACGAAAGCACCATTAGCCGAGTCACGACCCGCAAATACATGCATACCCCACGCGGCATATTTGAGCTGAAATATTTCTTCTCCACAGCGGCCGGCAGCTACACCGGTGATGAAAATACATCCGTAACCGCCATCAAGCACAAAATCAAACAATTAATAGAAGAAGAAACACCAGATAAGATTCTCTCCGATGATATGATAGTTGAGTTCTTGGCTCGCCTTGGAATCAAGATAGCCAGACGAACGGTCGCCAAATATCGCGAAGGAATGAACATTCCCACTTCAGCCCAAAGGAAAAGAGAAAAACGTCGAAATTCTTAATAGTTTCCACAGACGACTTGCTTTTGTAAGAAAGATAATATATATTGACTTTTAGAGAAATATAGAGTTATCTCTCAAAAGAAAAGTTTTAATAATTTAATTTGTAAGGTAAAGATTATGAAAATTACATTGACAGGTAAACAGGTTGATATCGGAGACAGACTCCGTAAGCATGTTGAAGAGAATGTCTTAAATTCTGTAAACAAATATTTCCCGGCTCCGATTAGCTGCACCGTAGCTTTTTCTAAAGATGGCGATGAATTTGGAGCAGAAGTAACGGTTCACCCTGCCAAAAACATTGTCTTAAAAGGCTCTGGCTCAGCAGGCGATCCTTATACCGCATTTGACAATGCCAATGCCCACATTGCGACCCGCTTACGCCGTCACAAAAACAAATTAAATGACCACAAAGGCAAAACCGGTTTAGCTGAAATGGCAAACGAAGCTGTATTCCCGCTTCATGAAACCGAAGATGAAATGGATATTGATGAGAGCGCACCATTAACCATTGCCGAAACCGAAGCTAACATTCCGGTCTGCACCGTTAGTGAAGCTGTTATGTACATGGACTTGGTTAACGAAGCCGCCATTATGTTCCGTAACAGTGCAAACAATCACATCAGCATGGTATATCGTCGTAAAGATGGTAACATCGGTTGGGTTGAACCCAAAGCTGACAAATAAGCAACAATATAAGGCATAAAAAAAGATGAGACTTTCCGACATAATGTCCGCAAATTCGGTTGTGCTTTCATTAAAAGCCAACAATAAGAGACAATTGCTTCAAGAGTTGGCTCAAAAAGCATCAGAATTAACGGGAATTAACGATCGTACAATATTTGATACCATTCTTGAAAGAGAAAACTTAGGTTCCACCGGATTTGGTGGCGGTACGGCATTGCCCCACGGACGCTTAAGTGAGCTTCAACAAGTATTCGGTTTATTTGCACGCTTAAATTCTCCGATAGATTTTGACGCTATTGATAACAAACCGGTTGATTTGGTATTTTTACTCTTATCACCCGAAAGCAATGGAGCAGACCATTTAACGGCTCTGGCACAAATCTCTCGCATTCTCAAAGATGAAGAGACTTGCACAAAGTTGCGGGCTGCCGGTTCTACAGAAGAAATTCAAGCCTTATTAACCAACTAAAAAAAGCTCCGATTAATTCGGAGCTTTTTTTTTATTATTGTCATTTAATGCACTGATTTAGGATTCAAATCATTCTGCTTTGCCATAACAAAGGCAAATTCTCTATCATCTGTTGCAGCAATTTTAGTTCCGTCAGCCGCACAAATCAGCCACATTTCTTTACCATCCATAACATCATTTTTAATAAAGGCAACATCTTCATCATTCCAACAACGCAATTCTTCCTCCACTTCCGGAGAGAGGTGCATTTGCTCTAATTTAATATTATTTTTAGTCATAAAAAACCTCAAAACATTTTATATTTGTTAAGATAATAACGTTATATTTATTAAATAATAGCTAATAACGACCAACGCAAGTATATTGAGGCTTAAAATGTTTTTCAGCTTAAATAAAAAATTTATCTACACAATATCGCTTTTTTTCATTTTTACGTCTGTAATATTTTTATATGCATTTTACAGCATCAATTTATCAAAAACACAAGAAGAGCAAAAATCCATTGTTAGCCGCAATCAACAATACATTGAAATATTATACGAGAACATAACATTAAGAAAAGAATTAGCCTCAATAGAAAACAATCATCCTCAAATAAAATTCAGCAACAAAATCAAAGAGTTCACAAAGTCATCGCAACTAAACGCCAAACAAGAACAAATCTCGCAAGAACGCCAACGAGCTGAAGAAGTTATCAAAAACTATAACGAGCGCTATAAAACTCTGGAAGAAAGTTTTCGAATTATTTTAATTAGTACCTTATTATTTTTCTGTGCCATGATTGTTTTATGGCTTCTCATTAAATTATGGGTATTAACACCTATTGAAAAGCTCTCCAACGCCAGTAATTTGGTTGCAAAAGGAGAATATGGTTCACGTATTTACCCAGACAAAAAACACTATACTCACGATGAATTTGATAATTTAATCACCACTTTTAACCAAATGTTGGAAAGCATTGAAAACAGCATCCAAGAAATTCATAGGGCTGAATTTTTCTTACAATCAATCATTGACTCCATTCCAGATGGCATTAGGGTCTTAAAAGAAGATGGCACCATCATTCTGGCAAATAAAGAATATTACCGTCAAATAAACTCTTCACAGAACTGTATTGGGCAAAAATGCTATCTCTCATCACAAAATCAAGATTACCCCTGTCCTTTAAGCAAATTCACCTGCCCAATGGCAATATTTAAGGAAGGCAAAACCACGAACCTCAAATTCATTCAACAATTTGCAGCTTTTCCCAACAATCCATTATCAATCAATGCTGCATACATGACATTTAAAGATAATAATTCTGCAACTCAAAAATACATTGTTGAATCCATAAGAGATTTAAGTGAAGATATTCACTTTTCACATCAGCAAAAAGTTTCTTCTCTTGGCTTTTTATCCACCTCTGTTGCTCATGAAATGAAAAACCACTTAGGCTCCATTAGGATGATTTTGGAAGGGCTGATAAAGAAATACCACCCCCAAGACAGTGAAGAAAAATCCTACCTTGAGCTTATTCATAAACAATTAGTTGATTGCATTCAGGTTCCTGAAAGACTTTTAAAACTAGCCCAATTTACACCGGATAAAAAATACCCTTACATTTTCACTGACTGCATTCAAGACATCATTTCCATTCTTGACTACGAAACAAAAAATAACGGTATAAGCATAAATTTCAAAAAATCCCGCAAAAAATTATCCGCTCTGGGAAATGCCGCTGATTTTAAGATGGTCATACTCAATTTAATGCAAAATGCCATCAAAGCCATGCCTCACGGTGGTCAAATAGACATCAGCTTGTCAGAAGACCAAACAGACCATACCGCACAAATTTCGGTTCAAGATACAGGCATAGGAATAGAAGAAGATAAATTGAACCACATCTTTGAGCCATTTTATTCTCAAGGACATTCTGCCAAAACGTCTGGAACAGGCCTCGGTTTAGCAATTGTCAAATCCATCATAGAGAAACAAAACGGAACCATATCTGTCACCAGCACCCTGGGAGTTGGCACCTGTTTTACCATAAAAATACCACTTTATAGTGAGAAATAATTTGCAAAAATAAAAATTAAGGTTTATACAGTAGGAAATAATTAATCAGTAAAGGAAATTTTATGAGTAAAGAAGAACTGCTTGAACTGACAGGTGAAGTTATAGAAAAACTTCCCAATGCCATGTTTCGGGTAAGATTAGAAAATGGTGTTGAAATATTAGCCCATACAGCCGGCAAAATGCGCAAATTTAGAATACGTGTTATGGTTGGCGATAAAGTTGATATTGAAATGACACCTTATGACCTTACCAAAGGACGAATTACATTTCGCCATAAAGAATAGATATCCCCCAGTAAACTGGGGGTTCTAAATCAGCTACAAACCTTCGGTTTGACCACGCTCGTTGGCGTGGAGCGGTGTTGTTCCAACACCTTTGCATTCAGCCCCGAGTAAACTCGGGGTTTTCTGTAAGGCAACTAATAAAAAAAGCCTCCCAAAAGGGAGGTTTTTTATTAAATAAATTTAATGGCTGCAAATCCGCCCACCAGAAGCAAAACAAACACCACTGAGAGCATTCCCAAATTCTTTTCAATATAATCCTTCATTGGCTCTCCAAATTTTTTCAAAAGCCATGCCACCAAAAAGAACCTACCGCCTCTGGCTAAAATTGATGCAACGGTAAAGACCACCAAATCCAAATGAACCACACCACTGGCAATAGTCACAACCTTATATGGGAAAGGCGTTAATCCGGCAGCAAACACAATCCATGCACCCCATTCGTGATAATATCCTTTAAAAACATCAAATTGTGCCATATAACCATAAAACTCTAAAATTGGTTTAGCAAGGAGCTCATAACCAAATACACCGATACAATAACCAAAGTAACCACCTATAACACTGGCCATAGTGGTAAGTCCGGCAATTCTATAAGCTTTTTGAGGAGTTGCCAACACCATGGGAATAAGCATAACATCCGGCGGAATAGGAAAGAAAGAACTTTCAACAAAAGCCACAATAAACAAAAATAACATAGCATATTTGCTGGATGCCAAATCCAACATATAGTCATAAGTTGCATGAATTAAATTATGAATTTTACCACAGGCTTTCGTGAGTATCATTTTCACCCTCTAACAAAATTTAATTTTCTCATAGTAGGATAAACGACAAATCGTCAATGACAAACAAAATCTCCGATTTTCCACATAAAAATTACTTCATCAAAGGATTTTGTTTTTTATAGGCATTCCAGGTATTTTTCAGCAACATAGCCACAGTCATCGGACCAATTCCCCCCGGAACTGGAGTAATATAAGCTGCAACTTCTTTCACCTCCTCAAAGGCCACATCTCCACACAAATGTCCATCTACGCGGTTAATACCGACATCAATCACCGCTGCACCTTTTTTCACCCAATCGGCTTTCACCATTTCCGCACAACCGCAAGCTGCCACCAAAATATCTGCTTGCTTACAAATACTTGGCAAATCAAGTGTTTTAGAATGAGTAACCGTTACCGTACAATCTTGGTTTAAGAGCAAATCTGCCAACGGCCGCCCAACGATATTTGAGCGTCCGATAATCACCGCATGTTTTCCACGCAAATCCGCAACATAATGTTTTAAAAGTGCCACAATCCCTTGAGGCGTTGCCGCTACCACAGCTTCTGGACTATTCATTTGAAGCAAACCGGCATTAATTGGGCTAAATCCATCAACATCTTTTGAATGCTTAATCCAAGACAAAACTTTTAACTCATCAAATTGCTTCGGCAAAGGCAACTGCACAATAATCCCGTTAACCTCATCATTATCATTTAACTCAAGAATTAAATCTCTCAGTTCATCTTCACTAGCAGTTTCGGGAACATAACAAATTCGACATTCCATACCAATTTCGGCCGCTGCCTTGTGCTTATTGCGAACATAGACCTGGCTGGCCGGATTATCTCCGACTTGCACCACCGCCAATACCGGAGATGAATAAGTAGCCGCAATTTCCTCGGCCAAAAATTTGCGCACATTTAAGGCTTCTTGTTTTCCATCCATAATGATTGCCGTCATTTTTCATCTCCCAATTTTACAAGTTTTTCCAGTATTTGCTCATCGGCATCTAACAACAGTTTTTTATAGCGATCTGTTTCTCCGCTAATAAGTTCAATCTTACTTTTTGAGAGTTTCAAACTTTTTGAGAGTAAATCAATGAGTTCTTTATTGGCCTTTCCTTTTTCCGGCACACTGATAACAGACACCTTCAAAAATTCCACCCCATCAGCCCCCACAAAACATCCTTTTATTTGAGCAGAGGAAGCATTGGGCGTCAAACGCACATTGAGTATAATTCCTTTGTCTGTCAGATATGCGAACATAACTCTATCTCTCAAACTCAAAAAGGAATCCCCTAAAGATTCCTTTTTGCCAAAACTCTGATTTTCCTTTTTAACTACATAACCAGTTCAGAAAGTCTGGTAAACAGTCTGCTGATAAACAACAATACCAACAATAAGATAAACGGAGAAAAATCGAACCCGGATACAGGCGGTACTTTTTCGCCGATTTTCTTATAAACAGGTTGAGTTGCTTTTTCCAAAATCTCCATAGTCTTTTGAGCATATTTATTATTTGCTTCCAAAATTTTGAAATAAATCAACCAATGGAGTACGATTTCAACCACAACCACCTTAAAATAAAGGCTAACAACCAAATTAATAATATAGAAAAAAGGTTCTAACAAAGCACCCATAAATTTTCTCCTTAAAAACACAACATTGCTTTAGGTATAAACCAGCTTCTTTAGATACGCAACAAATTTATTTAACTTGTTAAGCGCGCATCAAATTTTCTTCTCTGGCCATACGTTCCAAAGCAGCTTGAATTCCTTCTTTCGTTAAAGCTCTTTGTCTCAAGCGATTAGCATCATATTTAGGAACATCCTTAAGAGGAGGTCTGAGCCCACGCAAGCGTTCAATACGCGTCCGAATATCTTCCTGTTTTGTTGAAACATGTTTAGCCATATAAATAAATTCACCGGGACTTCTGTTATAAGATAGGCTATTATCAAAACTGTGCTCTTGAGCGTTTCTTTCCGCCACATCTGCCCGTCTAACGTCCTCCAATAATCTGGTATAGAAACTGTATCCCGGCAACATCTCCACATCCATATTATGCGCGACTTGCAGTTCTTTAGCTCTCATAGAAAATTCAGCCAATTGATTTTCTGTAGGATTTTTTCCCATATCTCTCATAAAGCTGAGGAAACGATAATAATGTAAAGCCTTTTCATATTCTTCTCGCTCAACTTTTTTATCAGCTTCATTTCCGGTAGTTGTTAAAATTGAGCTTCTGATTTCTCTCAACTTTTGGAGTTTCAAACGAAGTTCATCATATTTAACTTTAGCTTCTTTATTACCGAGTTGCACACTTTTTTCATACAAACCAAGACAAGTAATCAATTCGGTTTCACGCTGGAAAGACATATCAACGAAATTATTTTTTTCTGATAAATCTTCTTGAGAAACAAACCCGTCATTCATATGTTTGATGATTTGTTGTCCTTCATCTATCCATGTAAAATACTCATTCATGGTCGATGTTTCGCAGTTGATTCGTTCAATCGACAACGCTTGGTCAAAATAGAACGTATCTTTTTCAATAGCATCAGCTAATTCTTCCACAAAAGTTGATAACTTCTTATCATCTTTTCCGTCATTAATAACTTCATCATTAGAGGCATAAAGAGCTTTTTGCACCAAATTCATTTTTTCAGGAGCCTTGAGCTGAGAATTTTCGCCCCCTAAAGCATTAAACATAACATTTCTGGGATTTTGCTGAGCCTTTTGCTCTTGCTGACGCTGAAAACTCTCCCAAACGGCATTGAGCCGACTAACACGTTGCTGATGTTGTTGCAGTTTTTCTTCAGAATTTTCCATTATTCAATCCTCACCAGAAATTAAACTTCCTCAAAAATAATTTTTGCTTCTTCCAGCCAAATAAGTCTATCAATCACCCAATTACTGATTTGTTCGATTTTTGCCAAATCGACCCCCATTGCCATACCTACTTTTCCGATAAAAGCCGTCTCGGCATCGGACAATTCATCATCAGCATGGGCTAAAACGCACATTTCTTTAATTAATTCCAAAGCCGCACGACGATCATCAATTTTCTTAACTTCTTCAATAATTTCTTCATCATTATCAATTTTCAAAATTTCATTAACACGTTTAGCCGAAACCCCAAAAGTCATAGCCACGTGTTTAATAAACTCTTTTTCATCTTCGTCAAAATGCCCGTCTGCCGCTGCCAAACGAGAAAAAGCTTTCAAGAAAGCAATTTTTTGGTCTTCATTTAATTTTTCCACACAATTCATATCCATCTCCACTTGCAAATCGGTCATTTTTACCTCGTTAAAAATTAATCATCATTTAGAGCATACTCAAAAAACCGACTTTTATCAATCAAAAAGCTCTCACAAATAAAATTTTCCTATAAAAAACCGGCAAAATCACAAAAAAGATTTGAAAAAAATCCGCATATATCCTACACTAAAAGTTAGAACATAATAACGCATTAAGAAAACTAATGGATAAGCAAGTGGATACAAAAAAATATTATATTAAAACTTTTGGCTGTCAAATGAACGTATATGATTCGAACCGCATAGCCAACATCTTAAACACTTTGGGTTATGAAGAAGCTCCCACGCCCAAAGCAGCAGATTTAATCATTTTCAACACTTGCCACATCCGCGAAAAAGCAGCCGAAAAAGTTTTTTCTGATTTGGGACGCATTTATCTGATAAAACAAGAACGCGCCTTAGAGGGTAAAGACACCATCATTGGCGTTGCCGGTTGCGTCGTTCAAGCCGAAGACGAACAAATTGCCAAACGCGCTCCGTTTGTTGACTTTGCAACAGGTCCTCTGACTTACCACCGCCTACCGGAAATTTTAGCAAAAGTCTATCGCAAAAGAGGTCAAAGCATTATTGATACCGAGTTTCCGGCAGAATCAAAGTTTGACTTTTTACCTGAAAACAAATCAACCGGAGGCTGCTCATTTTTAGCCATTCAAGAAGGCTGCAATAATTTTTGCACTTACTGCGTTGTTCCTTACACCCGTGGTATTGAAACTTCCCGGCCTGTGGAGCAAGTCTTAAACGAAGCTAAAAGATTAGTCTCAACCGGCAGTGTCGAAATCAACTTACTCGGCCAAAATGTTAACTCCTATCATGGTGAAGATGCCTCCGGCAAAGAGCGCAATCTGGCTTATCTCTTACGTAAATTAGCCGAACTCGATGGTCTCAAACGCATTCGTTATACCACATCTTATCCGGCTGATATGACTGACGATTTAATCGCTTGCCACCATAATTTGGATAAGCTGATGCCTTACTTACATTTACCGGTTCAGTCCGGCTCTGACAAGATTCTCAAAGCCATGAACCGTCGTCATACCAGAGATGACTACCTGCGAGTAATCGAAAAACTATACCTTGCTAATCCGAACTTGAGAATGTCCTCTGACTTTATTGTCGGTTTTCCAGGCGAAACCGATGAAGACTTCAAGCAAACACTTGATATTGTCAATCAAGTTAAATACATTCAAGCTTTCTCCTTCAAATACAGCAAGCGCGCCGGAACACCGGCTGCCATTATGCCTAATCAGGTAGAAGAAAAAGTCAAAAAAGAACGGTTGGATATCTTGCAAGACCTATTGTTCTCATATCAAGAAAAATTCAATCTCTCCAGTGTTGGTAAAACCATGCCTGTTTTGTTTGAGCACAAAGGTCGTCATAGCGGACAACTCATCGGCCGCACTCCTTATATGCAAAATGTTCATGTTGAGATTGCTAAGGAATTTTTAAATAAAATTGTTGATATTAAAATAACCTCCGCAACAGTAAATTCATTGACGGGAGAGCTGGCGGAAACTAACCCAAAAGCGTCATGAAAGGGTGATTACCATGGCAGAAATTAGCTTTGAATTATACAACAACCAACTGGTTCAACAACTGGTTGGTCCGCAAGATTCCAACCTCAAGCTGATAGAAAAGCTCTTAAATGTCAGCATCAGTTCTTTTGGCAATCAAATCACGATTCAAGGCGGCGGCGCTGCCATTGAGCAAGCCAAAACCGCGATTGATATGCTCTATTCAAAAGTCAGTAAAGGCATTGATGTCAACGAGCAAGAGGTCAAAGCCGCAGTTCGCATGAGTGATGAAGGCTCTGAAAAAATCACCGACCAAAACTTAAACGATATCGTCCTAAAGACCAAAAAACGCCACATTTACCCACGTTCGGCCACCCAAGCCAAATACATTCAGGAAATGATGCAAAATGAGTTAGTCTTTGGCCTTGGCCCTGCCGGTACAGGTAAAACCTATCTAGCGGTTGCCTTAGCCGTTTCTATGATGTTAGAAGGCCGAATTGATAAAATCATTTTATCTCGTCCGGCTGTTGAGGCAGGCGAAAACTTAGGTTTCTTACCCGGTGACTTAAAGGACAAAGTTGACCCCTACCTTCGTCCGCTCTATGATGCCTTGTATGAGATGTTACCGGCCGAACAAGTTGATAAAAAATTGGCCATTGGCGAAATTGAGATTGCCCCGCTTGCTTTCATGCGTGGTCGTACACTTTCCAATGCCTTTGTAATTTTGGATGAAGCCCAAAACACCACTCCTATGCAAATGAAAATGTTTTTAACCCGTTTGGGTGAAAACTCCCGCATGGTTGTCAACGGCGACTTAAGTCAGGTTGACTTGCCGCGAGGTGTTATATCAGGCTTAAAAGATGCACTTGATACGCTTAAAAACATCACTAACATTTCTTCCGTAACCTTTAGCGCCTCGGATGTTGTCCGTCATGGTTTGGTTGCCAAGATTGTTAAAGCCTATGAAGAAAAATCACAAAAGCAGCAAGCACATGATTAAACATCAACTTGAAATATCAATTAATGAGCCCTTGTGGCAAAAAGTCCTCCCCGAGTTAGAGACCCTCTCCGGGGAGGTCTTTTCGCAAGTACTAGATTATGTCTCCACCCACGAAGACATAGATTTTTTGAACTTGAACAAATCCATCAATGTTAATCTTTGCCTGAGCAATGACACCGAAGTTCATGCCTTAAATAAAGAATTTCGCGGCATGGATAAACCCACCAATGTTTTGTCCTTTGCCAATATTGATGACGATTCTTTTGATGAACTTTGCCAATCTGAACCAGAAATTGAATTAGGCGACATCATCATCGCACTCGAAACCATGGAGCGTGAATCCAAGGAGCAAGAAATCTCTTTTCATGACCACTATTGTCACCTCTTTGCTCATGGTCTGTTACACCTTTTAGGCTACGACCATATTGAAGAAGATGAAGCCCGCCATATGGAAAGTTTTGAAACCGCCATTTTGCAACAGCTCAACATTGCTAACCCTTATGAGGAAGAAGAATGAACCAACTCCGTACCTTGCTGATGAACAATCCCCTTTCAACAGCCTTTGCTCTTGGCGTTTTAAGTATCACGGCACTTCCGCCGTATTTTTGTTTTCCGATACTTTTTCTCACGTTAAGCGGACTCTTTTACTTACTGCAAAACGCTCAAACAAGCAAAGATTGGTTTAAGCTGGGCTATTGGTTTGGCTTTGGTTTTTATGCCTTTGGCCTAGCTTGGATAGGCAATGCCTTATTGATAGATGCCAAAACTTTCGGCTGGCTTTACCCGATTGTTCTCATGGCCTGTGGCGGATTTTTCGGATTATTCATCGCTCTTCCGGCAAGTTTGAGTTTTTACTTCAAGAACATTTATGCGCGTTACCTTTCTTTTAGTGCCTTATGGGTCATTTTTGAGTGGATAAGAAGTTTTATCTTCACTGGCTTTCCATGGAATTTACTTGGAACAACTTTGGCTTTTTCGCCTCAAACCATGCAACTGGCATCCGTTATCGGTACTTATGGTTTGTCCTTGCTTGTGCTTTTAACCTGCCTTTCCCCTGCCCTCTGGCTATGCAATAAAAATCGCAAAAATGCTTCTCTCTCACTTGGCATCATCTCTGTCCTGATAATACTCAATCTGGGCTATGGCTTTTGGCGAGTAAATTCCCTCGGCGATTCGCAAGAAAGCGACATTAAAATCCGCCTAGTCCAACCTTCCATTCCCCAAACCATGAAATGGTCACCGGTTTCCTTAGATGAAAATCTCAATAAATACATAGCTCTGAGCCGAGAAAAAGGATTAGAGGACATAGATTTTGTAATCTGGGGAGAAACGGCCAGCCCCTTCCCCTTAGATTATGATAACTACTATCGCGAATTGGTTACCAATGCCATTTCCAAAAAAGGTCACCTCATCACCGGTTCTCTACGCTATGAAGCCGATGAGAACAACTTTTATCAACCGCTCAATTCCATGTTTATCTTAAACAAACATGGCGTTATTGAAGCCCATTATGATAAAAGCCATTTAGTACCTTTTGGAGAATATATCCCTTTTAGAGAATACCTGCCGCAATGGGTTCGCCCCATCACCAACACCATAGCCAATTTCAAAGCCGGAACGGGTTTACAAAACATCAAAATTGCCGATTATCCGAGTCTTGGTGCACTTATTTGCTATGAGGTCATATTTCCCGCTCAGGTAGTAAGCAAAAATCAAAAACCACAATGGCTTATCAACCTAACCAACGATGGTTGGTACGGTAACAGTGCCGGACCTTATCAACACCTTGTCAGCGCACAAATGCGAGCCGTAGAAGAAGGAATCACAATAATTCGCGCCGCAAACACGGGAATAAGCGCTGTTATTGACCGATTAGGAACAATTCGTCACTCATTGGGACTCAACCAAGAAGGCATCCTGGATGCATACCTTCCGCAAGCCCTTGAAACACCGACAATTTATGGAAAATATAGCAATATCATACCGTTAATATTATGTTTTTTGAATTTAGCATTAGCTTTATTACTAAGAATAAAAGCAAAATAATCATTTGAAAAACAACGAAAAATTGTATTTGCAGATATTTTTTTACAAAACAATATAAAATATTATATAAATATTTGTTGACGAACAAATCGGAAAATCCTATTTATAGGGTATGAACGTAATCAAAAGGAAACAAAAATGACGACAGAAATTACAAAAAAATCTAGCCGAGGTAGAACTCCTACCGGGCAACCCAATCCGATTGATGTCCACGTAGGAAACCGTATCAGATTAAGACGTACTTTATTAGGCTTGAGCCAAGAAAAATTGGCAAGTCTTTTAGGCTTAACGTTTCAACAGGTTCAAAAATACGAGCGTGGTATGAATCGAGTTGGCGCCAGCCGCTTGTGGGATATCGGCAAAGTATTGGAAGTACCTGTCGGCTTTTTCTATGAAGATATGGATAAATCGGTTGCCAACCAAAGCCCGAGAATGTTCAGCTTATCAGATACTGCACCTGAATGCTTGGCTGAGGACGATGCCGAATTTGACTCTGACCCGATGAACCGCCAAGAAACCATCGAGTTGGTAAAGGCTTACTACAAAATTCCTAATCGCAAAGCCGCCAAACACATGTTTGACTTGATAATCGCCATGTCAAAAACCACTTATAACAACAATGACGACGACGATAAGGAATAAAACTTAAAACAATTAAAAAAAGCTGGCAAAATGCCGGCTTTTTTTTTATACTCAGTTCCAGTAAAATAAAAGGATTGAGAAGATGAGTACTTTATTTACCAGCGAAGCCGTTTCTGAAGGACATCCGGACAAGGTTTGTGACCAAATTTCCGATGCACTTGTTGACTTGTTTTTAACAGCCGATTCAAAAGCACGCACCGCCATAGAAGTTTTAGCCACCACCAATCGCGTCATCATTTCCGGCGAGACCAAATGCAACGCCTATATCTCAGCCGAACAAATTGAAGATTGTGTTCGTCGCACGGTTTGCAAAATCGGTTATGACCAAAAAGGTTTCAGTTGGCAAACACTTAAAATCTCAAACTACCTTCACCACCAATCTGAAGATATTGCGCTAGGGGTTGACAAAGAGGGTGCCGGCGACCAAGGCATTATGTTTGGCTATGCCAAAAAAGAGCAAGGGATAGAAAGCCACTATATGCCTTTAGCCATTTATCTCGCCAATAATATCTTACACAATTTAAGCCTTGCCCGCCATAAGCAAGAAATTATCGGTATTGAACCTGACGCTAAAAGCCAAGTCACCTTAGAATATGATGAGACCGGCAAACCCGTCGCCATCAAAAAACTGGTACTCTCTACACAACACAAAGAAAATCTTTCCCAAGAGCAAGTTCGAGAAATTGCAAAAAAATACATTGCAGAAAGCATTCCTCAAGGTTGGATGCCCAAAGATGAAGACATCTTAATCAATCCTACGGGACGCTTTGTCATTGGTGGTCCGGACGGAGATACGGGACTAACCGGACGCAAAATCATTGTAGATACTTATGGTGGCTATGCTCCGCACGGCGGCGGCGCTTTTTCAGGGAAAGACCCTACCAAAGTTGACCGCTCCGCAGCCTATATGTTGCGCTACCTTGCCAAGAACATTGTTGCTGCCGGCTTAGCCGAAGAATGCTTGTTGCAAATTTCTTACGCAATTGGTATTGCCGAACCCTTATCACTCTACATCAACACCTTTAACACCAACCATACTGATGAAAATAAAATTTTAGCTTTCATCAAAAAAAATATTGATTTAACCCCATCAGGGATTATAAAACACCTTGACCTCAATCGCCCGATATACTCTCCTACTGCCGCCTATGGACACTTTGGTCGCTCTGCCGGAGAACAAGGAAGTTTCAGTTGGGAAAAATTAGATTTAACGGAAGAACTCAAATCATGTTTATAGAAGACAGACCGCATTTTTTCGGACGCCGCAAAGGCCGCGTTATCCGCAAAACCAAAACCACTTTGTTGGAAACATTTTTGCCAACTCTAAAAATAGATGAACACACAAATTTCAGTGCCCCTGATTTATTTGGCGTACCAGTCAAACAAATTTGCCTGGAAATTGGTTTTGGCAATGGCGAACACCTCGCCGGACAAGCCAAAAACAATCCCGATGTTGGCTATATCGGCGCCGAAGTCTTTCAAAACGGAGTAGCCAATCTTCTCTCACTCATCACTGGCATAAAAGTCACTGCCGACCTGCCCGAAACCATCACTCTGGAAACAGGTCGCGTTGACAATATTCGCGTCTGGGATAACGACATCCGCCTTTTGTTCAAAAGTATGCCGGATAATTTTTTAGATAAGGTCTATCTTCTTTTTCCCGATCCATGGCCCAAAAAGCGCCATGCCTCCAGACGTTTTGTAAACAAAGACAACCTTAAAGAATTGGCGCGCATCCTAAAACCGGGCGGTATTTTACGCATAGCCACCGACCATAAAGTTTACAAATCCTGGACCTTACACCAAATGCACGATTGCCCGCTGTTTCGCTGGACCGCCACTTGCGGCAATGATTGGAAACATGAACCCAAAGATTGGGTTCAAACCAAATACCAAAGAAAAGCGCTTAAAGAAGGACGTCGTCCGGTCTTTTTAGACTATGAAAAGCTCTGATTAATAAGACGGAACGGTTGAAATCGTCGGATTAATATTTGGCTCCTCTATGGTGTTAACATCACTATCGGGATAAGATTGAACATCATAAATTCGCCCGCCGGACTCATAGAGTGTGTTTTGAATTTGGCTATTCACCTGTTGTGGTGTTTCCGAAGATACCGACGGATTTTGCGGCAAGCTCTCCTGAATTGCCCCTTGAGGTAATTGTTGCCCCATCAATTGTTGAGGTTCCGACAAAGGTTTAGTCTTTTGCAAAGATTGCTCCGGCATATTTTCTGCCTCATCCGGATTAACAATCGGGTCTCCTAACGGATTTTCATCACCGCTGGCTTGCTCAACCTTAAAGGTATTAACTTGCCCGTCAGCACTTTGCGCCGCACCATAAACCGTCACCTCGCCTGAGCCATCATCATCTGCCACATTAAGATTTTGCGCCTGTACCAAACCACTTCCCAAAACGAAAGTCATCACCACAACTAAACCATTTCGCAGCATTTTTATTTTCCTCATTTTAAACAAACCTAAGACAAAGATAATCTTCATTAGCACAAAAACAAGGCGGAGAAACAAAATTTCTCCGCCTTGCAACTTGTAACGCGTTTTTCTAAAATTAGATTAAACGCATTGTATCTTGGGCAATGACCAACTCTTCATTAGTCGGAACCACAAATACTCTGACCTTAGAGCCTTTCTTTGAAATTTCAATTTTTTCGCCACGTTTGCTATTGGCCTCTTCATCCAGCTCAATACCCAAATAAGCCAAACGCTCGCACAGCATTTTACGAACCAATGAAGAATTCTCACCAATACCGGCAGTAAAGGCAATCGCATCAACACCACCCAAAACGGCAATATAACTACCGATAAAGCGCAAGATAGTGTGAATATAAACATTCGTAGCGGTGATAGCATCTTCATGTCCGGCCAAGCAAGCAGCTTCCACATCGCGGTTATCAGAATAGCCGCAAAGTCCGAGCATTCCGCTTTCTTTATTCAACAGACGATTAACTTCTTCAACGCTTTTACCTTGCGTTTTCATAATGTGCAACGGAATATACGGGTCAATATCGCCGCAACGCGTACCCATCATCACACCGGCCAAAGGCGTAAAGCCCATAGACGTATCAACACACTTACCGTTTTCAACCGCCGAAATCGAAGCCCCGTTTCCAATATGGCAAACAATAATTTTGCCTTCTTTTCCGATTAACTTAGCAACTTCTTTAGAAACATAATAGTGAGAAGTACCATGAGCGCCATAACGACGAATTTGATATTTGGTATATTGCTCTAATGGCAATGGATAAAGATAAGCCTCCGGTTTCATACTCTGGTGGAAAGCCGTATCAAAAACCACAACTTGTTTAACATCCGGAATCAAAGCCTTCATAGCCTTCAAACCCAAAACGGCAGCCGGATTATGTAGCGGAGCCAAAGCCGACAATTCATCGATTTGGTCAATAACTTTATCGGTCACGAAGGTAGATTCTTTAAAGATAGAACCGCCTTGAACGATTCTGTGTCCGACACCGGCCAATTCGCTCATACTGTTAAGAGCTCCGTTCAACAACAAAGCAAACACCTCGCGAATAGCCTCTTGGTGCGATGGCAAATCAACGTTTTTGGTAATTTTATCATTATCACCGATTTTAATGGTCACAAAAGAATTATCAATACCGATACGGTCAGCCAAACCTTTAGCAATAACTTCGTACTTATCGCCATCGACCCCAAAAAGTTGATACTTCAAAGAAGATGACCCAGAGTTCAAAACCAAAATTTTTTTCATACCACTATCCTTATAAGTAAGATTAAGACAAATGAACCGATTGCAAAGCGGTAATGGCAATCATACCGACAATATCTTCAACCAAAGCACCGCGGGACAAATCATTAACCGGAGCGTTCAGACCTTGCAGCATCGGACCGTAAGATTCGCAGCCGCCGATTCTCTGCAAGAGTTTGTAACCGATATTTCCGGCATCCAAATTAGGGAAGATTAAAACTTTTGCTTTTCCGGCAACATGGCTGTCCGGCGCTTTTTTGTGAGCCACAACTGCATCTAAAGCAGCATCGGCTTGCATTTCACCATCCAGTTCAATACCTTTGCCGGCATATTCTTCAGTTTTTAGAGCTTCTTGAGCCATAAGTGTTGCACGTTTTACCTTATCAACCGAGTCGCCTTTACCTGAACTTCTGGTCGAATAAGACAACATAGCGATTCTTGGCTCAATTCCGAATTGCAAAGCGGTTTCTGCACTGGTTAATGCGATATCGCACAACTCTTTATCAGTCGGGTCAATTACCACAGCGCAGTCAGACAACAAATAAGCCTCACCGTCTTTAACCGAAATCAGTGCAGCAGAGACGCCACGCTCTTTGTGAGCTGATTTAATAATCTGCAAAGCCGGACGAACGGTATCAGCTGTTGAGTGGTTAGCACCCGAGAGCATACCGTCAGCATCACCGGCTTTAACCATTAATGTTCCGAAATAATTATAATTTTTAGCTGTCTCAAGAGCTTGTTCCTCAGTCATTCCCTTAGCTTTTCTGAGTTCAAACAACAAGTTGGCATAATCTTGCAATTTTGGAGAAGTCTCTGGCTTAATCACCGAAATACGGTTCATGCTCCAATTATTCTTAGCAAAATATTCTTTAATTTGGGTTTCCTCACCCAAAATAATTAAGTTAGCAGCCTCTTCTTCGGCCATAATATGCGCAGCCTTTAAAATGCGTTCGTCTTCACCTTCGGGCAAAACGATAGTTTTTTGGTATTGTTTGGCTTTTTGCACCAAATTATTCAAATACTTGCTAGTAATCATAACAATGAACCTTTTCAAATGAAATTTAAGAGATTATTTTTTTAGTAATAAACAACAAACTCTCATAAAAGTCCACCAAGAAATTGCCTCTTGCATATACAAATATAGGATTTATCGGAAAAAACTTTTGCTTTTTATTGCAAACTGCACTATCATCTGCACAAAAATCAAACCTGACCCAACAAAAGGATGGAAAAAATGGAAAGAACGCTCTCTATCATCAAACCGGATGCCACCACCCGCAACATCACGGGAAAAGTCAATTCCATGATTGAGGAAGCAGGCTTAAAAATAGTTGCTCAAAAGCGCATTTGGCTTTCAGCATCTCAGGCTGAAGATTTTTATATTGAGCATAAAGACAAAGCCTTTTTTGCAAGTTTGGTAGAGTTTATGACCTCCGCCCCAATAGTTGTTCAGGTTTTGGAAGGTGAAAACGCTATTGAGCAATATCGCAAAATTATGGGAGCCACCAATCCGGCCGTTGCCGAAGAAGGAACAATTCGCAAAACTTTTGCTTTATCAATTGATAAAAACACCGTCCATGGTTCCGATTCTCCTGAATCAGCCCAAAGAGAAATCAACTTTTTCTTCTCTAAAGTAGAAATTGTCGGTTAAGGGAGAGATTCGTGCCTAAGCTTTTTGCCTCTTTTATATTTTTAACTCTGATGATTTTCAGCTCCTCCCTCCATGCTGAAGATATGAGCTTATACGATGTTGAAATAAGGGTAGATATCACTGCAGAAAATGCTTCCATCGCTCGCGAAAAAGGCATGAGTGATGCCAACCGCCAAGCCGTTATGACGGTTGCCAGCAGACTAACCACTCCCGAAGGCACGAAAGTACTTGAACAATTAAACGACAATCAAATTCTCAACTTCATCAAAGAAGTTACCGTCGGCGAGGAAAAAGTCTCCGATGTCCGTTATATGGCAAAACTAAAAATCACCATTAATGCAGACATCCTTAAAGCCTACCTGTCTGAAAAGAACGCACCTTTTGCCATGGTGGAAGAAAGCAAAATCATCATAATTCCATTGTTTAGAGAATTTCGCACGGATTCGCCTCTTTTGTGGGAAGAAACCAACCCATGGAGACAAGCTTGGGTAAACAACCCGCTCACCACAGGTCCGATAAAAATTTCAGCCTTAGGCGATGAAGCCAACCAACAAATAACCGCGGCCCAAGCTCTGCAAATGAATGGCATTATCCTTGACCAAATTGCCGGCAACAATCAAACCCGCAATATTTACATTGCCGATGCTACCTATGACGGCATTGATGGCTTGGATATTACTCTATCAAGCTATGCCAACGGCTCTCAAAGCATTATCAAGGTTCCCGGAATGAGAAGTCCGCAACTCTTTACGGACGGCGTTCAAAAAGTAAAGGAATATCTTATTGGTCAAGCCCAACAACAAACTTTAGCTGTAAACACTGCCGCTCAAGAGATTACGGTTTTATATAGCTATGCCAACTTGCGTGATTGGGTTCACTTGCAAAAAGCCATAAAAGCCTCAGCCGGTGTCACCGACTTAACTACCGACGCTCTCGGCAACGGCAACGCTCAATTTAAAATCAAATTTAACGGCACTTTTGACAGATTACAAAGAGCCTTACGCGACAAAAGATTAAACCTAACCGCCTATGACGGATTTTATAATCTGGAACGCTATTAAAAAAATCAAAAAGGAGAACGAACCATGGTTTTTCAAAAAAAAGAAAACCGCAACTGGGTATTTTGGCTAACGCTTTTTGTGTTATTTTGCATAGCGGTTTACGCCCTCAAATCAGTACTTCTCCCCTTTGTAGCCGGCATTATTATCGGTTATTTGCTTGACCCATGGGCATCATATTTTGAAAAACATGGCATGAACCGAACCTTAGCCACTTTTTTGGTTTTGTTCTTAGTCATTATCATCATGATACCGGCGTTGCTGATTCTCTTTGGAATTATAGATGAGCAAATCGGTCGTTTTCTAAACGCACTTCCGCAATACATCTCAAGTTTCTTAAAAAAGATAGAACCGATTATTCAAGAATTACAATCGCGCATTCCCTCTCTTGAGGCCGATAAAATCAAAGAATACATCCGTAGCAATATGTCTAACGGACTTAAGATTTTTGGTTCTCTTATTCGCAGCATTCTCAGTAGCGGATTCGCCTTTTTCAACTTGTTATCCTTATTGCTGATTACACCGGTTGTAGCTTTTTACATGCTCCGAGATTGGGATACCTTTATTGCCAAAGTTGATAGTTTACTTCCGGTAAAATCTCAAGATTCAATCAGAACACAAGCCAAAGAAATTGACAGAACGCTTGCAGGCTTCATCCGTGGACAATTAAGCGTTTGCCTCATTTTAGGATCTTACTATTCTCTTGGCCTCTACTTTGTCGGATTAGAGCTAGGGGTTGTAGTTGGCTTTATGGCCGGAATCATTTCTTTTATTCCTTATATCGGTAGCATTTCAGGATTTGTCGTCAGTATGGGTATTGCACTTGCTCAGTTTGACAGCCTAACACCGATTCTCCAAGTTGTTGCCGTCTTTTTGAGTGGACAATTCATTGAAGGCAACTTCCTCACACCTAAATTGGTTGGAGACAATGTAGGTCTTCACCCTGTCTGGGTAATGTTTGCTTTGCTTGCCGGCGGTGTTTTATTGGGCTTTTTAGGCTTAATGATAGCGGTTCCGGTTGCGGCAATTATTGGTGTTTTAATCCGCCATGCCATAGACAACTACAAACAAAGCGATTTGTATTTGGAATAAATCTGCGAAAAGTCTCAAAAACACTCAGTTTCTTAAGATTTATTTTAGAATTGCAAACTATGATAAACTCCAAAATCATTTATCATTAAAGGGGTTGTCATGTTGTATGCTTTACTCACTTCCGCAGACACGCTCATCATCAGAGTCATTGCGGCATTTTTTATAGCTTTTGGTCTATCTTTAGCTTTCGGCGGAAAATTAATTAACTTTCTGCACCATCACCAAAGCAAAGGACAACCCATTCGTGAAGATGGTCCTCAAAGCCACTTGCTGACCAAAAAAGGCACTCCGACCATGGGAGGATTGCTTATTTTAGGCACAACCACACTTTCCACTTTACTCTGTGCCGACCTGCAAAATCCCTTTATTTGGATTTGCTTGCTGGTATTGCTGATTTATGGCACCACCGGCTTTGTTGATGACTATGTCAAAGTGACCAAACAAACCGCTAACGCCATGACCGCCAAAATGAAATTGGTTTTGCAATTCAGCACCGCATTGATTGCCGTCGGCGTTATTTCTTATGCCACCCCCGAACCTTATCGTTATAGCCTGACAATTCCTTATTTTAAGGATTTGGCACTTAACCTTTGTTGGTTTTATATTCCCTTTGCAATGATTGTAATTGCCGGCGCCTCCAATGCCGTAAATTTAACAGATGGATTGGATGGCCTAGCCTCAGGCTTACTCATTTTAAGTTTTGGTGCATTTTTGATTTTTGCCTACACTTGCGGTTCTGCGATTGCGCCGGAATTTACCTCTTTTGTAATTCCTTCTGCCGGAGAAATCTGCGTTTTATGCGCTGCCGTAATTGGTGGCTGCTTAGGCTTTTTATGGTTTAATGCTCCCAAAGCACAAGTATTTATGGGCGACACCGGCTCTCTTTCTTTAGGCGCACTTTTAGGCACCATTGCCGTCATGACCAAACACGAAATTCTGTTAGCCATAGTCGGCGGGGTTTTTGTTATGGAAACAATTTCGGTTATGATTCAAGTTGCCTATTTCAAAAAAACCGGAGGCAAACGCTTTTTCAAAATGGCACCGATTCACCACCATTTTGAGCAATCAGGTTGGCCCGAAACCACCGTCACCATCCGTTTTTGGATTATTGGTTTTATCTTAGCGGCCTTAGGGTTGTGCAGTTTGTTATAAGCGGAGGAGCGAGTGTTTACATTTTCACGCAACAGTCGTTCTCAACTTGCCAACTGGTGGTGGACCGTTGACAAAGTCTTGCTCACGCTCATCACCATTCTCATCCTCATAGGAATATTTCTAAACTTTTCGGCCAGTCCGGCTGTTGCCAGACGCATTGGCGCGGAGAGTTTTCACTTTGTCAAACGCCAACTGGTATTCATCCCGTTAGCCATTGGATTGATGCTCTACCTCTCAATGCAAAATTTGCGTTTTATCCGCCGCACCGCCATTATCGGATACGTCATTGCCATGATTTTAATGGTACTCACCTTATTTTGGGGTGAAGAGACCAAAGGTGCCTCACGTTGGATAAGAGTTCTTGGCTTTTCGCTCCAACCCTCCGAATTCATCAAACCGACTTTTGCGGTCGTTGCCGCCTGGCTGTTTGATGCCCAAAAAAAATATCAAGATATTCCGGGAACACTCCTTTCATCCATTTTATTTGCTCTCACCATCACCCTATTATTACTCCAACCTGATATTGGTATGTCTTTTGTCGTAACGGTTATTTGGGGATTTCAACTTTTCTTAAACGGCCTGTCACTGATACTGGTTGGTTTTGCCATTTTAGCCGGTATTTTGGCATTGATAGTGGCGTTTTTTGTCTTTCCGCACTTTCACACACGTGTCATGCAATTTGTTGCCTCAGAAAACGAAGTCAGCTACCAAGTCAAAAAAGCCATGGAAGCCTTTGAAAACGGCAACCTCTTTGGACGAGGCCCCGGCGAAGGCGTCGTCAAGCTCAATATTCCGGATGCCCATACCGACTTTATTTTTGCGGTCGCCGGTGAAGAATTTGGTTTGATTTTATGTTTAATTTTGGTAGGATTATTTGCAGCCATAGTTATTCGTTCTATGCTCATCTCGCTAAAAGATAACAATTTATTTATTATTTTATCATCGGCAGCATTGTCAGCCTCATTTGGGTTACAAGGAATAATCAACATGGCATCCACCCTGCACCTAATTCCGACCAAAGGAATGACTTTGCCGTTTATTTCTTACGGTGGTTCATCCATTTTAGCCACCTCATTGGGGATAGGGATGTTATTGGCCATAACACGTAAAAACGTACACGCGGAGGATAAAGATGAAGCAGACTAAAGATAAAAAACCGCTCATTATTTTAACAGCCGGCGGCACGGGAGGACACGTCTTTCCTGCAGAATCTCTGGCAGAAGAATTATCTCTGCGCGGATTTGATTTAGCGCTTGTTACCGACGCACGCGGCAAAAACAATTATCATGGCAAATTAAACGAAATTCCTAACTACTCGGTTTTATCAGGTCCTTTAGTTGGCAAATCAAAATTCACTAAAATCAAGAGCCTGATAAAGACATGCTTTGGCATTTTGCAAGCCGGTTTACTCTTACTTCGCAAAAAACCGATATGCGTCGTCGGCTTTGGGGGCTACGCTTCTTTCCCTTGTTGTATGGCTGCCATTTTGTTGGGTGTTGACTTGGTTGTTCACGAACAAAATTCAGTCATGAGCCGCACCAATCGTTTTTTGAGCAAATACGCCTCCCTAATCGCCCAAAGTTTCCGCAATGCCAAATATACTCCGCTGCATGTCAAAAGCGTCGTAACCGGCATGCCGATTCGCAAAGCAATATCCTCACTTAATGGCAACGCCTATCCCAAACTCAAAGATACAAAATTTAATTTATTGATTATTGGAGGTTCTCAGGGGGCAAAAATTTTTGGTGAAGTAATTCCGCAAGCCATACAGCTATTACCCGAAGATATACGCCACAATCTAAACATTACCCAACAATGCAAAGCTGAAGACATCGCCGCCACACAAGAAACTTATGCCAACAGTGGCTGCCAAGCTAACATTGCTTCATTCTTTTCCAATATGCCGGAACTCTACACACAATCACATTTAATCATTTCCCGTGCCGGAGCATCATCTGTATTTGAAATTGCAGCTGCAGGCATTCCATCGATTCTCGTTCCGCTTCCTACCGCTGCCGACGACCACCAAACCGCTAATGCCAAATACATTACGGATTTTAACGGCGGTCTTGCCGTTTCACAAAAAGATTTCACACCTGAAAACTTAGCCAAGATATTAGAAGATTTAATCTCACATCCCGAACGTCTGCAACAAATGTCCTTAAGCATCAAACGCTCAGCCATTACCGACGCAGCCACTCGCTTGGCCGAAGCAATTGAAAAAGAAATTATATCCCAACGCTAGGAGAGCACCATGTTACATCTATTCCGTCGCAGCCTGATAGATATACTACCCAAAGTCCGCGGCAAATATCAAAAAGACGTTCCTTTAAGCAAACACACATGGTTTGGCGTCGGCGGTCCGGCGGAAGTAATGTATCACCCTCAAGATGCAGAAGATTTAAGCCATTTTATCCGCACCAAGCCCTACAATTTGCCAACTTGCATTATTGGTGGCGGTAGTAATCTTTTGATCAGAGACGGTGGCATTCCGGGCGTGGTTATCAAGCTCGACAGTGCAGCTTTTCGCAAAATTACGGTTGAAGACAATCTCATCACTTGCGGTGCCGGTGTTAAAAATGCCGAGCTCAAAAAAATCATGCTCGAACACGAATTAGGTGGATTAGAATTTTTATGCTCAATTCCGGGAGTAATCGGCGGTTCGGTCAAAACCAATGCCGGCTGTTTTGGCTCTGAAGTCAAAGATGTAATTGCCAAAGCTACAATCATCAACGGCGCCGGAGAGATTAAAGAAATCGGCGTTGAAGACTTATTGCTCTCCTACCGCAGCAGTTTCTTTCCCGACGATTGGATTATATTATCTCTCACCCTCAAAGCCACCCCTACACCGGCTGAAGAAATTCGCAAAAAATTAGAGGAACAAAAAGCCTATCGCCTCAAAAAACAACCCTGCAATGCCAAAACTGCGGGCTCAACCTTCAAAAATCCCGAAGGTCTGAGAGCTTGGGAGCTTATCCAAAAATCGGGTTGTAAAGATTTAAGCGTCGGTGGTGCCAAGGTATCGGAAATACACAGCAATTTTTTAATTAATACCGGCAACGCCACCGCCAAAGATATTGAAACTTTGGGTGAAACCATCATCCAACGCGTCAAACAAAAAACCTCCATCACTCTTGAGTGGGAAATCAAACGTTTGGGAATACAAAAATAAGCCATGCCAGAAAAGAAACCCCCCACAATAGCACCGGCCGCAGCCGTGAGCATTCCGACCCGCATCAGCCTACCTCAAGAATGGCCGTTTCGCCTTGCGGGCAATATCTTTTTTCTGGCATTAATTTGCGCTTTAGCTTCCGCCATCATCACCATCAAAACCAACCTCATCGGGCGCAAGCTGACCGACCTCAGCACAGAGTTTTATAACTACACCAGCCACATTGGTTTTAAGCTAGACGATATTGTTGTCTCTGGCAGACACAAAACCTCAAAAGAAGATCTCAAAAACATTTTACAGCTCAACCGAGAAAGTAATATTCTCACCCTTGATTTACAAGACATAAAACTCAAACTTGAACAACTCCCATGGATTCGCAAAGCCGAAGTCAGCCGTCATTACTTCCCCAATATTTTACAAATTAATTTAGAAGAAAGAGAAGTCGAAAGCATCTGGCAAATTAATAATCAATTCCATCCGATAGACCGTGATGGTCATGTCATTAACGCCCCGTTCAGTTCCCCTCGCCCAATATTATTGATTGTCGGCGAAGGAGCACCTGAAAATATCCCGCAATTAATGCAAATTATTTCCACCGATAAAGAGATTTTCTCGCGCATAAAAGTTGCCAATTTTATTTCCGGCAGACGGTGGAATTTAATCTTAGACAACATAGAAAACGGCATCACCATTAAACTTCCGGCACAAGACATCGAACAAGCGTGGAAAAAATTGGTAAAATTAAACACCTCGCAAGGACTTCTTAAGCGTAAATTAACCATAATTGATTTAAGATTCCCCAATAAAGTAATTGTAAAATTAGGTAAAATGACCAAAGAGGAGCGTGAACGCCTCAAAGAAGTCAAAGAAAGCCTAATGTAAAAAGCCAAACGAGGGATAAGTTGACACATTCATTTAACCGCCTGACCACCATAGCCGCGTTAGACATTGGCTCGTCAAAAGTTTGTTGCCTGATAGCAAAAATCAGCCGCGATAAAAAAATCAACGTGGTTGGCTACGGTTATAATGCCTCCAAAGGTATCAAAAACGGAATTGTGACCGATATTAATCAAGCCACATTATCGGTTTGCAACGCGGTTGAAACTGCGGAACAAATGGCCAATGAGCGTATCAATCGCATCATCGTCAACATCTCCGGCGACAGAATCAAAAGCAGTATCAAAGGGGCAACAATCGCCATCAACCGCAACCGTCCGGTTAATGACATGGATATCAAAAAAGTCATTGAAAAAGGCATCAACAAAATAAACGTTGAAGACAACGAACTCATTCACTGCCTACCGACCAATTATCGCCTTGACTTGGGCGAAGAGATAAAAGACCCGCGCAATATTTATGGCGAGAATTTATCCGTCAACATTTTGCTGGGAATGGTGCCCGATATTCAGTTCAAAAACCTTTCCACCGTAATGGAAAATGCGCACCTTGAAATTGCCGAAAAAGCCTTTTCGGCCTATGCTTCGGGTTTAGCTTGCTTGGTTGAGGATGAAAAAGAAATCGGCGCTTCAATCGTTGATATCGGGGGCGGCACCACCAATATTGCCACCTTTAAGCACGGATATCCGATTGCCTTTTCTTCTATTGGCGTTGGCGGCAACAATGTAACCAATGATATTGCCTGGGGTTTAACCACATCTTTCACCCATGCCGAAAGATTAAAAACCCTGCATGGCTGTGCTTTTATGACCTCGCAAGATAAAGAAGACTTAATCAATGTCTATCCCGTTGGCGAGGAAGACGACAGCCTCATCAAACAAGTTCCCAAAGCCGAATTAATCAGCATTATCACACCGCGTATTGAAGAAATATTTGAACTTGTAAACAAGAAGCTCGCTGAACATGGTCTAAAAGACATTTCTTCACACCGCGTTGTTCTCACCGGTGGTGGTTCACAATTATCAGGGATTCGCGATATTGCCACCATGATACTCGACAAACAAGTCCGCATTGGCCGTCCGAAAAACGTTATCAATTTACCGGATAATTTATACAATCCATGTTTTTCAACCGCCATTGGTTTGTTGCTGTTTGCACTGAATTACAGCGAACGAAAGCCCAACAAAATCATCAGCAAACCGGTTGCCGGCAATTCTGGGCTGAGCCGAATAATGACTTGGTTTAAGCAAAGTTTTTAAGTACTTTTCCACCTCTTTTGTTTCCTTGCAAAAGAGGTTTTTTTATAAAATTTCAAAAAATTTAAAATTAAAAAAAAGTTAGTAACCAAAACTTAATTTATTTTCCGTATGCTATACATAACTTAAGTAAAATTTTTGGAGTAAGAAATACAATGTCAATCAAATTAGCTGTACCAGAAGCCACCGTAATGCACTTAAAACCGAGAATCTCAGTCATCGGCGTAGGCGGAGGCGGCGGCAATGCCGTCAACAACATGATTGACCAAAATTTGGAAGGTGTTGACTTTATCGTTGCCAACACTGACGCCCAAGCTTTAGCCCATTCCAAAGCCAGTCGTAAAATTCAATTAGGTCTTGAAACCACCATGGGTTTGGGTGCCGGTGCTCGTCCCGAAGTCGGACGCATGGCTGCCGAAGAAGCCAAAGAAGAAATTGAAAAAGAATTAGAAGGCGCCAATATGGTATTCATCACTGCCGGTATGGGTGGTGGTACCGGTTCAGGTGCTGCTCCGGTTGTCGCTCGCCTTGCCAAAGCCAAAGGTATCTTAACGGTTGGCGTTGTGACCAAACCTTTCCAATTTGAGGGTCGCAAACGTATGGAAACAGCCGAAGCCGCTGTTGAAGATTTCACCAATTCGGTAGATAGTATCATCATTATTCCAAACCAAAATCTGTTCCGCGTTGCTGACAAAAAAACCACTTTGGCCGATGCATTTATCATGGCCGATAACGTCTTGTATGCTGGCGTTCGCTCCATCACCGACTTGATGATGATGCCGGGCTTAATTAACTTGGACTTCGCCGATATTAAGAGCATCATGGAAGACAAAGGCAAAGCCATTATGGGTACGGGTGAAGCCGAAGGCGAAGATCGTGCCATCAAAGCCGCCGAACAAGCACTGGCCAATCCTTTGCTTGATGACTGCTCAATGCGTGGAGCCAAAGGTGTATTAATCAACATCACCGGTGGTTCTGACATCACCTTGTTTGAGATTGATGAAGCCGCCAGCCGCATTAAAGAAGAAGTTGATGAAGATGCCAACATCATCTTCGGTTCAAGTTTTGATGAAGCTTTAGTCGGAAAAATTCGTGTTTCAATCGTTGCCACGGGTATTGGCGATGGCGCAGCCAGACAACCTCAGCCCAAACCGGCAGCCAAGGTAGCAGAAGACTACCTCAAAGAAAGTTTTATGCCGGAAGTAAAGACATTAGACGTTCCGA
The DNA here is from genome assembly GCA_949286215.1 of uncultured Pseudomonadota bacterium. Taxonomy (GTDB): domain Bacteria; phylum Pseudomonadota; class Alphaproteobacteria; order RF32; family CAG-239; genus Scatocola. The sequence continues at coordinate 37,113 of CASDYX010000013.1, forward strand.
ATGAAGAAACCGATTCCAACTTAGAAAAATTCTCAGCCACCGCTTCTGAAATGAGCGAAGAAGCTGAAACGCCGGAGGAAACAATCATCAGCGCGCCGATAGTTTCCTTTAGCTCCGACGAAGAGACTTCTCCTGCCAATGAAGAAGAGCCTATTGCTCAAGCTCCGGTAGAAGAAGAAAAATTTGAGGATTTCAATAATCTTGATAATTCAACGATTATAAATGATATGCCTCAAGCCTCCTCTTTGTTTAAGGCTATTATTAGCAAAAACGAAGACATAAATGTTGATGACCAACTCGCCAACATTTTATCTTCCAACGAAAATTCTTTCACGGCCAAGACCTCGCTCAAACAAGTAGAGGAAGAGCCGGAATTATTCCCGAACCACAATCCAAAACCTTTTTCAGCTCCACGCAAAGAAGAGCCGGAAAAATTGATTGTAAACGATGATGATGAAGAATATACCCCAACCCTCATTGAAAGAGTAACGGGCTTCTCCATCGCCAAGAGAAACCGCAAGAAACAGGCAAAGGAAAATGAGCGTTACCAAGAGCCTATTTCTCCATCTTTCTCAGACAACGATTACGACCCTGAAGATAAGTTGAATCTGGAGATTCCGTCATTTTTACGGCGTAAATCGTAATTTTAAGATATTATTATAGGTTATAAACCTAAAAAAACCCTCGATTAACGAGGGTTTTTTAGTATCTAAAGCCAAATTACTTTTGCATATTAATCAACGTAATCTCAACACGACGATTTTGCTCTCTTCCGGCAGCGGTGCTGTTAGAGGCAATCGGATTGCTTGGCCCCATTCCCATAACAGATAAACGACCAGCCGATACACCGCGGTTTTGCAGGTATGTTGCCACAGCTTGCGCACGTTTGAGAGAGAGTTGATTATTATAAGCCAAAGCACCGGTATTATCCGTATAACCAACCACTTGAACCAAAGTCTGGTCATATTCTTTGAGCACTTTTGCTACAGAATCCAACACTCTGTTAAATGAGGTTTGGAAAACAGCCGAGTCGGTTGCAAAAGTGATATTGCTCGGCATAATCAAACGCACCTGCCCGTTCATTTCTTGGACTTGAACGCCGGTACCAACCAATTCCTGACGAAGTTTGCTGGCTTGAATATCCATATATCCACCGGTTGCAGCTCCGCCAACAGCCCCTACACCGGCCCCGATAAGAGCACCTTTTTCGCCGCCAACCAAAGCTCCGATTCCTGCCCCCACAGCAGCACCGATACCTGTTCCCCAAGCCGTGTTAGAAACCTTGCTCTGCCCTGTATAAGGGTCCGTAGCACAAGCTGCCAACAAAGAAAGCGCAGCCACCGACATAATCAATTTTTTCATATTCCATCTCCTAAAATTAAGATACTAATAATGTAGGAGTGGATAAGCGAAAAAACAAGCCAACAAAAAACCCTGTGAAAAACTTCACAGGGCTGTAATCTCTTTTTTCTGGCTTATAAGATTACTTTTTGAAACATGGCGCTGCAATATTTGCCAACTTGTTCCAGAATTCAGAAATCAGAATGCGCTTCTGAATTTCTTCTTTTCCTCTTCCGGCTACATGCTCTGCATCGTAGCGGGCAGAAAGTTGGTGTCGATTAATTCTTGTCCGAAGCAAATACTTCTCCATCGAGGACAATTCCCCGATAAAATCGGCAACATTTTCTTCACTCAAAGCCAATGCCTGTGCTTCACCATTTTTCATCTCAATTACCTGAGGCTGATTCTCTTTCAACAAGCCTCTTAAAAATTCTTTAGTTTTCATCTCTAAAAAATTAAAATGTTAAACAATTATATATAAAACCGCCGTAACACGGTATTTTTTTCAAAATAATTATTAATTGCTTAGCACTATATTCCCTAAAATTTTCCAAATCAAGCAAAATTTTGTCCAAGACACAAAAAAACGGCTATTTTCAAAATAACCGTTTCTTTTTACTTAAAAAATTTTATACTTTTTTCTGCTTTTCACTCAACATCTTCTTTGCTAAATTATATCGTATGCGATAATAAAGCGCCGAAGACCCCGATAACAAGTCGCCATGATTTGTTAGAAGGTATCCTGTACGTTGTACAATATCCTCTAATTCCTTCGCGGACATACTTTTTAACTCTTCATGTAATTGTTTCTTATATTTTCTGGATTGAAAATACAAAAAAACACCATACCCGATAGCTCCCACTGTCAAAACAGCAAGCACTACTAAAAATTCAAAACCAACATGATTCATAAGCTAAAATATTAATTGTGATTACTCTTCAATATGCATTCCAAAGACACGATTCTCGTCCTTTAATTTTTGTTTTTCCTCAATCTCATATTGGATTTCTCTTGCCACTGATTTTAAAAGAGGTAACTTCTCAGATGACGGACAATCAACTTCATAGTCACCGATTTTTTTCTTAAAATCCGCCAAATAAAGCTCTAAATGCTCTTGCTTCATCTCTTCTAAAAAAAACGACAAAGCCTCATCCCGCATTTGTAATTTATTGTTAGCCTCTTGTAAAAAACAAATCGTCCGTTTCAAACGAAAATTTTTACAGAGCACAACAATCAAAAAAATTACCGACACGCCGCAAAGCAGCCAAGCTAAAATTTCTCCCATAATGATAAGGTTTTAAGTTATACAATAATAAATTCATAGCATTAACATTAGTTTACTAGACAAAATATGTCAAGAAAATATATATCACCGAATAAAACTAAAATCTATAAAAAACCCTGTAAGGCACAAAAAAGCCTGCTCTAATAAAAGAACAGGCTTTTTTTAACACTTCAATTTTAGTCAACATCACATGCCGGCCACCAACAAAGTTTCATTGTTTCTTCCACTCCGGTACAGTAGCTATCCGGAAAATACCAATAAGCCGCAGTCAACCGACTATCATAATCCACACATCCCAATTGTGCATCGCGCTCATCGAGAAAATCGTCCATAAAGTTCGGTAAATCAAAGAACTTCTGAATTGTATGAACTTCAAACGGAACTCTGTGTCTTGCTCGTGACATAGCATTCAAAAGAGAGCCGACTTCCTGGTACTCTAAGATTCGCCACGGATGAGAAGAAATTTTCGGCAACTTTTCCATATAAGCCAAGGCTTCTTGCCTAGTTGCATTTTTCAAGGTTTGCGCTACAAGCCAAATAGACTTACAACAGCAATCGTCATAACGATAAGCCAAAGGCGTCTTATTCAAATCAATGCGCTTGGTAATTTCGCCGTCGTCATAATAAATATCAAACGAAGCTCCTTGAGCAATTTTCTGAGCATCCCAAAACAACTCTTCGAGTTCATTTTCTTTCAACCCGCTTTTCTGGCAAAACTCATTTAACAATTTGAGTTTGCGTAATCTTTCTTCTTTTTTCATAAGCTAATAAGATTTAAAATGAATAATAAGTTTTGCAATAAATAATAAAATTTTGAATTTTAAATAACACAACTTTTTTCATTTGCCAAGGTTTTAAATATCCCTCATATATTGCTCCAATTAACCCTTAGGAAAAACGACATATTCCGCTTAACAAAACCGCATAATCCGTTTACACTTGGCTTAAAATTAAAACAGGTCATAAAAATGGAAAATTTATTTGATTTAGCCCCCTCTGCCACCCCCAAAAAAGAGGAGAAAGAATTTAGTGTCAGCGAGATTTCGTTTGAAATCAAACGCTGTGTTGAAACCACCTTTAACCACATCCGTGTGAAGGGCGAGATTTTTGGTGGCAAAAGAGCCGATTCCGGACATTGGTATTTATCCCTCAAAGATGAAAACGCCGTACTTTCCGCAGTTATATGGAAAGGCGTTGCCTCCCGCTTAACCTTTAAGCCTGAAGACGGAATAGAAGTCATCGCCACGGGTAAGATTACCACTTTTGCCGGCAAATCATCCTATCAATTAATTATTGAAAATTTGGAAATTGCCGGTACCGGAGCTTTGCTCAAGCTCTTAGAAGAACGTAAGCAAAAATTTGCCGCCGAAGGTCTGTTTGACCAAGCCCACAAAAAGAAAATACCTTTCTTGCCTGATACCATTGGTGTCATCACTTCTGCCAGCGGTGCCGTAATTCGTGATATTATCCACCGTGTAACCGATCGTTTTCCTTCACACATTCTTCTGTGGCCGGCGCCTGTTCAAGGCGAAGGAGCTGCCGAAAAGATTGCAGCCGCCATTAAGAGAATGAACGCTCTACCGCGAGAGGGCGACATCAAACGCCCCGATGTTTTGATTGTGGCTCGCGGCGGCGGAAGTCTGGAAGATTTGTGGCCATTTAATGAAGAGATTGTTATTCGCGCAGTTTACGATTCGGAAATTCCGATAATTTCAGCCGTTGGTCACGAAACCGACACCATGCTCATTGACTATGTTTCGGATTTGCGCGCCCCAACCCCGACCGGCGCGGCTGAATTTGCAGTTCCCGTCAAATCGGAACTGCAAGCCCGCATGCTCACACTCCAAGGACGTATGCTAAGCAGCATCACTCACTATATGGCTGAAAGACAAAACATCCTTATCGGTCTTGGTCGAGGCATTCCCAATTTGGCGCAAATTCTGCAAGAAAACCAGCAAAAGTTTGATGACCGCATTGAACGACTTAATCTGTCTTTTACTAACCTCATCAACAACAAACACAATCAAATTGAGAGAATAAGCCTCCGTCCCTACTATATTCAAAACATTATCGAAAAACAAACCGACGCACTCAAAAACCTCAACTTAAGATTAGATTCCGTCTCGATTGAATCTGTATTAGCCAGAGGCTTTGCTTGGGTCAAAAACGCCCGTGGCAAAACCATCTACAATTTGGAGCAAGCCAAAAACTGCCCCTCATTGGAAATCAACTTTATAGACGGCTCACTCAAAACCAAACCGATAGGAAAGAAAAATGAACTGCAAGGCGATTTATTTGATAGGCTTTAGCTTGTGCTTGAATGCACAAAACGCATCGGCTCTTACCTTATGCGGCAAACTTGCCCAAGGCGAATTAATTTCCGGACATGAAACCAATGCCCACATCATCAAACTAGGCACAAAAGAATATCAAGCTACACCGGACGGCAACTTCATTTTGGCTTTTGGACGAGATGAGAAAGCCTCTCAAAAATTAACCATCACCTATAAAGACGGCACCCAAAAATCTTGGGACATAAAAGTTGCGCCCACCAAATGGGATATTCAAAACATCAAAGGCGTTCCACCTAAAAAGGTAAATCCGCCGGCATCTGCGCAAAAAGCTATTCAAAAAGAAAGAACTGATTTGGGCAAAGCCTTATCCGCACAAAGCACTACACCGCTTTGGAAAAACGGCTTTATCCGTCCCTTGGAAGGAGGCAGAATCAGCGGCACCTTTGGCGGACAAAGAATTATGAATGGTCAAAAAATGAACTCTCATCAAGGGCTAGACATTGCTACTCCGATGAAAACACCGATTAAAGCCTCTGCCGACGGCATAGTAACCATGAATGAAGGACCATATTTCTATTCCGGCACCATGGTGGTTTTAGACCACGGACAAAACCTCTCCACCATTTATGCACACTTGGATTCGGTAGCCGTCAAACAAGGTCAACGAGTTCATAAAGGAGATATAATCGCTTATTCCGGCAAAAGCGGACGCGCCACCGGCCCTCACCTACATTGGGGCGCCTCATTAAACGGAGTTAGATTTAATCCGCAATCCTTATTGCGATTTGATATCAATAAAAATTGCACGAATTTATAAAGCATTAACATTTATGTTATATGTTAGAGCTAACAAAAACCTTTTAAATTGGAATATAAGGAATGACAAACAGACCTCTAGACTTAGATAGTATCTCTTGCCTGAGTATTGATGATGATAAGTTTTCGCGGACATTTATCAAAACCGCACTGTACCAAATCGGCATCAAATCGGTCAAAGAAGCGGCATCAGCCAGAGAGGCAATGGAAATACTTGCCAACTATAAGATAGACTTAATTTTGTTAGACCAAGTTATGCCCGAAAAAAGCGGAATAGAATTTGTGCAAGACATCAAAAAAATCTCCGCAAACGGCATTAACAATATTCCAATCATCATGATAACCGTTGATACCAAAGAAAAAACCGTATTAGACGCCAAAAACTTAGGCATAAAGGAATATGTTATCAAACCGATATCTCCCATAGCCTTAAAGAAAAGAATTTGTAGCGTCTTTGGCATAAAAGAAAGAGCATAAACGTGACTGATATCCATTTAATGTTATTGTCTGCCCTGCAAGGACTGACGGAATTTTTGCCTGTTAGTTCATCGGGACACCTGATTTTGTTTTCCAAATTCACCACTTTTCCGGATCAAGGCTTAGCGCTTGATGTTGCCGTCCATGTCGGTTCCATCATTGCCGTTATGATATATTTCTCAGAAACCATCTGGGAAATGGTCAAAGGCTTTTTGAAGAGCTATTGTATTCCAAATTTCAAAAACCCCGGTTCAAAACTGGCTTGGCTCATCATCATCGGCACAATTCCGGCCGTAATTGCTGGCTTATTCTTAGTACAAAACGGAACAGACGAACTCCGTAGCGCCCGTCTCATTGGATGGACCATGCTGGGCTTTGGCATTGTTCTGTTCATTGCCGACAAAATAGGAATGACCATCCGCAAGATTGAACATTTAGGCATTTTAGATGCTATTTTAATTGGTCTTGCACAATGCTTAGCACTCATCCCTGGCACTAGCCGTTCCGGCATCACCATCACCATGGGACGTTTCTTAGGTCTAGAAAGAAGAGAGGCTGCTAAATTTGCCATGCTTTTATCAATTCCTACAATCGCCGGTGCCGGCGTATTGGTAGGTTGGGATTTATACCAACAAGGAAACATCATGGAATTGATGTATGCGATGGACGGCATCACCTACTCATTTATCGCTTCAATTTTAGCCATTTACATCATCATGTGGTGGTTAAAAAAATCAACCTTCTTACCATTTGTCATTTATCGCTTATGCTTAGGCAGTTATCTCTTACTTGACTCTTATGGCTATCTGGAAGAAATTTTAAAATAAGTTCTTGCAATTTAGTAAGAATTAAGCTAAAAGAGAAAGCGAATTTAAGCCCTGGTGGCGAAATTGGTAGACGCGCATGCTTCAGGTGCATGTTGCCTCAGGCAGTGGAAGTTCAAGTCTTCTCCAGGGCACCACACTAAAAAAAGCTCCATTAGGAGCTTTTTTTAGTGTGGTGAAACGTTTTGTTACTTAGCAAGGGAAGCGATAGCAACCGACGCTAAGGTTATAAAACGCTTGACCGAAGTGAAGTTGTTGAGCTTATAAATAAGCGAAACCTACGAAGCAAGACCACTAACAAAAGCTCCATTAGGAGCTTTTTTTAGTGTGGTGAAACGTTTTGTTACTTAGCGAGGAAAGCGATAGCAACCGACGCTAAGGTTATAAAACGCTTGACCGAAGTGAAGTTGTTGAGCTTATAAATAAGCGAAACCTACGAAGCAAGACCACTAA